>NZ_JADILN010000011.1:0-159053 GCF_015278155.1 Pseudoalteromonas simplex
CGTAGTGAAATGACAACACAAACGTATTTTTATATTGAAAAATACTACAACTCAGTAAGAAGGCATGGCACCCTAGGGTATAAAAGTCCCATGCAGTACGAACAAGTTAATTAAACCCCGTGTCTACTTTATCGGGGTCAGATCAGATCGCTGAAGGCTGAAGGCTGAAGGCTGAAGGCTGAAGGCTATCAGACTTACTCATCCTGAAATATCTCTTCGATACTCAGGTTAAATAAACGCGCGGCTTTAAATGCTAATGGCAAACTTGGGTCAAATTTACCTTTTTCAATCGCATTAATAGTTTGCCTAGACACATCCAAAAGC
Source organism: Pseudoalteromonas simplex (assembly GCF_015278155.1). Taxonomy (NCBI): domain Bacteria; kingdom Pseudomonadati; phylum Pseudomonadota; class Gammaproteobacteria; order Alteromonadales; family Pseudoalteromonadaceae; genus Pseudoalteromonas; species Pseudoalteromonas simplex. Next base: position 325 of record NZ_JADILN010000011.1, read on the forward strand.
TCTGCGAGTTTCGCTTGGGTATAGTTGTGCTCAGCACGGAGCACTTTCAAGCGGTTTTTCATTCTTCGCCCTCGTCGTTTAACTGCTTATTCATCATTAAAAGACTCACTAAATAGGTTAAGCCCATAAAGAGCACGAGGTGTGAAATATCTTCTTTAAAACTAATTAAACCGCTTGATTGCACCACCGAGTAAGCTAAACCAAATACCAAGCTTGCACCCAAGGTAATGGCCATTGCATTAAGGTGCATACGCTGCTGCAGCTCATCCATTCCTTGTAGTTGTCGTTTGTTCGATAAAATCATCATGATGCCAACTACTACATTGATTAAGATTGCCACAACACTAAAAATAGCCTGCTCTTGCCATAAAAAATGCGGCCCAAATGAGGCAACTGCTAAAGTAATCACCCATGCAGATGTCCATTTAGCGAGGTTTAGCGTGTTCTGCTTATTACGTTGTTTAAAGGTTAATCCTGTTTGATTCATTATTCTCACCTTAAAAGTAAAGTAAACTTGACTAAAGATTAACCTAGCAACACAAAAAGTCAAATAAACTTTACAAAAAGTTTTATATACACGACATCAATATGATTTTTTAATGTCAGAAAAGGCAAGGCGCTTGCTGTTGATCTCATAATATTGTATTAATCAAAGAATTCCGTAATCGGTCCAATCGGACTGCGTTTCTAACAATAACAATGAAGATAACACTATGAATACGGCGCTGTTTTTCGTTGGCGAATGGCAAGTTACTCCGGCTACTAATTCAATCAGACGCGGTGAACAAACAAAGCATCTTGAACCCAAGGCGATGGATGTATTACTGCTGCTTTGCGAAAAACAAGGTGAGCTACTAACAAGTGAAGAAATTATCAGCCACTGCTGGCCAAATGTGGCGCTCGGTGACAACCCCCTACATAAAGTGATCACCCAATTACGTAAAGCCTTTGATGATAAAGCAAGTGATCCGCATTACATAGAAACCATTCGTAAACGCGGTTATCGGGTTATTGCCGAAATCAACTTTCCACTCAACGAAGAACAAAAAGCCAGCCAAACCAGTTGGCAAGGTGATTCGCCCTTTGTTGGCTTAAGTGCATTTGCACCAGAGCAAGCCGATGTGTTTTTTGGTCGTAACAAACAAATTGCCACTTTGCTACAGCGGGTATCGGCTCAAATAGAGTTTGGTCGCGCATTTTGCTTAATTTTGGGAGCCAGTGGTTCAGGTAAATCGTCGTTAGTTAACGCAGGTGTATTGCCCGCTTTAATGTCGAGTAATGGCTACGATGGCATTAGAGTACATAGTTACTGCCAACTCGACTTTGCCGATGTCAGCAAAGAGCGCTTACTGCTTGATTTAGCCTCAACCTTGCTCGATTTAGAAATAAACGACGCACCTGTACTTAGCGATATAAGCGCCGATGCGTTGGCTGAATTGTTATTAACAGATCCAGAACAGGTTATTTCCCGCTGTAAAGCAGCACTTGCAACGCTAAATAAAGAGTGCACTACACCCTATTTATTTTTATTTATCGACAGGCTCGAAGTGCTATTGTCATCACCTTTATTTAGCGATGACGAGCGCAACCAGCTGTTAGCACTTATTGAGCGCTTAGCAACAAGTGGCTGCATGATCATTTTTAGTGCCTGTCGTAATGACTTTTACCCGCAAGTAGTGAGTCAACCAAGTTTAATGGCAGGTAAAGCCAATGGCGCACACTTTGACTTATTAGCGCCAACTCGCTCTGAGCTTAAGCAAATGATCCGTTTGCCAGCACTTGCAGCAGGCTTAAGTTGGCAACATCACCCAGAGCATCACACACCGCTTGATGAACAACTTTGTAATGATACTGCCAATAACCCAGATGCATTGCCAATACTGCAATACACCTTGCAACAGCTTTATTTACAGCGAAGCCCAGACAACGAATTATTGTTTTCTGAATACCAAGCGCTTGGCACCATCGAAGGAGCTATCGGCCAAAAAGCCGAACAGGTATTTTGCCAATTACCCAAAGACCAACAAACTGAACTTGCTGCGGTTCTTTCAAAACTGATCACCTTAAATCCAGATGGCGAAACACTCACCAGCCGTGCAGCACATTGGAGCGAATTAACCAGCCCAGCTGCGACCAAGCTTGTTCAGGCTATGGTCGACAGCCGCTTGTTTGTGTCACACCTTAAAAATGAGCAAGCATGCTTTAGCCTTGCCCACGAAGCCCTGCTACGCCATTGGCAACGCGCCATAGATTGGGTGCAAGAACACCAACAAAGCTTAGCAATTCAAAGCCGTGTGCAACTTGCCACCGAGCGCTGGCTGCTTGAACATAAACACAGCGACTTTTTATTAGCCCAAGGCAAACCGCTGCAAGAAGCACAAAGCCTAGTTAAAAACCCTATGTTTAGCTTATCGAGCGACGACCAAGCGTTAATTAAAGCTTCTAACAACAAAGCGAAACGTAAAAAGCGCGTGTTACAAATAACGGCGGCTGCACTTGTGTGCTTAACCTTTATTGCCACATTTATGAGCGTGCGCAGCTATCACGCCGAACAAATAGCAAAACAAAAACGCCAAGAGGCCGAAAGTTTATTGGGTTTTATGGTCGGTGAATTTGCCGATAAACTCAGAAGCGTTAAGCGCATGGATTTACTGGATGGTATTAGCAACAAAGCCCTTGAGTATTTTACCAATCAAGACGAAGAAGCTGCTTCGTTGTTTGACTTTAGCGATAAACAAGCCGAGTTTAATAACCATTTTCAATACGCTCAAACCTTAGAGGCCATGGGCGAAGTCGCTTACTCTCGAGGCAAAACCGACGAGGCCTTCACGGCCTTTGAAAATGCGCGAACGCGCCTAGAATCATTACTAAAAATTCAACCCAACAACCTTGATGTTTTAATGCTTGCAGGGGCCAATGCCTTCTGGCTTGGGCAATTAAACTTTGATAGCAGTGACTACAATGCCGCCGAGCCTTGGATAAAACGCTACCAAGAGTACAGTGAAAAAATGTACACATTAGCACCCAATGACTTTAACTCGATTGTAGAGCTATCTTATTCTTACAACTCCTTAGGTTCACTGTATTTAAAACAATTTAATTACGCACTTGCAAAACAAAGCTTTACTGAATCTTTAAAACTTAAAAACCAAGCTCTTGCGCTTAAACCTGATAACAAAAATTTATTACGCGATAAGACAGATACTATAAGCTGGATTGCAACCACAGAAGAAAACCTAGGGAATTTAAGCGAAGCATTGCTCATGCTTGAGCAAGCTATTAATCAATTAGATTCTGTCCTAAAAATAAGACCTGATGATGCTAGCCTTCTTAATGATATTTTTAATATCTACATGCAACAAAGCTACCTTCTAAGTTATTTCCCGGACAAAAAAGATGCTTATCTGAAAGCTGAAAATGCAACAATCTCTATAAAAAAAGCACTCAGACAAGATCCTAATAACGTTAACTTCAAGCGTAAATATTATAGATCTCTTTCTTACCAACTAATGCTACTTGAAGATAACAAAACAAGTGACGAAGCTATTGAAGTAATTAATTACATTAATACCCTAACCTCTTCAAACCCAACCATAATTAACATTAGAATAAGTTTAATAAAATATTTTATAAATAGAAAAAATTACCAAAAAGCAAAGGAGTTACTAAATGAACTTGAAAAGGACTCAGAATTTAAAGAAAGAATCAACAACACAAGAAAAATAGAAAACGAATCAATACTTATAAAGACATATTTAATAAAAGCAAAATTAGAAAAAGATCCTATTTCAAAAAGTGAATTTTGCAGAAAAGTTATAAGTACAACAGAAGAAAACAGTAGCGGTAGTAAAAGTATAAAAACAGTTTACCCTCTTATACAAGCTTATATCTGTTTAAATAAAGTAAGCGAGATAGAAAAAAATAAAAGTAAACTAATTGAGTTAGGCATTACTAACTTTGATCTATAAAAAACAACTAGAAGGTAATAACAATGAGCGAAAGTCAAACTTACAACTTTACAGTGAATGTTACACTTAACACTGAAAATGAAGCTGTATTTACATACTTCCAAAACGGTCAGCAAGTTTCTGGTGGCGGTACTGTCAACGAAAGAAACAGCCTAGGTATTTATACACTTGATGACGCAACATCTGAAGCGGGCTTTCAGTTTACAGGTGCTAAATTTGCAAACCTTGAAGGTGATTGCGAGCAAGACTTTAGCTTTAAAGTCACTAATGATGGCCAAACAATTGAAGTAGCCGATACTGATGAAAATAACGGTACTGCGTGTATGATTTTCATCGTTGAGTGCAATGGCACAAGCTATGAAAGTGCCGACCCGCAAATAAAAAATGATAAAGAAAACTAAAAACCTCTTGTGAAAAGCTCCTTTTTAGGAGCTTTTTTACATTACAAAACAAAAGATTAAAACCAGAAGATTACCAGAAGATTACCAGAAGGTTAATTTGCACTTTTTTAAGTAACTTTATAGACACCAAAATCGTTTGCATCAGCAAAAAGGAAACGAACGTGTCTACTAATAAAAATGAACAACCAAGCACTGCAAAACCAGAAGCGAAAAACGCACTACCGCAGTCTATCAATTCAGAGCAACTTGCACTGATTGCACAAATGTTTCAGAACATTCCTGAAGGAGTGTTTATCATTAATGGCCAAGGCACGTTTGAATTTGCAAACCCGATGGCGGCTCAGCTTTTAGGTGACAACCAAGAAGCGTTAATCGGGCAAAACATTTTGCATTACCTACACGACACCGACCGTGATAAATACATGTATACCCTACTTAGCTGGTTAGACCATAAAGACTCGCCGATAAGCCTTGGGCCAAACGAAGTTAAAATAAACCGTGCCGACAGTAAAACCCTTGAGGCGGATTTATGTATATCGAGCCTGCCAAAAAATATTGCCGTTGCAGAAAATTTATTTATTTGTGTATTACACGATTTATCATCACACAAAGAACAATATAACCGCTTAATTAAACAGGCTACCACTGACCATTTAACCGGCCTTGCAAATAGATTAACCCTTGAAGAGTCATTAAAAGAGCATTGGCAAGAAAGCGTACAAACCAATCAGGCTATTAGCACTATATTAATCGACATTGATTACTTTAAATTATTCAATGACCGATTCGGTCATGTAAAAGGCGATAAATGCTTACAAAAAGTAGCAAGTATAATAGCAGAGTCACTCCCTTCTCGCGATTGTTTAGCAGCCCGTTATGGCGGTGAAGAATTTGCTATTATATTACCCCGTTGTCAAAAAGACACAGCCGCCGCTATTGCTAAACATATTCAAATAAAAATAAATAACATGCCATTTACTGACATAGGATTACCGAGTGATTTTAGAATAAGTGTAAGTCAAGGAATTGCTTGCGAGTTCAATAATCAATATCGTACTTCAGAAGCATTAATTTGCGCTGCAGATACTGCTTTATACCGAGCAAAAACAGAGGGCAGAAATAAAATAAGCATTAGCGCGTAAACATAACAGTAACAATAAAAACATAAATTCAACAACAATCATAAGTAACACATATACTATATTTTAATGTTATTTGTTTGTTCCCGTTTCGTATTATAGACTAAATTCAGTTAGATAAGTCAGATGGGAACAATAATGACATTATTCAAAAAATTACCTTTGCAACTTGCAATCGCAAGTACGTTAGCTGCATCAGCGACTGCAATCGCTGCTGAGCAAAATACAGAAGATACAGCAAAAGATATTGAGGTTATCTCTGTTACAGGTACACGTAGGAGTTTACGTAGCCTTTCTGAAAGTACAGTGCCAGTTGATCTACTAACAAGCCGCGACTTAGCAAGTACTGGTCAGCTTGAAATTAGCCAAGTACTTGCTTCACAGTTACCAAGTTTTAATTACCCTAGCGCCACTCTTGCCGATGGTACTGATCATGCAAAACCAGCCGTTTTACGTGGCCTTGCTCCTGATCACACTCTGGTATTAGTAAACGGTAAACGTCGCCATGCAGGTGCACTATTAAATTTAGGTGGCACAGTGGGTCGTGGCTCGACGGCCGTTGATTTAAACAATATTCCTACTTCAGCTATTAAGCGCGTTGAGATTCTTCGCGATGGTGCTGCAGCACAATATGGCTCTGATGCCATTGCTGGCGTGATCAATATTGTACTAAAAGACGCTGATGAGGGCGGTAGCGTTAGCTACACTTACGGTGAATACGACACGCAAATGGCTGGCTCGCCGCAACTACTAAGCACAAGTGCTGATAACGATGGTAACTTGAGCTTTGCAAAAGGCAGTGATCGTAAATTAAACGATGGTATTTCGCGAACAGCAAGTGCGAATGCCGGTTTTGCTTTAGGTGATAGCGGCTTTATAAACATCTCTATTGAATCTCGCAATAACGAGCCAACAAACCGCTCGGGAATTGATCAACGCGAGCAATACAGTCGTGATGAAAATGGCAACCTAGACTCACGTGAATTTGATTTCGACCGTTACAATCATCGTTTTGGTAAAGCCGATATCGAAGACTATGCACTTTTTTATAATCTAGGTTACGAGTTTGATAACTCACTATCACTTTACTCGTTTGCTAGTTACTCAAACCGTAAAGGTAATTCGGCAGGCTTTTATCGCCGTGCCAAAGACTCTCGTAACTTAACCGAAGTATACCCTAACGGCTTTTTACCTGAAATAGATACGGATGTTGATGACTATTCATTTGCGATCGGTGTTAACGGCGAAACCAATGACTGGGCATGGGATGTAAGTACCAATTATGGTCGCAACGATTTCGGCTTAGGGGTCAGTAATAGCTTAAATACGTCGATGGGTGTTAGCAGCCCAACTGAATTTGATAACGGCGCCCTTGTTTATGAGCAATACTTAATTAACATGGATGCCAGCAATACTCTTGACCTTGGCTTACCTGATGATGTGTTTGTTACCGTGGGCGCTGAGTATCGTCACGAAAATTATCAAATCAAAGCAGGTGAAGAGGCTTCATACATCACCGTATTGGATGACGATGGCAACCCTGTTGCTGCTGGTGGCGCACAAGTGTTAGCTGGTTTCTCTCCAGAAAGTGCAACTGACGAAAGCCGCCATAACATTGCGGTATTTGCTGAGTTTGATACTTACCTAACAACAGATTGGAATCTAGTGTTGGCTGGTCGTTTTGAAGATTACAGCGATTTTGGCAGCACTTTTACCTCTAAACTAGCTACGCGCTACAGCATTAACGAGTCATTGTCGTTACGCGGTGCAATTAGCACAGGTTTTAGAGCGCCTTCACTTGCACAAACTTCTTATAAATCAGTAAGTACTGTATTTGAAAACGGTATTCCAAGTGAGGTCGGTTTATTCCCAGTTGATGAACCTGCAGCCCAAGCTCTAGGGGCACGCAAACTTGATGCTGAAGAATCAGTTAATATGACGGCGGGTTTTATCTTTACGCAAGGCGGTTTTAGCCTGACGCTTGACGCATATCGCATTGAAATTGACGACCGTATCGTATTGTCTGAAAACTTAAGTGGTCCCGAAGTTGAAGCGATTCTAGCTGCAGCTGGTGAACAAAACACTCAAAGCGTTCGATATTTTACAAACGCTATTGATTCACGTACGCAAGGTGTTGATATTGTAGCTACCTACTCATTAGGTTTAGAAAACTATGGTGATTTACGCTTAAGTGCTGCGGTTAACTTTAACGACACAGAAGTCACACACGTTAAAGAAAACCCAGCAGAGCTAGAAGCACTAGGTGATAACTATCAATACTTCGCACGTCGTGAAATCACTCGCTTTGAAGAAGGCACTCCTGCTGATAAGTGGAACCTATCTGCAACATGGGATTATGAAAACTTTCAGACCACATTACGTGCAACCCGTTATGGCGAAGTCGTTGACACTTCAAGTACGCCTGAAGGTGATGAAATTATTGATGCTAAATGGATCACTGACTTAGAGGTAGCTTATCGTCCCGATGAGCAGTGGAAATTTGCATTAGGCGCTAATAACCTATTTGATCAGTACCCTCAAGATACTGTAAGCAATATAGGTTATAGTGATTTCAATCAAATTTTTACCTACAGTGCATTTACGCCATACAGTTTAGATGGTCGTTTTGTTTACGGTAACATCACTTATAGCTTTTAAAAAATAGGGCGTGAAAGCAGTAATTGCTAACACGCCCTAACCTACAATGATGGGTTGCTTAATTAATCTGAATAGTGTGGTAGGCCAATAAAGTGCCATCACTATTTTGTGCTGTATTTAAAATAAACTGCTCATAATCACTACCAAACACGTTATCGTTGCTAGCAAGGGTTGTATCTTGTTCACCACGTGATTTGTAATCGCTATGAGTGGTACAAATTTCTTTTGCAAACGCATCTGTAAAACAAAACTGACTAATTACATAGTCGTTATTGTTGTTCGACACTTTAAAATGAATATGAATAGTTCGCCCCGAATACCAACCTGGAAAATGCGTTTTAAAGTTCACACGACCACTACTATCTGTGATCAATGAACCTCGGTACCAGGTGCTTGCCTCAGCTTCGGTATCGCCATCAGTACAGAAATCACCCGCAAAACGTGAGCTATCAGAACTACTACTTGTATCACCCGAGTAAATACCGCGGGTATCACAGTGCCAAACCGATATTTCGTAATTTGCTAATGGGTTACAGTCACTATCAATTAACTGTAAACAAAGCATCATAGGCAAACCAGTTAAGCCATCCGAAATATCTTCGTCTGAATCAGCTTGGAAGTAACAGGGGCCTTCTGTTGTTGCTTTAGTTAGTGCTAACACACATGCGGTGGATGTTTCAAAAATACTGTCATCCGGAAAGTCATCAGTAATAAGCGCTGTTGTGCCCGATACATATTCACTGTCGTTCGTGGTTGTTGTATCGCCTGTATCAGTGCTGGTGCCTGTGCCCGTTGATGTGTCGGTGCCTGAGGTTGTGTCCGTTGACGATATTGTGTCTGAGTTACAGCCTAAAAATGCCAACATAGGCACAGTAGCAAGAGAAACCCCTAATGTTTTTAGCATTTTTCTACGAGTATAAAGTTCAGGTTTTAAAGTCACCTTGTGCCCCTTCGTTAACTTGAATAATTAGCGTCGAGTATAAAGAACAAATGTAGAGACTTTGTGTAGAAAAAGTGGTGCTTTTATAGAGTGATTAGGATGCACATGCCAAAAAATAGACATTTATAGTATATTCAATTTTGGCTATTACATTTTACTATTATACCTATGAAGTTAATTCACAAACTCTTAATTACCAATCTTATTATTACGTTGCTGCTGGTACTGACCATGTTTGGTCTTAATGCAATAACTAATAAGCGTATGCTCAATAGTGTATTTGAGGATATAGACAACGAAGCATTTAACCTTATAGCCACTGAAATTAGCCAGCAGTACCAGCAAACGGGTTCGATTGGTATGTTTATCGACTCTAAAGCTCTGTGGTATGAGCTAATTAACCGCAATTTTCACTCAAGCCGTTTATTGTTTTCGCCGAACAGACCAAAACCAAGAGAGCCCAGACCTTTTTCACTAGAAGGCCCCCCTCAAAAGCACATGCAAAATGAGGGAATGCCACCACCTCGCAATAAACCGATGGCTGATGACTTTATGCCTTTTGAAAAACGCCTCAGCTTGCTTGATGCAAAAGGCAAAATATTGATTGCAGGCAATACCGATACTGAGGTCGTGAACGAGCAAGAAATCACTCACAATGGTGCCGTTGTTGCAGTGCTGCAGTTGCATGCTAACGGTAACCATGTCAGCGCGCTTACTCAGCATTACCTTAATACACAAATTAATATCAGTTTGTGGACAGCGGGGATTGGTTTATTAATTGCTTTATTGTTTAGTTACTTACTCGCACGTCATTTTACTAATCCTATTTCACAACTAAAAGAAGGTGCAAAAGCCCTTGCTGAGCGCGAGTTTGAGACCAAAATTACAGTAAATAGTAGCGATGAATTCGCCACCTTAGCGGAAGATTTCAACCGTATTGCCACAGAGCTTAGGCGTTTTGAATCGCAGCAAAGTCAATGGATTATGGATATTTCTCATGAACTGCGTACGCCTTTAACTATTTTAGAGGGCGAACTTGAAGCAATTAACGATGGCATTATCGAACCCAACCAAAAAGCGATAAGTTCACTACAAGAAGAAGTGGCGCTGTTAAGTCGACTTGTGAACGACTTACATAAAGTCAGCACACTTGACAGATACAGCTTCAACTACCAAATGGAAGAGATTGATTTTAATACCTTAGTAACTTTACAAGCGCATAAATATGCCTTTAAATTTCAATCAAAAAACATCACCCTCAATGCAACCTTATCTGAGCAACCCGTAATAATTTTGGCTGATCAGAATCGTATTACACAAGTACTACAAAACATTTTAGAAAATAATTTACGCTATACCGATGAACAGCAAAAAGTCTGGTTAGATTTAACCGTGTCTAAGCATCATGTATTTTTGTCGATAGAAGATTCTGGCCCCGGTGTCCCCGATGAAGCCCTTGAAAAACTGTTTGATCGTTTATATCGCACCGATAGCTCTCGCAACAGAAAAACCGGCGGTTTTGGCCTAGGTTTGGCGATTTGCCAAACAATTGTTGAAGCCCACCAAGGAAAAATAAATGCAACTAAAAGCCGGTTAGGCGGTCTGTGTATAACGTTAAAACTCCCGCTTGCAGAGGCGTAATAATATGTCAGAAACCATAGCAAAACAGCATATTCTCGTTATTGAAGACGAAGTTAAAATTGCCGAACTAATAGAAAAGTATTTATATCTGGAAGGGTTTAAAACAAGCTTAATTCACGATGGCACCTGCGCACTTGATGCTGTTAATGAGCTAAACCCTGACCTCATTATTCTCGATATCATGTTGCCAGGCACTAACGGCATCGAGCTGTGTAGCAAGATAAGACAATACAGTGATGTGCCTATTATTATGCTTACGGCACGGGTTGAAGAAATTGACCACTTAATTGGTTTTGATGTCGGTGCCGATGACTATGTTACTAAACCATTTAAACCAAAAGAGTTAATGGCACGTGTAAAGGCTATTTTAAAGCGCCGCCGTATGCCAACTACCGCACCAAATACGCTCAAAGCGGGCAATATTATTGTTGATCCGAGCGAATACAAAGTACTGGTAAATAATGCAGAGCTAAAACTAACAATTAATGAATTTAGCTTATTAAAAATATTAATTGCCTCACCCAATAAGGTTTTTTCACGCCAAGATTTACTAACCATGACCCAAGGGAAGTACTTTGAAAGCTACGAGCGTAGTATTGATTCACACATTAAAAACTTGCGTAAAAAGCTGACACAAGCCGACCCTAATAGTCATTACATTGAGTCAATTTATGGTGTGGGATATAAATTTAAAACTTAAACAACCTTTTTCATACTTGCGACGACTAACTAAATAACATAACCCTGTAGGATATCATTATGAATTTAGTACGCATCAGCGCAAGCGCACTCTTAATTGCTGCCACTACCGCTTGTATCGGCCTCTCTAATGCCAGTACAGCGAACGACCAAGGTGATTATCGCGTTATCACTTTTAAAGACTGTAAAAAGGTGAGCGAAATTACCCTCAATAACGAACAGATTGCTGCATACCTAGAGCTTAAACATGAGCAAGTAAAATTAGAAGCGCTAGAGCAACCAATTAGCAACATAGAACAACAAGTGACTGAGTACTCTGAGCAAATAAAAGCGATCGCCGAAAAAGCTGTTATTGAAGACGAGAATCACCTGCGAATTAATAAAAGCTTATTAAAAGAGCAAGATAAGTTGGCTACAGAGCTCAATAAACTGATGGCTGCTCATGATGCCGATTTTAAAGCGCTAGAGCAGCAAGCAAAGTTAATTGAACATGCCGCTAAGCAGTTTGATAAAACTATGAAACCTTTGATGGAGCAAGGCGATTCAACCCATCTACAAATTTTAGCGCCAGGTGAAGATGAAAAATCTGGATGTTTTTACACTATCTAAAGCACATTACTAAGATGTGCATAAAGTTTCGCATGTGATTGACGAATGTCTTCTTTATGCACTTGTTTAAACCACTTTAAAGCCTGTGCTGGCTTGCCAGCTTGCCAATTGATTTCAGCAAGGCGTAATTTATAAATAGCAACTGCGTTGCGATCTGAGTCCGTGTCCATGAATTTGAGTGACTGCACATAAACATGATCAGCTTTCACATAATCAGCAAGAAGTTGATGAGTACGGGCTAAGTAACCTAATGCTACAGAAATCTTACGATTATGATTAGTTTTTAAAATCCAATCAGCTGCAATTTGTCGGTTTACAAGTGCACCATCTATATCCCCTAATGAATGAAAAACATTCGCTTTATTCGACGCTAATTCAAAATGAAAAATGGGGTCTTTGCTTTTGCCAAAACGGCGCTCTGCCCTATCAAGAATTTGCAACGCTGTTTCTTTATTACCAAACACAAATTGCAAATTGGCCAGCTCGACCATACGCATCGGATTACCAAACGAATCAAAAATAGCTTGTAGCTTTTCAAACGCTTTCGTCGCATATTTATGACCAGTTTCTGAGTCACCTAAATAGTGTGTTGATTTTGCGTAATAAAAGTAAACTTGTACTTGAAAGACGACTGGCAATTCTTCACTTGTAATAAAAGGCTCAGCGCTTTCCTTTAAAGCTTGAAATTCCATTTTGTCGTAGAAGTAATCTAACTGATACGATTTAATCTCATACCAACGCGCAGAGCCAATCTCGCTGCTGGCAAGCTGCTGATTAATGTAATCTAGGCAACTAATTTGCGATTGCCGCTCACAAAACATCTCATGATCACTAAAGTTTTCAGAGGCTGAGACATTAAAACTAGATAACCCCAGCAATAACATGGCTAACTTTTTCTTCATCCACAATTATCTCAGTGATAACACCTTCAGAAAGCTAACAAAGTTTAATGCTTTATAACAGTATTTTTTAACTAAATTAATAATTGTAACCGACAATAGTTCTAATCCAGTATCTTAATAGAGACGCTAAATAATGAATAAATTCGAATAGTCACTTGTATAAGTTAGAACAATTCAACTTGGACCTTTGATGGCAAAGCAAAACGTCGTGATATTGGAATTGTAGGTAATTGCAACCAATACCCGTAAAGAAACAGCATAATCGAAATGAAGCTGGCTAATTATCTTAGCCAGCGCATTAACCACTTAAAGTAAAAGAAGACTACCCAGGCCAAGGAAAGTGACAAAACCAACAATATCGGTGACTGTGGTAAGGATCACAGAACCTGAAAGGGCTGGATCAATTTTAAGCTTATCTAAAATCGATGGGATCACCACCCCTGATAACGACGCGGCAACTAAGTTAAGTAAAATAGCGATAGTGATTGTTAAACTTAACATACCATCGTTGAACCAAAAATAAGTGAGTACACCAATCACAAAGGCCCAAACACAGCCGTTTAATGCCCCTACTCTTAGCTCTTTCTTTAACAGTGCTTTGCGGTTGGAGTCGGTAACCTGACCAAGTGCTAGACCGCGTACAATAACCGTTAACGTCTGACTACCTGCAATCCCACCCATAGAGGCAACAACTGGCATCAGTACCGCCAGCGCAACCACTTGCTCTATGGTTGCGCCAAACAAACCAATAAACCAAGATGCTAAAAATGCCGTTGCTAGGTTTATACCAAGCCAAATACCGCGGTTTTTTGCCGACTTAGTGACACTTGAGAACAGATCCTCGTCTTCACGAAGACCACCGGCTTTTGCAGCGGCTTCGTCGGTCACTTCTTGACGCAATTCATAAGCAGATGACACTGACAATCGGCCTAATAATTTGTTATCGGCATTCACAACAGGCATCGCCATTTGTTCACTATGAATAACCACTTCAGCAGCTTCGTATAGGTCGTCATCAGCATGTAAAGCCGATACATCAAGGTTCGCGTAATCAAGCAGGCTGTCGTTATCATTGGCTTTGAATAATGCATTAATTGCCACTTCACCAATTAATGTACCTTTGCGACTGACCAAATAAATCACCTCGGTGTATTGCGGTAAGCCTTTTTGAAAAATTTTACGTGCGCCAGCCACGGTGAGTTTTTCTGATACTTTTAGCGCATCAAAATCGAGCCAGTGACCTAACTGCTCTGGGTTATATTGCTGTGCAAGGTCGTACTGCTTTGTTTGAACTTCATCAAGTTGTTTACGTGCATAATCAACAAAGCGCTCAGGAATAATTTCTTCGAGTTCAAGTAATTCTTCTACGCTCACTTCGTCAAGTAGCTTAAAACCTTCAGCTTCATCTAAGCTTTGCAATAACCAGCGACAGCTATCACCGCCTAAGTTAATGAAGATTTCATGTTGCGTGTCTTCATCGAGTAATTGCCAAATCTCTAGACGTTGTTCTTTAGGTAGCGCTTCAAACAATAACGATAAATGTTCTGTAGAAAGCTTTTCTTTAGCATCAGTAAGTAACTTATTTTTGCGTGTTGTGGTGTCACACTGAAGCAAGTCATCAATTAACTGGGGAAGTTGGTCAACAGGATACTCAATCATTTGAGACCTCGGTTAATTACATCAATAACAATAGTCTAACGCAGCTCGGGAAAAATAACTGCTATGAATTAGCTTTAATTTTCAATGATGCGATTATTCTCAGATGGAAAGCATAGTTTCTACCTAAGCTTTCAAGTCTGAGTCACTACAATTGCATAAAAATGCACAAATAAACGCTATTAAGATCTATTATCATTCGTATTATAATGTTAACATTCCCTCCCTTTTGAAATTACCAATAATAAATGCGGGTATAAACATGACTAATAGAATAAAGTATTTACCACTTGTGATTGCATTTGCACTCACTGGCTGTGGCGGTTCAGATAGTAATAATGCACCTGAGTTCACCAGCAACTCAGCGTTCACTCTAGATGAAGATACATCTATTACAGGTCAAGTTGTGGCAACAGGTGATAATGCTGTTAGCTATACCCTCGGCTCTGCAGCAAGTAACGGGATATTTGCTTTAAATGCTGATGGTAGTTTTAGCTATACCCCAAAAGAAGATTTTGCAGGCCAAGACACAGTAACCGTTACCGCCACTGATGGCAGCTTAAGTACTGATGCAGTACTTACTTTTACGGTTAATAACGTTAACGATGCGCCAACACTGGCGAGCCAATCAATCACTGTAACCACCTCAACAACGACTGAAGGCACATTAGTATTTAATGATGTTGACGGTGACACTGTGACTGTTTCTTTAGTAACGGCCCCTGCCAACGGCACCCTTACTCTAGATGAACAAACGGGTGAATTTCTATTCACAGCTGATACGTTGTCAGAAATTAACGACAGCTTTGTTATCGAATTTACCGATGGCATTATTAGCTCGCCTATCAGCGCAACCATTGAATTAAAACCGTCCTATGTGACTAACGAAGATAAACTTAATTACTACTACAGCTCAAATAACTCTCATTTAAAACAAGCACAAGCGATTAGTGACAATATCAATGATGATGTTTACATGGACGAAGTAAACACACAATTAGCTATTGGTTATCTTATTGCAGGCTTTGCTGAGAAAGCAGACGAACACTTCAGCAAAATTTCAGCAATAGACACAAAAGCAAAAGCCTATTTAGATGCAGCTAAATCTCTTGATTTAGTAAGTTTAAGCGAGAGGGCTTTAACGTTTAGACAAGATGCTGCAACTCTTTACAATCAGTACCTTGCTGAAAAAGGCCTAGATAACATCAGCAGCTCAGATCCGGGGTTTTATCTGACTCTAACCAATCAATACAACGCAGCTGGCCAAACCGAATACGCTCAAGCCATGTTAGACACACTTAAACTTTATGCAAATGAGGTTTATACAGAAGAATATAATGCGACTTATATTAGATTTATATCTGCAATCAAAAAAACCGTTGAATCTTCTAAAGATCAATACGCAGCGACTCACACAGAAACAGTAAGAAATGAAGGAGTAAAAGTCACCCAAGCCATGGCCGAGTTAAGTGAAAAAATCGGTTATTTTACTCAAAAATCAGGTGACTACAAAGGCCAACCAACTGAGCGTATGAGAGTGCTTTACATTGCATGGGCTGCTCAATCTTTTATACAGCTCAATGAAGTTGATTTGGCAAAATATTATACGAACTTAGCGCTTTCATATTATGGTGTTGTTGGATTCGATAATACATATAGCTTTACTGCAAGCCCATATGCAGAAGCAACTTTAGCGACATACACCTATCCATTAGAAGTGTTAACAGCAAATATTAAAGCTTTATATGATGTAGAGCTTTCAAATAACCCAGCCTTTGCTTTACTTACAGATCAAGATGACAAAGATGATGCTATTGAATTTTCTTTTGCTTATGAAGTAGCTAACAAACTACAAGCGGGTATCTCCATAGAGGATGCGGTGCAAAACGCTAAAGAATACTTTATGAGTGGCGAAACACCTAATGCAAAAAGTTTCTATCAAACACTTATAACTTCATCAGGCCAACCAGGTGCTGCTGATATTCTTCGAGTTCGAGGTGAAAATGAACTTGGCCTAATTCTGACGGATTACGCCGCAAACATCCTATTTTCTGAAGAGTATGTGTTAAATGAAACTAACGCATATTATGTCACCGGAATATTCGGTTGTGGCGGCCTTGTCGACTTTACCCTTAGTTTAGGTGGGGAAGAACAAGCAAATATTTTTGCACAACGCTGTGCTGAGGTTATAGATTCTTACTTTATAGAAAATAACACTAACTTTAGTACTTCCTCTGCTGCTTATGCTTTAAATCAGCAGTTAGCTATTTTTGGATTTGTATCTCAGAATGACTCGGTAGCCATCACCGCAGAAAGACTTAACACTCAAATTAACTTAATTGAAGAAAAACAAACACAAATAGAATGGCGATTGAGTTCACTCGGATACCTTGTGCAAGCTGGGCTAATTGATATGGCGTTAAATTGGTTAGATATCAGTTTAACCACACTGCAATCAGAACAATCAAACCTTGATATTAATGACTTTAAAACTCTACTTGATAAAGTACTTTACGCGACACTTAGTAATAGCGAAACAAGTGGTGGACTATTCAAAAGCTATTCTCTCACCTCATCATTAGCTAGATTCCAAGTAAATAACGAGCAGTATGCTTCAGCTTATGCTGAAACAATTGAAATGTTAAAGCCATTCGTAGCCAATGCAAATACGTTTGTACTCTTACAAACCGATAAAGTTATTCAAAGTAACCTTGAAACATTGCTTACTTTTCAGGCCCGACTTGGCAATGATGCCGCAGTAAAAGAATTAATCGATCACTCAGTCAATGCAGAAGCAGATAAGCTATCACTTACAGCCCTTTATGCTAACTTAGTAGCTAAAAAAGATGACTTCCCTGCATCTTCGATCGCAAGTATCGATACAGACCACGATGGCAAACCTAACTTCTTCCTATCCAGCGCATCAGAGCAAGCAATTGCTGAATCGGGCTTAATTGCTGATAACGATGCCGACAATGATGGTATTGAAGATAGTATCGATGTGACTCCTTTAGGAGAATAACACCATCACAATAATGCGAGGTCGCCTTGCCTCGCATTATTATTCAATAACATTAAGAAAAAAATTTTATATTCAATAGAAAGTCAAACTTTAAAACACATCCGAAATCTCTTCGTATGTTTAGCATTGTAATTTTTCATCATTTACTTTTATGTGTAATGCGCAATAAAAGCAGCATTTAAAAAATGCAATGAAGCCTTACAAGTCATTTGACTGTTCCTATTTTAATCTAATCACTTGTATTTCAGGAGTTTTACCATGCAAATGCGCTACTTATCAGCGTGTTTGATGCTTTTACTTAATGCCCCTATACACGCTAATGAAGTAAAGCAACAAGCAACAAATCCTCAATGTAATGATAAGAACAATAAGCAATGCTCAGATCAAGAGGTAGAGCGCATTACCATTAAAGGGCAATACATAGGGATTGAAGTACCTGAAGTAATTGGTCGCGCCTATTTAGATAGAAACTTTATTGAAGCAACTCCAAAAGGTAATGGTGATATCAACGAATTGATTGCCTTACTGCCGGGCGTGCAATTAAGTGAAGACTACTACTCGATTGATAACCTTGCGGAAATTAGTGCCCCTGAAATTAGTATTTCGGGTGCAAAGCCTTGGCAAACAGGCTTTATGATTGATGGCATGAACTATAACAATCGTCTTGATCCTGCCAGTGCGAGCCGCATTGGCGCCTCTGAAAATGAGGTGTCAGGCGGTGTGCAAAGCATGAATATTAACAGTCAAATCGTAGAGTCAATTACTGTGTACGATCACAACATTCCAGCAGACTTTGGCGACTTTTCTGGTGGCGTGATTGATGCCGAAACGATATCTGCTTTCTCTAGAGAAACACGTGTAAGCTTAGGTATTCGTGGTAATCGCAGTGATTGGGGGGAGTACCATATAATCGATAATGATGAGCCAGATGACACCGCTGAGGGCAAAGACGCCCTTGAGCCACCAACCTATGAAAAAACCAATATCGATTTTTCAATTCAAAAAGAGTTGACTGACAAGCATGCCTTATTGCTAAGCGTAAGCTATTTAAAAAGTGATATCTCAGATGTTTCGCTTTCAGCACAAAAGGTCGAAAGTAGAGAAAACATCAATGCATTACTTAAATACAGCTATCGCGATGGCTGGGTTGATTCACTCGATTTAAGCGTTATGTATGCCCCTTATACTTCAGATTCATACTTGAAAGACGTGCTTAATAGTGACTACCAAGTCGAAGGAGGAAGCTTTGGTTTTACGGCTAATTTAGGTGAAGAAACACGCTTTGGTCACTTCAGCAGTAAGTTTAATATGAGCCAAAGTGATAACAACCGTACAGGGCCTGCGCATTTTTATACTTGGCTTCAAGCAAAAGGCAAAGAGTGGGGTCAATTAGCCGATCAGAGCCCTGATTCAACTCCTGTTTCAAGATACGGCGGTTATGGCAATCTTGATAACACGCAAACTAGCTTTAATTGGCGAAATTCCCTAACACTTGAGCGTAAAAGTTGGGGCAATACTGAGCACGCAATTCGCGTGGGCGCTGAACTCAACCATCAAAACTATGAGCGTACCCGCCAACAAAACTATTATAAGTATGACTCGCCAATTCAATACTCATCAACCAACGCACAACTAAACTGTAGTGGCTATACCCTTGATTGTGTTGAGCAAAATTTTTATGTTGATTTAGATACCCTTGCCGAGCAATTAGGTGGCAGTATCGATTTTAATAATCCAGAGCACTTACTTGCCTACTCGAATAACGTAGCGACAACAGCTCAGTATTTTAACTCACGTTTGGTCACACCCAGTGAACAAATAGACGTAAGCTTAAATAAAGCGGCACTATATGCCACCGATGTGATCACTTGGAAACAATTTGATTTTCATTTAGGTATTAGATACGACTACGATGATTTTTTCAAAAATCACAATATCGCGCCACGCTTATCAATGGGTTATGACGTATTTAACGATGGCAATACACTATTGACTGCGGGTTTAAACCGTTATTACGATGCGGGCCTACTCGGTTATAAAATTAAAGAGCAACAAAAGTTTGCTTATCGTGAGTATCGCCCTATTCAAAACGGTTATTTACAAGCTTGGCTTCCTTCTTCTTACACAGGTAACTTCCGCTATATCTATGACAACGTAAAAAGTCCTTACGATGATGAAATTGCCTTAGGTCTTCGTCACGCGACAGAAGATTTCGGTAACTTTGCATTAAAATATGTGCACCGTAACAAAAAAGAACAATTAGCGAGAAACGAAGAAACCAACCTAAAAAATGACGGTTTTAAATATATTACTATTTATAATAATGGTACAGGTGAAAGCGAGCGTTACTCGCTATCTTGGGATGCCAAATTTGGCGACCATTCAATATGGGCTAATGCATCTTATAGCCAAAACAGTGAAAGCAATAGCGACTACACTGCAACACCCGATAACACGCCTGTTGAAACACTGGTTTACTATGAGGGTGAGCTGATGAGCTTATCTGAGTTAGATACCCTTAAAGCGAATTTTGGTCGCCCTGTAACTGCTAACTTTGGTTGGAATGCCAACTGGACTGATACTTTTTCAACTGGTCTAACAGCAACCTACAGCGGTAGTTATACAACCGCTATTAAGTCTAGTAACGATCAAAGAATAGGCATTGGAAGTGAATGTGCTACGTGTGGTTCGACCGATATATATATATCCAAATATGAAGCTCATACCTTTGACGCTCGTATTATATTTGCCTTAAGTAGCCGTTGGGAGTATCAAGTTAGTCAATCTCAATCTCTTGAAGTTCGCCTTGATATCAGCAACTTATTTAATGCCAGAAGTCACGCTATTACAGAAGGAAATTCAGGTATTGAACCAGGTAGAATGTTTTGGTTAGGGGTATCTTATAACTATGAATAAATGGTTATTTCTCTTAACTTGCGGCATTTTTACAACGAGCGCCTTCACACAAGAGCAATCATTACGCAAGTTATACGCAAAGCCACAGCATGAGTGGCCTGCGATTATTAGCAGTAAAGATGTGCCAGCTGCCCCGCTCAAACCTTTAAAAGCTAAACCGTTTAATCAAAGTGATGAGATCATCACATTAGGCGAAAAGCTATTTAACGATACCCGTTTGTCACGAGATAACACGGTAAGCTGCGCAAGCTGTCATGAGTCTCGTTTAGCATTCTCAGATAGGCGAAAACTAGCTGTCGGCATTGATGGCCAAGTGGGCACCCGAAATACCCAAGCCATTATTGGTGTTGACCATTGGCAAAGTTTCTTTTGGGATGGCAGGGCTAAAACTGCGACAGAGCAGGCATTAATGCCGATTGAAAACCCGATAGAAATGGGCACTTCTGTTGATCTTGTGCTTAACAAAGTAAACAGTGCTGAGGACTATAAAAGCCCAATATTCAATGCCTTTGGCAAAGAAGCGCTTAATAAAGAACTATTGGCTCTTGCGCTTGTTGCCTTTGAACGTACCTTTGATATTCCAGAATCATTATTCACGCGCTTTATCGATAAAGCGCAAACGAGTCCTAGTGAAGCGGTTGCACTTTTAAACGATCAACAACTTGAAGGCTTGCATCTTTTTAGAACCAAAGCAAGGTGTATGACTTGCCATGAAGGTGCTTTACTCAGCGACAATGAATTCCATGTTACAGGGCTGCATTTTTATGGTCGAAAACTTCAAGATTTAGGCCGTTTTGATGCCACCCAAGACCCAGCTGATATAGGCAAGTTTAGAACCCCTTCTCTTTTAGCGTTACAACAAAGTACGCCTTGGATGCACCATGGTGGCTTTCAAAGTTTGCTGGGGATAGTCAACTTTTATAATGCAGGTGGAGCAAGGCCAAAACCGAGCAAAAAATTTAAAGATGATCCAAACTACCCACAAACAACAGAGTTACTGCATAAGTTAGAGCTCAGTAAGGATGAAAAAAATGCACTCATCGCATTTTTAGAAACCCTTTAACTGCACGCTCGCTCTTAGCGATAAGAGCGGGCTTTCTTACCCCTTCAATTGACTTGGCGTAAGCCCGGTCCAGCGTTTAAACGCTCGTCTGAAATTAGCAATATCATAAAATGATAAGCGCATGGCAACTTGCTCATTGCATTGCTCGCGCATGGCAAGTAGGTAAATCGCTTTGCGCTTACTTTGCTCATCATACAAGGTAGAAAAACGTACGCCATGAGCTTTTAATTTACGCTTGAAGGTTGCAGGGCTCATGGCAAATTGGCTAGCTACTTGGTCTAAATTTAACGCCGGATTTTGATAAATTAATCGGCTTACGGCTTCCACAAAAGTGCTATTTGCTGAATCTAATGCCGCTAGCTGCGAGTTAATTTGTGAGAACCGAAAACTACTAAACGCGGGGTTAGTAAGCCTAAGCGCGTGTTTATTTAATACCCAGCGGGTTATAGGCTTTTCAAAAGCAACTTTAAGGCCCAAATGCTGCTCGTATTCTTGGCTATGTCTGGCGCGTTTATAGGCAAACTCAAACTGACAAGGTACTCGCTCACCCGCCACTTTTTTAAGAACTTGGTAAAACGCGGCGCTGTAAATTTCCTTAACGTACTGGCTTATTTCATCATCCAAGCCGACTGCGTTTTGCAGCACAATGTAATACTGCTCGTTATGTACATAACTGTAACTAAATAACAAAGGGGCTAGTTGCATGCGTAAATTGTGTAACTGCTTTAAAGCTTGGCCGATATGCGCTGCATGTAACACGCCTTGGGCGGCAACAGAGGTATCGTTTGCTAGTTGACTGCCTAATAAAAAGCCGCTGTCGGCAGATTTCATAAACTGCTTAAACTGAGTCAATAAGCGTACTTGCTGCGAAATACTAAACTGATGCTGCACACTCATTAAGTCTTGCTCAAACACCCCAGTGCCTCTAAGTAACTTATGCAGTGCAATGCCGCGGCTTAAGGCCAGTTCCACCAGCGTGGTGATCAGCCCCTGTGCGGTGAGGTATTTGTCATCTTGATTAAGATACGGCTTCACAATGGCTGACTCTTTGTTGTTTTTGTTGTTGTAACTTAGCGTGTAAACGCGAGCTTAAACTGTGTGGTGTATCGCCTTGCATACTGCCCACTAAGGCCGCTGTTACATCTTGGAACTTAGCGTGTTTTTCGCCTTCGACCTTAAATGCACAATGGCTCAGCGCCGAGGTAATTTGCGC
Source organism: Pseudoalteromonas simplex (assembly GCF_015278155.1). Classification (NCBI taxonomy): domain Bacteria; kingdom Pseudomonadati; phylum Pseudomonadota; class Gammaproteobacteria; order Alteromonadales; family Pseudoalteromonadaceae; genus Pseudoalteromonas; species Pseudoalteromonas simplex. The sequence goes on from NZ_JADILN010000011.1 coordinate 23,152, forward strand.
CACCAGCTCTTTCGCTTGTACTGCGCTGGTGTTTGGCATTAGCACCATAAAGCAGTCTCCTGCATAGCGGCACACCACATCGCTCAAGCGGCAATTCATCAATAAAAGCTCGCTCACTTCACGGAGTAAGCGGTCGCCTTCGATAAAACCAAATTCAGCGTTAAAATCAGCAAAACCACGAATATCAATGGCGGCCAGTTGCAACGGCTGTGGCTCACTTAACTGCTCTTTTAGCACTGCTTGTAAGTAATCTGCCTTATAAAGCCCTGTTATTGAGCACACTAATTCATGCTCACGATGCTGTGCTTCGCGGCGCTTTAGTTGCCTGTTAAGCACGTATTGCTCTTGATGCCATTGATACAGCCCAAGGCTTGTGAAAATCATGCCTATCGGCGCAGGTAATGATTCAATCCAAGTAAGCCATGTGTTAGTTGGTTGGTGTAACCACTCATCAAATAAATCAAGGGAAGCTGAGAACATAAAAAGCCCAAGCCCAAGCACTAAAAAGCTGGTGACTTTGCCGGGCGGCCTCGAAATAAGTAGCGCAGCTATCCAAGTCAGGGTCATTAGCACAATGCCACCCTCACCTAAAATATCTAACCAAGCAATATCGGCAAGAGGCTTTAATTCTCCTGCTTGCGCGCTTAGCAAAAACGCAAACACAAACAGAGCAATAACTGCATTGGTTAAAAATCGATGATGAGTAAAAGGGTTATATCGCATTCTCAGTACCTAACAATAATTCACGCTGCCATGCTAACTCGTTAGCGTTTAAAGCAGCAGGGTCATATTAGCTCAATGATGTGACAGCAAAACGACAGTCATACCTTGTTAAACCCCCTAAGCACTGTATTTACCTTAAAAAGATGGGGTTATTGCAGCTCAAAAGCACTTTTAAAACCCGCTAATCACTTGTTTTTTCTGGCTGTTAGCGATTTTCTGTCACATTTGCGTCATTTAAGCTGCGTACTTTGCTCGTCAAACCAAGGACAACCAGGAGCAACCCCATGAAACAATTTAAAACGAAGGCGTTAGTAAGCGCCCTCGCCTTATGCCAATTTGCCGCTTACGCACAAGACGAACAAAACAGCGATGAGAAAAAAGTAAAAGTCTCTGAAGAGCTTGTCGTCTATGGCGAGATTGGTTATCGCAACCGCTCACAGGAGCTGGCACCGACGCTTGAATACTCACAAGAATACTTTCAACGTTTTGAACCGCTGACTGCCGGTGATGCATTAAAACGTGTACCGAGTGTGACGTTTTTATCGGATGTTTTAGAGTCTGATGGCGCCCGTATGCGTGGCTTAAGCCCAGCTTACACAAAGGTGCTTATCAACGGTGAAGAAGTACCTGGTGCAGGTGCTGACCGCTCATTCTTTGTTGACCGTATTCCTGCCGAGCTAATTGAGCGTGTAGAAATTATTCGTGCTTCAAGTGCAAACCGCTCTGCCGATGCCATTGCCGGTACGCTAAACATTGTATTACGTGACGGGTACAGCCTAGATGGTGGTTACTTGCGTGCAGGTGGCCTGCGTTATGACGATGGCGAATTAAAAGAAAGCTTTGCTGGTGTTTACGGCACTGAGTTTGCTGGCGGCCGTTTACTACTTGGTGCGAACTTACAAGGTCGTTATAACCCAAAACAAAAATCAAGCCTACGCTATGGCGACAGCCCAGAGAATAACGCCAATTACAAAACCGAAGAATTCGATAACCGCGAAGATCAAACAGACACCCGCGATGGTGATGACACCTCACTAAATGCCAGCTACGAAATTGCTTTTGATAATGGCAGCAAGTTTGATATCAGCGCAATTTGGGTTGATACCGACCGTACTGAAGATGAGCGTTCATTCGAATATGACGATCCAACAGCAATCAATAACTCAATTGTTGAAGGCGGTAATCTTGAAACCGACAACGCCAATGTGTCTTACATTGATCAAACCAACTACAACATCAACTCGGGTTATGAGTTACCCCTTTTTGGTGGCACCAGTAAATTTAAGCTTGGTTTTGCAAGCTTTGAAGAGTCAGTTTACGAGCAAGAAGTAGAAATCGATACCTCTGAGTTACCTATGGTGTTTGAGGAAGAAGAAGAAACTGTAGACCTGGATGACAAAGAATGGTCATTACAATGGCAACATAGCTTATTTGCAGGCGAGAGCAAAACGATTCAATTCGGTGCCTTTGTACAAGGTAAAGAGCGCGATACTGCGGTTTATCAAGCCGAAGGTGAAAGCGAGCAAAGCTTTACTAGCTGGGATCAGTTCAACAAAACACCACTGTCACTGGCAGGCTTTAATAACGAGTTTGAAGCAGCCGCTGGTGGCGTCAATAAACTCGAAGAAGACCGCCTAGATGTATTTGCATTAGTTAAGCACGAAGACCAAGACTTCTCGTGGGAGTTAGGTGTGCGCTACGAAACAACTGATTCAACCATTACTGACAAAGTAGAAGGTGTAAGCGCTAAAAACGATTATGACTTCTTCTTACCATCGGCACATTTACGCTACAACGTCTCTGAAAATGGCCGTGTTAGTGCATCGGTTGCACGTAGCTTACGTCGTCCTGACTTTGATTACATCACCCCTGCTCTACTTGAAAAAGAGCTAGGCGATAACGACTTTTTAGGTAACCCAGACCTACAACCAGAATCATCGTGGGGTATGGACTTAGGCTATGAATATCGCTTAGGTAAAAGCGGCGTCGTGGGTATTAATGTGTTCTATCGCGATGTCACTGACCTTATCGAAATAGCCAATACAGGCCAACAAGGCTCAGAAGGTGATGGTACTTACATTTTGCAACCGCGTAACACCGGTGATGGCAACGTAAAAGGTATCGAGCTTGATTTATCAACGCCGCTAAGCGCTATTAGCATGCCAAACACAGGGGTATTCTTTAACTACTCATGGCTTGATTCAGAAGTAGATGACACTTTCGGTAGCCGTAAATTCAACGACCAATCTGACTACGTGTTTAACGTTGGTTTTATTCAAGACCTACCTGATTTAGGCGCTTCGTTCGGTGCAACTTACCGTAAACAAGGTGATGCTTATGGTCGTATCGTGGGTGAAGAAGTAACCACACACTACGGTGCAGACCTTGAAGTATTCGTAGAAAAACGCTGGCAAGACGTCACGCTTCGTTTAGTGGGCTCAAACCTACTTGATGCAAGCAAAGACGAAACCTTCAACAAGTTCGACACGGTTGATGACCAAATCAACCGCGACTTTGACGAGTATGAACTGGAGTCTGAAGAAGCAGGCCCTGTTATCCAGTTAATGCTGCGCTACGCGTTTTAATACACATAAGAGTTATTAAGGCAGCGCATTGCTGCCTTGTTGTATATTTGGGGATCCCATGAATTTTAAAAAACCACTTAATCTTGTTGCCAGTGCAGTGATGCTAAGCACCCTAGCAGCGTGTAGCCAAACAACGGCAAACGAGGCACCAAGTAAAAACCAATTAACAGCCTTTGGCACAACTGAAAATATGCAAGGCTCACAAGCAGCAGCCCTTGCTGATGACGCTTGGCTATTAAGCTCACAAAGCCAAGGCCTACAACTTATTGATGTCACTGGTAAACAGCACGCATTACAAAAAGGTAACTTCGAAGCGCTATCTGTTAAGGCGATCGACAAAAACAGTTACCTTGTTGCCAGCATCGACAACGAAGCCGACCAAGCGGTGATTTTTAGCTTACAAAAAGCAGCTAAATGGCAGCTAACTGAAATTAGCCGTATCAGCCCACCAAAAGCAAAACCTGAGGCGGTGTGCTTATTTGCCAACCCGACCACTCAAGCCGTGTCGGCATTTGTGGCAGACGCTCGTGGTCTTATCCGCGAAACACTGGTGTTTGATATGGCAAACAAACGCGCGTTAAACCTTGAATTACGTGAGTTTGCTGGCGTAAGTGAAACATCAGGCTGTGCGGTTGATGATAACAGTAAAACTCTTTATTTAAGTGAAGGCGAGCTAGGCATTTGGCAAATTAATGCCGACGCTGAATCACGCGCCGATAAAAAGCCCCTTGCTATGATGTCGCCATTTGGCAGCTTAGCGCCTGAAGTTGGCGGATTAAGCACAACAGAAGATGGCAGCTTATGGTTCACCACTTCTGAAGATAACCAATTACATCGCTACGAAAATAGCACAAAGCGTTTTAGCAGCTGGCAATTTGCTGGTGAACTGGCGATTGAGTCTGCCGCAGTGCGCTTTAACAATAATCAAGCTGACATCGTGTTATACGATGATGAATCAGGTCATTATGTAAAAGGTCAAATAAATGGGCAGGCTAAACAACACACTAGCGCTAAAACAGCGGCTGTTACTTACATCAATGCACAAGCGCAAACCGATGCAGTACGTGCTTTTGGTGATGCCGCCGATGACCCTGCAATTTGGGTAAACCCTAATAATGCAGCTAAAAGCTTGATCTTAGGTACCGATAAACGCCGTGGCTTAATGGTGTATGACCTTGCAGGCAAAGAGCTACAAGCACTAGAAACAGGCCGTTTAAATAATGTTGATGTGCGCCAACATGCCAGTATCAACAACGCAACGAATACCTGGATTGCAGGTAGTAACCGTACTCATAACAGCATCAGTGTTTACAGCGTCGATACTCACAATCAGGTGCAACATTTTGCTGAGCTGCCAACGACTCTAAACGAAATTTACGGTATGTGTATGTACTCATCAAACACAGGCAACTATGTGTTTATGAATGACAAATCAGGCCTGTTTCAGCAATACAAACTAACAGGTGATAATGAGAGCGTATCAGCACAACTAGTGCGCGAGTTTAGTGTTCCAAGCCAACCAGAAGGTTGCAGTGCTGATGATAAAACCGCACAGCTATTTTTAGGTGAAGAAGACGAAGGTATTTGGTTTATTGGCGCTGAGCCAACAGCTGGAAATAAACCTGTAATGCTACAAACCGTGAACGATATGCTGGTTGATGATGTAGAAGGCATGGAAATCTACCACGCAAAAGATGCTCGATATTTAGTGGTTTCTAGCCAAGGTGATTACAGCTATGTGCTTTATAAAATTATTGATGGCAATACCCCAAGCCTTGAGTTTGCGGGTAAGTTTGCAATCAGTAATAACCTAGAGTTAGCAATAGATGGCGTATCAGAAACCGATGGCCTAACGGTCACACCGGCTGCACTACCGGGCTACCCTGAAGGGGTGCTAATTGTGCAAGATGGTTACAACCGTATGCCACAGGCACCGCAAAACTTTAAGATTATTGACTGGCGCGAGGTAAAAAAAGCTATTCAATAAGTTACTATGTAGGGTGCTCGGTTTATCTGGGCACCTTTTTTATCTGAACATGTTTAATCAGTAAAATAGATAACTAAAACATCCTACAATTGCACCGTAAATCAGCATAGGCAAAAAGGTTTTCTTAAGCACGGGCCCTTCTTGATTATTCACTCCAACAATACTGGCTACAGCAATAATATTGCTAATGCAGATCATATTCCCCATCGCCGCCCCCGTTGATTGCAACGCAAGCACTAAGGTTTCTGACAAGCCCACTTGCTGTGCAATACCATATTGAATACCGCCAAAGGTAAGATTAGATACGGTTGCCGAACCTGAAAAGAAAGTGCCGAGTGCCCCCAAGTATGAGGCAAATAACACCCAGTGCTCACCGCTTAAATCTGCAAAGGTGCTCGCCATATAAAATATGGGCGCATTATGGCCGCCTTGCATTAAAACATTCACCATCACCAGCGCCCCGATCAAAGCAATACATGGCATAGCTATACGGCCTAAGGTGTCGGAGCACATTTGCTTTACTTGTGGCTTGCTCATTTTAAGTAACGGCACGCAGATCAGCACCACCAATACAAACGGGATCAAGGCTGGTACAAACAAGGTTTTATACGACCACCCCACTGAGGTACCAAATATCTCATGTAAAGATAAGATCAGTGCTTTGCTTAATTCAAATTGTGCGAAGCCCAAGTGAATACTCAGCCAGAGCGTTTCGTCGTTAAGCAATGCTTTAATTCCCAACTGATGAATACGGGTTATCACCAGCACAACAATCAAAAGTAATAACGGGAATAATGCTAAAAATAGCGCTTTGGGTGTGAACTCAGCTTTGCCTTTCGTGCTTTGTGCATTTACAGCTGAGTTATCTAAACCCACTCCCCGACTTGCTAAATAGATAGTGACTAATAGACCCACTGCGCCACCTATCAGTGATGGAAATTCATAGTTCCAGTGGGCAAACAACCAATAAGGTAAGACACATGAAAACACACTTAAATAAATGAATACGCTATTTTGACGCACCTTTTTTAGTGGTAAAACAAGACACAGCGCAATCATAGGAATAACCAAAGCAGCAATAACATGACAAAGCGCCGTCCATCTTGAAATAGCCAGCACTTGCCCATCATCTAATTGTAGCGCTGAAAAGCCAAACCATGTTGGTGTGCCAACTGCACCAAAAGATACGGGGATCGAGTTTAAAATAAGAGTGAAAATAATCACTTTAAAAGGCGAGAAACCAAGCCCGACCAAAATGGGCGCCGCGATGGCCGCTGGCGTGCCAAATCCCGATGCGCCTTCGAGCATAAATGCAAACGCCCAACCAATGATCATCAACTGCGCAACTTGATTACTGCTAATTGATTCGAGCCAATGTTTAATCGTGGTTTCGGCCCCTGATATTGCCAACATGCGGTTAAGTAAAATAGCCCCAGCAATAATCGAAATAGGCGTCATAACAGACAATACACCAGCAAACGAATTAGCAAGCAACAGCCTTAAATCAGCTTGAAAGTAAAACAGTTGCAGTAAAGCAGCGAGTAGCGCTGTTATGGGTAAGGCAATATAAGAGGCGATGGGGCTGCTTTTTACCATCATCCAGATCAGCACCAAAATAGGCAGTGCAGCCACTAGGGTATTCATGGGTCATCCTGTTGTTTTTATTAAGCGCTTTCCTTATTTCAAAGTATAGACAGGATAACCCTAATCAGTATTTTTTATTTGTTAAATGAGTGTATTAAATGAGTGTACTGAGCCACCAAAGTAACAGTACTAACACAGAAATAGCCACTAAGGCTTTGGTTTTGTGCTTTTGAATAATTCGCTCAGCCTGATTACCCGCGTAATAAACAACGGCAGCAAGAGCAAAGTAGCGAATTGAACGCGCAATGACCGTTGCCAGTAAAAATAGAAAAATCGAATACTTAGTAGCCCCAGCGGCAAGCATGGCAATTTGAAATGGGATGGGCACAATACCGAGCGTCAATACAAACCAAAAGCCTTGTGCCTGCATTTTTTGCTTAACTTGCTCGAATTGCTCAGGGTTTGAGAAGGTATTAATCACCCAATCGCCCACTACATCAAATAGATAATAGCCAAGGGCATAGCCAAAAATAGCACCGATTATACAACCTATGGTCGCCATTAAGGCAATTAACCAAAGCTTTTCACGGCGGGCTTGCATTAACGGAATAAGCACAGCTTCAAGAGGAATAGGCACTATGGTTGACTCTAAAAATGATGCCACCGTAATCGATTTAAGCATGTGTTTTGAGTCAATAAACTGCCGTGTTTTTTGCTTAAGCTTTTTTGCAATCGCCATTATTCATCCTTAATCGTTTTGTTGCATTTTAGGTTACAACAAAAAGTCTTAACCGTCCCTTACGGTTTATGAACATAGCGACTACGACCCTGATTTTTAGCCAAATAAAGCGCTTGATCAGCACGTTTCAAGGTACTACTAAAGGTCTCAGTAGCACGTTTGATCGCTGAACCAACACTCACGCTGAGCGTTTTACTCGGTGTCACCATCACATTACTGGCAAGGCTCAGCAGTTGCTCGCAGGTAGCATGTAATTCATCTGCATCATCTGTGGCAACATACATTGCAAACTCCTCACCACCAATTCGCGCAAATAGAACGTCTTCTCCTAATGCTTGGTGACACTGATAAACAAAGTCTATCAATACCTGATCGCCTACATCATGGCCATATTCATCATTAATCGCCTTAAAATGATCAATATCGGCGATCACTAAACTATGTGGTTTACTTTGGTTTTGCTGCACATAATGGTAAAAATAACGACGATTGTACGCCTTTGTTAATACATCGGTTTTTAGCTCTTCTTCGAGCTGCTCTCGGGTTTTAGCTAAATCAGTAAGCGCTAAATAAAGACCAAACCCAGTGATAAGCATCCCTAAGGTGCGGGTAATATCTTCGATATAAATGCCGACCCAGATTGGTTGGAACACCAGCTCATCTAAAAAATCAAATGTAAGTCCGACGCTCCAAAGGAAGATACCCACACTTAAAAATAAGTAACTGCGCTTAGCAACCACCGAAGTTTGCACAAACGCAAAAATACAAATCAAAATGAGCAAATTAATAGCATCACTGAGCACACCATTTAAGTAAACATCACTTTCAAGCCGATTAAAGTTATACAAATAAGTCACGACTATCATCAATAAAACGACAACAAAAAAGCTAATAAAGAATTGCTTTACTACAAGAGGTACTGAATTTAACTCAGCCTTTACTTCTGGAGGGGGTGCTTGCTTATTCATAATTAATCACGACAACTTGCTGCAATGAATTAAACATTAGCAAAGCAAATTTAAAAGTGCATGATAAAGCCACTATAAAGGGGAAAAACCAGCGTTTTTACTGGAGTAAATATTCTAAATATAAGCCGTTTTAGTCAGTAAAAAAGTCTAAGTTCATGCCATTTGCCACTAACGGTCGCAATTTTGTCGTTATTTTTTTATTATCCCAGCCAGTTTTAATGTCATTACACAAATCTATGAGCAACGCGCGATTCATCCCTTTTCGAAAACACGACATCATAAATCTTTGCCAAGCTTACTTGGGTGAGCCGCAATCAGCTTCGTTTATGGAGTTTGCTACTCTTTTGCAAAGCGTGACTCATTATCAATATCACGAGCTGCTGGAGTCTTTAAAAAACAACTATGCGCCATTTGACCCAAATAGCGACACCCGCACGCTAACACCGATTACCAACGAGCAACGTGCCAGCTACCAATCTGCCTTTGCAAAAGAGTTTGCCAAAGTACTCAATGCTGCCAATTTTGAAACCATTACCAATCAAGACTTGCAAGATGCACTGAATGAAGAGTCTTTATTTAAAGTACGTTTAGCCGTTGAGTTTGATGACTTTGCAGAAGTGGTCTTTTACCGTCGCGGCGAATCGCAAAAAACCGAGACGCTACGCAGTTTTTGGGGGCTTAAAAAAAAGCAGATTCAGTTTACTAACTATGACCGCGTTGCCATATTCATCCGCTTTAAAGACGAGCAGTACTTTTTAGAAAAAGGCAAAATGCCGGTAGGCTTTGAGCCAAACTCAACCATCGTCAAATTATTCCAGAATGTGCCAAAAGCCGATTTAGAAATGCTGTTTCCGAATAGCGAAGTAAAAATGCGTCCAATAGATAAACTGATTATTGGTTCATCAGCACTGATTGGTGGAGCTGTGGTGTTGGTAACAAAATTAGGTGCGTCAATTTTACTCCTGATTGCTATGATTGCCTTTTGGGGTGGTTGGCGCAGTGAAGAAGTGCATATGAGTCAGCAACACTTTATTACCTTTGCAATCGGCATGGGGGTATTTGGCAGCTTTATTTTTAAAGAATGGAGCAAGTTTAAAAACCGTAAAATTCGTTTTATGAAAGCATTAGCCGACAACTTGTATTTTAAAAACCTCGATAACAACGCCGGGGTTTTTCATACCCTAGTCGATGCAGCTGAAGAAGAAGATGTTAAAGAAGCGCTACTTGCCTACACCTTTTTACTAAAAAGCGAATCAGCGATGACTGCACAGCAATTAGATAGTCAAATTGAGCAATGGTTTAACGCGCAGCATCATTGCCAGCTCGACTTTGAAATTGATGATGCTTTAGACAAACTCGTCAAGCTTGAGCTGGTTCATCAACAAAATAACGTTTATACAGCCGTTGATTTAACCAAAGCCAAACAGCGCTTAGATAGTCGTTGGGATGACTATTTTAAGTTTGCCTAAGCCTTTAAAATCAGGTGCTAGCAAGTACACATTAACTTCGAGTCAATTCAACTGGGGTAAATGCAACTTTATCTCAATGTGCTTGCGCAGCGAATGCTCTGCTTTTAGGATAAAATTTTACGGCTAAAAAAAGACCATTCCATGCAATTAAAAAAAACAATTCTTATTGGAGCAAGTTTGCTGTGCGCAGCAACGACGGCTCAAGTATATGCTAACGACAAGTTTGTCTCTGAAGATATTTTTCAACTTGAATACGCAGGCGACCCACAAATAAGCCCTGACGGTAAAAAAATCGTTTATGTGCGCAGCGGCTACGACATCATGAAAGATGGTAACAAGCGTAGCTTTTGGCTGTACGATATAAAGTCAGGTCAACACACGCCGCTGTTTTCTGATGAGCATAACTACAGCCAACCCACTTGGTCTCCAGATAGCAAGAAAATTGCTTTTACCAGCAACTCAAGCGGTTCGAATCAACTTCACGTTTATTGGTTAGCGCAAGACAAACAAGCATTATTAACGCAACTACCAAAGTCAGTACGTAACTTAACGTGGTCAAATGATTCTGCACAAATTGCCTTCACCATGAGCATTCCTGAAGGTAAATCTGCGTTCGCTAAATCGGTAAAACTGCCGAAAAAACCAAAAGGCGCTGAGTGGTCAAAACCAGTGAGAGTGTTTGAAAAAGCACGCTATCAAGCTGATGGCGCTGGCTTTTTAGAGCCTTCATATCGTCACGTTTTTGTTATTCCGGTTTCGGGTGGCACACCACGCCAATTAACATCGGGTGATTATCAGCACTATGGCCCACTTGCTTGGGATCCAAGTAACACAAAACTAGCTTTTTCTGCTGATCGCAATGATGAGTGGGAATATCGCACAACTGAGTCAGACCTCTATGAAATCAATGTAAAATCAGGCGAGCTTACGCAACTAACTGATTTACCGGGCCGTGAGAGTAACCCGCGTTACGCTGAAGACGGTGATGAACTAGCCTTTGTTGCGCGTGACAACGCCCCTGTGCCTTACATTAACTCAACACTATCTATGCTCGATTTAGACGATAAATCAATCAAGCATATTACTGAAAAATTAGACCGTTCAGTGGCTGATTATAAGTGGTCAGGCGATGGCGACTTTGTTATTCAGTACGATGATTTTGGTAAGCGTAAGCTTGCTAAAGTAAACAGCCGCGGTAAGGTCACTGACTTAACGGATACGGTATCGGGCACTTCAATTGGTCGTCCGTATATCAGTGGTAGTTTCAGCATGGCCAATAATGGCGCTATTGCGTACACCACAGGCAGCGAGTACCGTCCAGCTGATTTAGGCTACCTATACAAGGGTAAAAGTAAAACGCTAACTTCATTAAATGAAGATGTGTTAGGCCATAAAAAGCTTGGTAAAGTGCACGAACTAAATGTTAAGTCACAGTTCGATGGCCAAGCTATTCAAGGTTGGTACATTACGCCACCTGATTTTGATGAAAACAAACAATACCCATTAATGGTTGAAATTCACGGTGGCCCACACCTAGCCTATGGCCCAAGCTTTACTGCTGAATTACAACGTTATGCCGCTGAAGGTTATGTGGTTGTGTATGTGAATTACCGTGGTTCAACAAGTTACGGTAAAGACTTTGCACTACTGCTAGATGGTAAATACAGTTCAGAAGAAGACTTTGCTGACCACAACTCAGCAGTTGATGCCATGATTGCTAAAGGCTTTATCGACAAAGATAACCTATTTATTGCGGGTGGTTCAGCAGGTGGTATTGCAACGGCTTATGCGGTTGGTTTAACAAACCGCTTCAACGCTGCGGCAATTACCAAGCCTGTGATCAACTGGTTAAGTAAAACGCTTTCAGCTGACAGCTATATTGGTCAAATTCGTAACCAATTCCCTGGCATGCCTTGGGATAATGTTGAGCACTACTGGAAACGTTCGCCACTTTCATTAGTAGGTAACGTCACCACGCCATCATTGATCATGACAGGTGAAGAAGACCGCCGTACGCCAATTTCAGAATCAGAGCAATTCTATCAAGCATTAAAACTGCAAAAGGTAGATACCGTTCTTATTCGTGTACCGGGCTCACCCCATGGTATTGCGGGTCGTCCATCACGTATGATTTCGAAAATTGAATACACCCTTGCGTGGTTCAAACAATATCAGAAGTAATGAATTAAGTAGGAGTGAGGTGCTCACTCCTCTTAAAAATAATGATGACTAAGCGCAAGTTGGGCAGACCCTATCGACTGCGCTTTTTCCCCGCACACACCTAAGCTCACATCACAGCTACGTAACCCACGATTATCTAAACGTGCAAATGCGGCAATTGATAACTGCTTGAGATGTTCAAGTGCTTTACTCGGTAACGGCGAATCAATAATCACAGCTTGCATATCTAATAAACTTAAACTGTTATGCATGGCAATACTGATAGCCTCAGCGGCTTTTTCAAGCCAAGGCTGAACGAGTCGATTATGCGCTGTAAACTGACTGTCTGTCAGCTCATACACAGAAATACCCAACTGCAGCTTATCAAACTCGCTTTGCAGTGAAAGTAATGAACATTGGCTAAGTAACTGTTCACGATCAGTGTTTAGCATTGAGCCTATAGCACCGGCATTACCACTTTTACCTTCGAGAAGCTGATGGTTAATCACCACTGCACCACCTAAAAAAGCCCCCAAATAAACATATAAAAAATCGCAGTAGTTGTTAGGGTTTCCAAGACTTAGCTCTGCACAACAGGCAGCGTTATTGTCGTTACTAATATAAACAGGGAGCTGGAACTGGCTTTCTAAGTAACCTTTTAAGTCAAAGTTTTGCCACTGACTAAGTGTACTGGTTGCTGAGCATGAAGCGGCTTGCCATTGCCAAATATCAAACGGCATAGCGACCCCAAGCCCACACACATGTGAGCGCAGATCAGGCTCTAATTGACTGATTAGCTTTGGGATATGTGTTTCTAAAAATGATTTAAGCTCTTCAACCGATGCTTCATGCACCTCAACAGATACAGACGTCCTTTGCGTGCTTTGTAAGTCAACGAGTATCAGGTCAAAGCGTCGTCGCCCGATTTTCAAACCAAAACTAAATGCACCATCTGGGTTGAGCCTAAACGGCACACTTGGCTGCCCTACTCGCCCTTTAACAGGTGCATCACGAAGCAACAGCTTATCTTCTTCAAGCTTATTAATATTCACTGTTGCCGCCTGAGCAGACAAGGCTAACGCTTTTGCTATTTGTGCTTTAGGCATGCTTTGCTGTTGCCTAATTAAACTTAAGATTGCGCGCTCGTTATTGCTTCTTGGTGCTCGCGATAAACTGCTCTTCATAACATCCTTCTTGATACAAGCTTGATAAGCGGCCTATTAGACCTGTTTGCAGTACTATCTACCAGTCAAAATAATAAATCAACTAGGTTGATTTATTATTTATAGTCGTGAATACTGTCGGCCACAACAATATGAACACATTAACCTGGTGAACTATGCAAACACAGTCCGCTATTGTATCGCGCCAAATGCTTTGGCCTTTTATTCTGCTTACGATTTGCTTTGCTGCTTGGGGTACTGCGGCCAATATGACAGACCCATTAGTGAAAGTTTTTAGCAAAACATTTTCTATGAGTGCGTTGCAATCAGCACTGGTGCAGTTTAGTTATTACGGCGCGTATTTTTGCTTAGCTTTACCGGCGGCCATGATCAATAGACGATTTAATTATAAAACAGGGCTGTTAGTGGGTTTAGCCATGGCCGCTTGTGGTGCCTTATTGTTTTACCCTGCTAGTCAAACCATGCTCTATAGCCACTTTTTATTGGCCTTGTTTATTCTTGCTGGTGGTTTGTCTATTTTAGAAACCTCTGCCAATCCCTATGTTATGCAGTTAGGATGCGAGCAAACAGCAACCCGCAGACTTAACCTCGCGCAAGCATTTAACCCTGTTGGGACTAATATTGGTGTGTTTTTAGCTGCGACGTTGATCTTACCGAACTTAAATCAAGCTGATAGCGCAAGCCGTGCCCTGATGAGTGAAGCGCAATTAAAAACCGTTGTGAGTGCAGAGCTCGATGCTGTGATGGTGCCGTATGTGGGTATGGCCTGTTGCTTAATCTTACTATGGCTATGTATCTTCTTTAGCCGCTCTCCTGCAACAGAAACAAAAGTAACAGCGCAGCCGCGTAAACTTAAAAAGACCTTTCAACATTTGTATCAAAACAAGCATTATCGATTTGGTGTGCTGGCACAATTTTTTAATGTTGGCGCGCAAACCTGTGTATGGACCTACACCATTGGCTACACCATGGAAGCACTTAACACGACAGAAGTTACCGGCGGCCAAGTCTTACAATGTTCGATGTTGGTGTTTTTAGTATCTCGTTTCATTATGACATGGCTAATGCGCTTTATTAGCGGCGCTAAATTACTGCGTTTGATGGCTTTAATTGCAGCCGTGCTGTGTTTTATTGTTACCACACAAGTGAATTTAGTGGGCGTAGTCGCACTTGTAGCTATTTCAAGCTGTCTATCTTTGATGTTTCCAACCATCTACGGCACAGCACTTGAAGGCCTTGGCGAAGATGCAAAAGTTGGTGCAGCTGGTTTAGTAATGGCAATTTTAGGGGGCGCATTTTTACCTCTGATCCAAGCCGCAACCATAGATGCTTTTAACACTGCGGTTTCGTTTGTTGTACCACTTGGATGTTTTCTTATCGTATCTCTTTATGGGCACCACAGCATTAGGTCACCACGACACCAGCAATCATAATTTTTAAAGGCATCTTGCAAAGTCAGATGCCTTTTATAATTGTACTTTGTGGTTAGATAATGTGAAAATCACTATCTTTCTAACTACCTATAAGTGAGTATGAAATCACTTAAGCTTTTTATCTTAAATTACACAGCAAAGCTTAAAAACATGAGTAGCTTTGAGCACTTTCGGTTTTTTTTAATAAAGTATATTTGTTTCTTTTTTGGCTGCTTTATCTGTTTCGTCTTACACGAATATTTTCGTGTTCCTATTGTTGTAGCCGCTGCTGCGACAGGCTTAATCGGTACGTTTTTACCTTTTTCAAGAACGTTAAAATCACACCCTTATGCGGCCATTTACGCTGGTAGCTTTGCTGGCATGTGCTCTTCAAGTTTAATAAACAGTTATTGGGAGCTAAGTCTTATTTCATTGATCGGTGCCAGTCTTTATATTTTGACTATGAATCTATTTGCAGGTTTTGGCGGCCGACTTGGTAGTGTGGCTTTTGCCAGTGTGGCGCTTTATATGCTTGCAAAAGGGATTTTTTGATGAATATATTTATTGCGATAACAGCGTTATTAGGTGCTTACTCAACCTACTTTTTAGCACATCATAATCGCTTCGACGGCATTCGCGCATCAGCGGCCACCAGCATTATTGCATTTGCGATTTTGAGTCTATTCCCCGTTGATGTTGAGCTATACAGCGTGGCATTTTTCGGTGGTACTTTCATCGGTATGAGCGCACCAAAACGCTTTGGCATTTTTACATTAGCCATTGCGTCATTACTATTTGCTTTGTTGTTTGAGTACCTCGTGCCGCGCTTACATGGCTATGGCGGTGCATTAGGGTTGAGTGCGTTTTTATCTGTCTGTGTTTGCCACATCGGTATTTTACTCGGTGCGCCACGAAGCAAAAAGAACAACTAATTCCGATTCACCGATTAAAAACCTATACCTTTTTATTAATATTCATTACTATGTTAACAATATGTTTAAAGGTGTAGGTTCTTTATGCTTCTTCGTTCATTGCTGATTGTTATTATCTTCTGCTTTATCAGTAGTGCTACGACGGCGAAAACACTGACCTTTATTGCCGAAGATTTACCCCCATACCATTTTAAAAATCAGCAAGGTAAAGCCGATGGTGCGCTTGTTGAAGTGATAAAGTCTGCCCTAGCGAAAACAAACATCGCTGGCGAATTCGCAATTATGCCAATGGCCCGAGCTTTTCATGAGTTTCAAAATGACCCAAGCATATTGATGATTTCATTGCTAAAAAATGAGTCTCGTGAATATAAATTCCAATGGCTAGCACAAACCTATTTTGCCGATGCTTATTTAGTTGGGCTTGCCAAACAAAACCACGAAATAAAAAGCTTAAAACAAGCAAAGAAATATCGTGTGGCAACAATTCGTGGCTATTCAAGTGAACATTATTTGAAACAAGCCGGCTTTAATGAAAATAAAAATTTGGTGCTGGTCAGTCATTACCATCAACTTTGGCAAATGCTAGAGAAAGGACGAATTGATTTTGTACTAACCAACACGCTTACCTTACAAAACGAACTCGCGTTATCAGGAGTTCTCCCTAATGACATTAATAAGAGCCTCCACTTAGACGACTACCCATCAGGCCTTTATTTAGCCGCGAATCTAAAATTGGACAAGCAACTTGCTATGCAATTGAGTGATGCCATAAAAGCATTGAAACAAAACGGTCAATACCAAGCAATTTTACAAAAATGGCATCTGCCTTTACCTAGATTATAATGAAAAACACGCAATCACCTTACAAAGGCTTAGCTTTAGCTATTTTGCTTAGCTGCTTATCGCTAAATACCCTTGCTATTACCCCTGAACAAGCTTTAGAAAAGCTTAACGAAGCACAATTGTTACGTAACAGTAATCCAAACCAAGCCACTAAAATATTTGAGCAATTAACTAACGACTCGACCCTTTCCAATGAACCTAACATCATACAAGAGGCATTCGAATCGCTGGCATTTATGAATATGGGCAGTGGCGATTATGACCAAGCTCTTAGCTATGCAGAGCAGCTGCTTAATTACGGGGAAAAGCACAATAACCAGTCAGTAACAGTACGAGCAATGCTTATTCAAGGTTACGCACAAGGCAGAAAAAGTAACTTTCTTAAGGCAGAGCAACACTATCGCGCTGCATTATCCATTGCCAAACAGATAAATAACTCAGTGCTGATTGCCCAGTCCTATGAGCGATTAGCAGCCATTTTACGCTGGCAAGATAAGTACATAGCTGCCCTCAATGAAGCACAAAAAGCAGTCAATATTTTACAAGAGTTTGATGACGATAAATCTTATGCCTCTGCATTGCAGAACTTAGGTATTATTGAAGCAATTATTGGTGACCACCACGACGCACTAGCCAATCTTACTTTGTCGTTTTCTTTACATCAAAAACTTGACGATAAAAAAGGCATTGCTGATGCACTTTATGAAATTGGCGAAGTTTATCGACGTATGGGTGACAGTGCCCAATCGTTAAAGCACTTTAAAATGTCGCACGTTCTGGATTTAGAAATTGGCTCTAAAGTCGATATCGGTAATAGTGCCATGAAGGTCGGCTATGCAGCGCTAAAACAAGGTGAGCTTACAACAGCCACAGACTATGCAGAAAAGTCGATTAGCTATTATCTACCCTCATCTTCAAACACAGGATTGTGCCGTTCATATAATTTAATGGCGTTAATTGCTCTAAAACAAAATAACATTAGTGAAGCGCAAGCCTATATTGATCGCGCCATGGCAATCGCCACTGACTTTAATTTCCGCTCCCATTTAGTGTCTTTAGCGATCACCCAAACACGTATCTATCAAGCTCTTAATGACCATGCAAAAGCAATTAAAACCGCAGAACAGGCCTTAAACCAGGCTAATGAGTTACAAGATGTCGAAGATCAAATTAGCTTAAATAAATTACTCACTGACTCTTACCTTGCATTACAACTTTATAAACAGGCATTTGAATCGCAAAGCCGCTATCAAACCCTTGAAAATAAAACGGGTAAAAATCAGCACGACTTAACTGTGGCCGCGATGCAAAGCCAAGTCGCCTTTATGCGAAATCAGCAAGAAATAAACCAATTAAGTGCAGATAAACAAATTCAAGCAGCACAACTAAGCGAAAGTGAATGGCAATTTAAAGCCTGGTTACTCGGCCTAAGCTGTGTGATTTTATTGATATCAGGCTTTGGTTACCGCTCATTTAAAACGCGTAAACTTGCCAGCGAGCGAGCACAACTATTACAAGAAGTCGTTGATAAGAAGAACCGCTTACTAGCCGATGTATCCCATGAAATTCGCACACCACTCACAGCGCTACAATTGCAAGTTGAAGCATTGCAATACAATATCGCAAAAGACGTTGATGCCTCTTACGATGCCATTAATCGAAAGCTAACCGATATCAATGTACTGATCCGTGATATCCACCAACTAGCACAAGCAGACTCAGATAGCCTATACCTGAACCTAAAACCCTATTTACTTGCTGATGTATTATCCGTTTGGCAGCAAGACTTTGCTGCTTTTGTACAAAGCAAAGGCTTTGAATTTACCAGTGACATTCATGTTACTGCTGATTTAAAGGTGACATGGGATATCGATAAAATTAAGCAAGTACTGGCTAATCTTTTATCAAACAGCACCTTTTATACTGATAAACCCGGCAAAATTAAATTTGTAGCGACAGCCTCAGCGCAGAGTATTACTTTTAGTATTGAAGATACCCCACCCGGTGTGACCGACAATCAGTTAGTTGAAATATTCGAACGTTTATACCGCGTTGATAAATCACGTAGCCGCCAAACGGGTGGCTCAGGCCTAGGACTGGCGATTTGTAAAAGCCTAATAGAAACGCACAAAGGTACTATCAAGGCTGAGCACAGTGAGTTAGGTGGCGTTAAGATCCTCATTTGCTTACCGCTTATTAGTGAACAACAGGTTTAATTAGCATCTCGATTCCCTGAAATCGCCCCAAATCCGGGCGATTTCACGACATTTAGCCCCATTAATGCCGACCAAGGTCGCATATTATTTAATCAAAAACCGCCCTATATTTTTTAGTACGTTGTACAAATCTCTCACTAAAAAGTATAGGAGCCTCACAATGGCGGGCGAATATCAACAACAATACCAACAGTTCCAGCGCGATCCGGGTCAGTTTTGGCTTGAGCAAAGTAAACGAATTCCTTGGTTTAAAGAGCCAAGTGCCCCTTATCAATATGACGATAATGATTTTTACCATTGGTTTGCCGATGGTCAACTAAACACTTGTTATCTAGCCCTCGACCAACATGTCGAAGCAGGCTATGGCGACCGAACTGCACTAATTTACGACTCCCCTGTTACCAATACTAAACAACAATACACTTATGGCGAGTTACAAACTCAAGTTGCTAAATTTGCAGGACTCATGCAATCCCTTGGCGTAAGCAAAGGTGACCGTGTAGTCATTTATATGCCAATGATCCCACAAGCGGTTATTGGTATGCTAGCGTGTGCTCGCCTTGGTGCCATTCACTCCGTTGTATTTGGTGGTTTTGCACCGCACGAACTCGCGGTGCGTATTGATGATGCAAAGCCTAAGCTTGTGCTTACTGCGTCTTGCGGGGTCGAAATCAATCATGTGATTGAATATAAACCACTGCTTGATGAAGCACTCGAAAACGCCCAGCATACTGTTGAACACTGTATTGTCTTTCAGCGTGAGCAAGCCATTGCCGAGATGCAAGATGGCCGAGACATCGATTGGCAATCAGCCTCTGATGCAGCAAGTTCAGTCGATGCCGTGCCGGTTGCAGGTGACGACCCGCTTTATATTCTTTACACCTCAGGCACCACAGGCACACCTAAAGGGGTGGTTCGAGAAAACGGTGGTCACGCTGTTGCAATGCATTACAGCATGGAGACCGTGTATGGCATGAAACCCGGCGAAGTATTTTGGGCTGCTTCTGATATTGGCTGGGTGGTAGGTCACTCATACATTGTATATGCACCGCTTATTTATCGCTGCGCTACCGTACTTTATGAAGGCAAACCCATAAGAACCCCTGATGCCAGTGCGTTTTGGCGTGTTGTAGAAGATTATAAAGTCACCGCCTTATTCAGTGCTCCTACTGCGTTTCGCGCTATTAAAAAAGAAGACCCTACCGCCGAGGGCTTTAAACAATACGATACTTCGAGTTTAAAACGTTTATTCTTGGCCGGTGAACGCCTAGATCCTCCCACTTATGAATGGCTAAAAGACAACACCGGCTTGCCCGTACTTGACCATTGGTGGCAAACAGAAACAGGTTGGGCCATTGCGTGTAATCCAATTGGTATTGAACAGCTTGCCACTAAGGCGGGTAGCTCAACGGTGCCAACACCGGGCTTTGATGTACAAATTCTTGATATGAATGGGCAGCAGTGCTCAGCAAACGAAAATGGTGCGGTGGTAATTAAACTGCCCTTACCTCCTGGCTGCTTACCAACAATTTGGCAAAACAATGAACGCTTTCAAGCGGGTTATTTAAGCGAGTATCCGGGTTATTACCTCTCTGGTGATGGTGGCTATATTGATGACGATGGTTATCTATTTATTATGGGTCGTACCGACGATGTAATTAACGTTGCGGGTCATCGCTTATCAACCGGTGAAATGGAAGAAATTGTTGCAGCCCACCCTGCTGTTGCTGAATGTGCAGTATTTGGCGTTAACGATGCACTCAAAGGGCAATTACCTATGGCGATGATAGTGCTCAAAGACGATTACCTTGGCGATAGCAAAGAAGTCGAGCAACAGCTAGTCCATTCTGTAAGGCATCAAATTGGTGCCATTGCCTGCTTAAAGAATGTTTTGCATGTTGAGCGTCTACCAAAAACCCGTTCAGGGAAAATACTCAGAAAGAACTTACGCCAATTGGTCGATGGTGAAGAACTACAAATTCCATCTACCATTGATGATGCGAGTATATTTGATGAAATCAACCAACAACTTAACAATCGCTGATCTGCGTTTGTAATTTTGTAATGTTACCAAAGGCCTTGTTTAAGGCCTTTATTCGTTTTGGCCTATGGCTTGCAACTTTACTAATAAGTTAGCAAACGAAAAGGTGGTTAACATGGCTATTATTGCAGGTTATTTCCAATTCAATGATTCAGATAAAACTGACTTTAAGTATATAAATCAACTAGCTAATGTATTTAGTAACTATGAAGAAAAACATGTTCGTTTTTTTAATTGCGAGTATGGAGCCATTTTTCAGTATGATTTTGATGCCTATCAGCAGGCGAGCTGGTTGCGAACTGAGTCGCAAATTGCAACACTCATTGGACACCCTCTCATATCAAGCTCTAGAACACAGGACCTAATTACACTTGCGGGCTGCGAGTCTCTCGACTTTTCTTTGCAGCAATGCGAAGGAGTATTTAGCTTTTGTCAATTTGATCTGCAGAGCCAGCGCCTAACATTAGCGACTGATCCACTTGGATTAAAACCTTTTTATACCTTACAAACACAGTATGGTTTACTATTTTCCACTAACCTTAATTTATTCAAGCAGTTGGATATCCAACTACAGAACAATCCGGATGCATTAACTGAGCTTGCCGTGCTTGGTTATCCTCTTTTAGATCATACGCCGTTTAAAGACGTAAAATGCTCATACCCAAGTGAAATGCTATGCTTTAATGCAAAACAGGGTGTAACTAGAAAAAGATATTTTGATTGGGTATCACTTGCAAAACAAAAGCTCGTTGCACCAGATGCAATTGAAGGGATCTCAAAGGCTTTTAAAACTTTAGTTGCAAAGGCAAAACATAAAGATAAAACCATTCTTAGCACTTTATCTGGCGGTTTAGACTCTAGGCTTATTAACAGTGAGTTATTGCGCCAAGGCGTGCAATTGAAGTCGTTTAACTTTTCGCAATCTGATAGCCAAGATCTATTTTGTGCTAAACAATATGCATCACAAAATGCAGTACCATTAGAAGTAATACAAGTTTCAGACACCCAGCGGCTATCTGTCGAACAGCGCCTTGGCAAATATTGGCGTAAAGCGAAACATCAAGATTTCACTAACGTATGCAGACCACAAATAAGCTGGTCAGGAAATGGCGGTAGTGTTGGGGTCGGGCTTATTTATTACGGTGATGAAATTTATGCTGCAGCAAAAGAAAACAACTTAGATAAACTAATCAGTGCTTACCTCAAACAACAATACGCTTTTTTACCTAAGTCAGTTGTTCATAATGCTGAACAATTACAACAAAAACTGATAGCTAACTTAAAAATTAGCTTCGAACCACTCGCTGAATTACCACTTGAAAAAGCATTTCAATTATTCTTGCTGCTTAACGATCAACACCACCATTTGAGTGTTCCTAACGAGCAGGTTTGCGAATTTAAAATGGAGTTTTTCCATCCATTTTATTCGTGGAAGGTCCTACAGTATCCGTTGGGTTTACCGGTGGAGTATGTTCGCAAACACCGTTTTTATCAACGATGGTTAAAAACCGATTACCCACGAGCTTTACTTGCGCCTTGGCAAACTTACCCAGGACACTTGCCTTGCCCAATAACCGTCAAGCATCAAACCCAATGGCAATTGAATAGCGCAAAACTTATGTCGCCCACAGAACTATTAAAGCTATGGTTTAAAATTATGTTTTTTGACCGCCATTTATTGATAAAGCGCTGCCATTTCACTTTACTTTGCATCTTACAGTTAACTCATTTAAAGAATGTTCAGCCTAATTTACGTGTTGCTCAGAAATTCTGCCAATGGTGAATGAAGTTCAGGCCATCCATTTTGAATTAATTGCTTTGAAGTAAAAACAGCTTTCTAACAACGAACTTTTCGGGCTAGAATCTATTCAGTTATTAATATCATAAGCTGAGATTTTAATGAGAAAATGGACTCTTCCTCTACTGCCACTAATCGTATTAGCAGGCTGCACCTCGGTTAGCAAAAATGAATGTTTACAAGCTGACTGGTATGGTATTGGTTATAAACATGGTGCAGATGGCACTGAGTATCGCGATGGCATAGATGCACTATCACAATGCAGTGAGTATGGTGTAAATGCTGACATTGCTAAATATAAAGTGGGATACGATCAGGGCCTCGCTACATACTGTGAACCAGAAAATGGCTTTACGTTAGGCATGCAAGGCGCATCATACAATGGTGTCTGTAATAGCACAGCGTTTCGTAAAGCATGGCAAGAAGGTAACGATAGATATCAAGTGCAACAAAGACTGAGTTATATTGATAATCGTATTGACGATATCGACCGTCGATTAAAAGATATTCGTGGCGAGCTAAACAGTAACCACCTTAATAATACTCAGCAAAAAGAGCTTTATCGAGAACGCAAAGATTTAGAAAACGAGCGTATAGATTTGCGCAAAGAACGCGCATTACTTCCGCTTTTGAATAAACTGCCTAGTGTTGAAATATCAACCGAGTGGTGAGACTTTTAGAGCCAATTTCATTTCATACATTTGTTTATCAGCGATGGCCAAAAGTTCCTTTGCACTGTGTCCGTGTAAAGGATACATGGCGATACCAAAGCTCGCACTTACCGGCTGAACCGTTTCATAATCTTGCGCTACTTTTTTAACCGCCTGCTGACATCGTAGCGCTATATCTTGGCACAAACTAGCCTTTGTTAATGAAGGTAAAACAATAACAAACTCATCACCACCAATGCGCGATAGCACATCTTTATCTCTCATTTGTAAACGCAATTGCTGACTAATGTCCAGTAATAAATTGTCACCCTGTTCATGACCATATGTATCATTAACGAGTTTGAAATTATCAAGATCAAGATAGATCAATGCAAATTGGTTATGCTCTGCTGGCGTTCTTTGTGAGAAAGCACGCAATTGAATATCGAGTCCTCTGCGATTCAATAGCTTAGTAAGTGGATCTTGATTAACTAGCTCATTGAGAAGCTGGCGCTTTTCTACCGCCGAAGAGATATCATCAAATGCACCGATATAATGAGAAACTAAGCCATTTTCATCATACAGTGCATCTATGGATAATTGCTCAGGAAACACCTCTCCTGACTTTCGCTTATTCCATACCTCTCCTTGCCAACAGCCTTTATCGAGCAACTCAGTCCACATTTGTTGATAAAACTCATCTGGTTGCTTCTTTGCAGAAAGTATTGAAGGTTTTTTACCTATTACCTCATGCTTCTTAAACCCTGTTATTTGCTCAAAAGCAGGATTTACATCAACAATCACAGACTCAGCGGTGGTGATCAGAATCCCTCGGCTAGTTGTAGAAAAAACAGCCGTTAATAGTTTAATTCTCTCATTACTTTTAACTTCCTCTGTAACATCCTCAGAATAACCATTCCATTCTACACTGCCATCAGCTCGGGCTATAGGAGATGATTTTGCCGAAATCCAGATCTGTCCTTTTTTGGGGTGGTTAACGCGAAACACTTCACACCAATCAGTTAGCTCTGCACGTGAATGCTCAATACTTCGTACAATACGTTCCAGATCATCTTGATGTATCGCTTGCATAACTCTATCTGCTGATGACTCAATATCTTTGGGAGAGCAGCCATAGATATCAAATACTTTTGATGTAGCAAATGGGAAAAACGCTTCATCTTTATTGTCTATTACATATTGATAAACAAAGCCTGGGAGGTTATCAGTGAACTTTTTTAGTTCTTGATGTAGGAATTCAATTTCGCGTTCTTTTTGCCATTGTTCCGTAATATCAATATGTATTCCAACCATCCATTCTGGATTACCGTTTTTATCCCACGTTTGTACTTGGCCTTTATCAAGCACTTTAACCCAGTGGCCTCGTTTATGTTTCATACGCGCTTCACAGACATATCGCGCTGATTCACCTTCGAAGTGCTCATTTAATAATTGCTCAGATTTCACTAAGTCTTCAGGGTGAGCAAAGGTAAGCCAAGTATCAATTGAAACGGGTTCTAGTTCGCACAGAGAATAGCCAATGATATCTGCCCATTTATCATTAAAAATTGTTTCGCCTGTTTGCACATTCCAGAGCCAAACTCCCACATCACCACTTTCGAGAAGCAACTGTGCAATATCTAGTCCTAGCTGCGACTTTAGTTCATTGTAAGCTTCACTAAATGCCATAATCTGCCTTAATAACTAGCCTAATGATAAACAATTAAGTCTTATTCATTATTTTAGTTAAAAAGGCAAAAAATACTAAAATATAATCAAATAAATATACTCTTACAGATTTATTGCGGATTGGTATTTTTCACCTTGACGGCCAGTCAACCTCATCAACCGAGTCAAAAAGCGTTGTGGTCGTTTGCTCGCCATTCCATTTGCGAATGTAACGTGACAACGGATCATAAAGCGCTGTTTGCTTATTGATATGAAAGTGACGCCCACCTCTAGGGTCGACACCGACACCCGCAATATATTGCCAATTGCCCCAATTTGCAGCCACATCATAATCAATAAGTTGCTGTTCGAAGTAAGCTGCACCATAGCGCCAATCAAGAGCTAACTCATTAACCAAACAGCTTGCTGCAATCTGCCGCGAGCGGTTAGATATAAAGCCTGTTGTGTTGAGTTCATGCATTATCGCATTTACCAATGGAAATGGAGTGCAGCCATTACACCAAGCAGTGAAACGCTGGCTGTTAAACGTTGTTAGCGGCGCACTTTGCTTTTGACCTTTGAATAAAAAAAGCTTTGCTCCCGCTTGCAGTGCATGCCATTTGAAATATTCGCGCCATAGCAATTCAAACTTTATCCAATAGCTCGACTCATTTGCACCGTTTTGATGCTCATATTTTTCAACTTCGTTATACAGTTGTTTAGCACTAATTGTGCCTCCAGCGAGCCAAACACTAAACTTAGTGCTGTTGCTAAAGCCATCTAACTCATTGCGAGTCTCTTTATAGCTGCTTGGTGCTTTTGAGGAAAAGTACGCACTGCAATGTTGCTGAGCTGCAAATAAACCTCCTTTAAAGTTAGCTGACTGGGTAACTACGTCAGCAATATTGTGTTCAGCGCATAACTGTACTGGGTGAGGTAATCGGCTGACCGCAGGTCGCGGTGCAGCTATAAAGGTTGGCTCAGCTTCTACTTTTTTACGAAAGGCGGTAAAATTTTTTGGTAATTCATCAAGCTGAAAAGGTAAGTCCGCTGCTTTAAACAAGGTATCTTGCTGATAAGTTTTCACGGCAGCTTGAGGGCATAAAGCTTTAATTTTTTCGAGCTGTTTTTGCTCATAAACGCCAACTTGCTCGGTACAAACCAATGTTTCAATATTATATTTTTGCAAACGCTGGCTGATTACATACTCAGGCTCACCTGTGATCATATGAAGTGTTTGGCCAAGATTCTCAACTGCGTTTGCAAATGCAGATAGGCTCTCAAGTAAAAAGTTGTACTTATGTTCCCCATATGGCTTCTGTTGGTAATTAGTTTGCCTAAACCAACGCGGTTCAATCACAAACACTAAATCAAGCTCGCCAGCAAAATCTGCTAATTCAGATAAAATTTCATTATCAGCTAGGCGTAAATCATTTTGTAGCCAATATAAAACTCGTTTTTTCATGGGATAACTCATATGTTTTAACATACATACGAATACCCTTCTTATCCGGATTTAAATATCAGAACAAAATGATTAACTATAATTTGCAGATAGGTATTAAGCATCTTGCTCTTTACTCATAAGCTCGCTCATGCGCTGCATAAGCTCTTGCTCACTGAGGTCTTTTTTGTGTGTACCTATAGTCCAAATATGGCCAAAAGGGTCTTCTAGAGTCCCTGACCTATCGCCATAAAATTGGTCATGTACTGGACGCAGCTCTTTCGCCCCAAGCGATAAGGCTTTAGCAAAAACAGCATCGACGTCTTCAACATACAGCATAATGCTCACCGGCGTACCGCCAAGTTGTTGCGGCGATTTAAATTGCACATCAGGGCAATTATCAGAAAGCATAATATGAGAGTCGGCTATTTTTATTTCAGCATGCGCCACCCCACCATCAGGCAGAGGCATTTGCATTACAAGCTCTGCATTAAAAGCTTGTTTGTAAAACTCTATCGCCTTAGTGGCACCTTCAATAACCAAATACGGGGTTACCGCATGGTAACCTTTTGGGATTGCAGAAACAGCCATGTTACACCTCAACGTTAAATGTGTGAGTTATAAAGGTAGCAGTTGTAGCTAATTTCACTAATCTAATGATAAAAACGCCAGCGAAATATTTCGCTGGCGTTTTAAATACGAATACCAATCAACTTAACAACGCGGTGTATTATTCAGGCCAGCTTTGCGTCCCATCAATTGCAACTTCTGTTTGATTTAACGTCGTGCAATAGCCAGTGGCAGATGAGGCATAGTAAACATCACCTAATACCGTGTAGTTTTTCGCTTTAACCTGCTGTTTTGCTTTGTCTGACGTTGCCATGCCCCACATGCTGAAGTAGTCGCTCAAATCGAGCTCGGTTGCTTCTGAAAGCACTATTAATAGCCAATCATTGTTGCCTATGCTTTGTGCCTCCGACAAGCTGTAGCTTGAAAAGCCAAGTGCATCTTTTTGTGCCTGCCAAGCAGCCTCACTGTTATCAGCTAGATTAAACGCACGCTCCAAAATGTGTAAGCGAGGGTATAAATGCCAGCCGTTTTCAAGCTTATTGTGTGCCTGTGCGGCCATCATAATTTGTAAATAAATAGCGTGGCTTTGCGACCACTCTGACATCGCTAAAGCTTGCATATAAGCAAATGCATCTGCGCTTTGTTTACTGGCTTGTAAATGATCGAATAGGTTCTCGAATGGCAAGTTTTGGCACGATGCCGAAAAGCCGGTTTCATCCTCAAACTTCGACTTACTGTAGTAGGAGTAAAAATTGGTATTTGAATGGCCACCAAACCCTTCGATACGAAAGCGCCCTTTTTCAAGTCCATGTCCTAACTCATGGATATCGCCATGCCCTGTTGGATTAAAATTCCAACCTGCGTCATACGGATTGCCCGAACAGCCCCAACCACAGGTCGGCTGGTCAGCATTCATATGTTTTACAATATCAATTGTTTGTACTTCAATATTGCGTTCACTCGCAAAGCCATGAATTTCGCTAACCACATCGATGCCCGGCCCTTTGAAACCAGCAAGTACATGCGGATAGTTATGGGTATAACGCTCTACAGCATGGGCGAAGTCAGACGCTACAGGCCAATAACCATCGTTAATTGAAATACGCACTTTCTCGAGCTTTGAATGCACCTCAAAACCACCGGTTGCCACCTCAGCCCAATCATAGTCACCTTTTTCAAGCAACTCAGCAAAGCGCTCATCATCACTGCTGCTACGCCAATACGGGTGCTCACCTACATTGCTAAATTCAAAGCTGACATCTAAATCATTTTGATCAAACTCAATTTGAATTGGTCCACCATAAGGTGACGTAAAATAGACCGTTTCATTTGTCTCTATAGGGACATGAACCGACTGCAATTTAGCGGGTCGATTATAGCCATTGCTGCTCATGTAATGTGTTGCGCCATCGCGCAGAGTATTAACAAACACCTTGGTATTCACTGCTTGATTATCGGTGCGTTTAACAGCAAACGTTTGCCCCGGCAAGGCATACACACCCGTTGAGCGAAAATACGCCTTACTCTGCATATTCACGGTGACGGTTTTAGGTGTTACATGACTAAAATCACTACGGCTGAAATTCCCCATATCAACTTGAAGTGGGTTAACTTTACGTATATTTAATACCGCATGATCAGTAAACAGGGCACGAAAGAAGCTTGTATTATCGGTGCTTAGTTTATCCATCGGGAAGCTCACTACTTGGCGATAATGATCTGCAAGCAGCGCCAGTAACTGATAAAAACGATAGCCTTGCTCAGTAAAGATATCTGTTTTAGCTTGGTCAAAACCTCTAAACACCGAATTAATGATCGTTGCCGCATCACTAAACTGTTGCTGATATTGGCTTTCAGCTGGACAGCTTCGATTATCGCAAGCACTTAAATCAACACTAAATTCGCTGCTTTTAAAGCGGCTAAGTAAGTCTTTAACAGTTTGCGCATCAGTTGGCAAGCTGTCGTTGATAGCAATTGGGTTCCAATTTGCCAATTCTAACCGGTGCCAGTAGTTATCACCTGCAACGCTCACATGGAGTAATTCAAATAGCGCTTTACCTAGTGCCGTTTGACTACCATCACGCTGAATATAGATCACTGCTATATCGTTTTCTTGCGCTTGCTTTACTGCAGCCACAACATTATCAATATTTAATCCTTCACGCTCATGCTGAGAGATAATCAGGATATCCGTGTCAGATGTTAAACACGCCGCTAAAGCGTCGTTGTCACAACTTGCATTGTCGTTATAGCTCACCATGCCTTCATATTGACTATCAAACCACTCTCGCGTTTTGATCCTATCTTGAAAGTAATAGCTTTGATCTAGTTGTGCTAATACAAGTTTGAGTGGCTGCTCTGCGGTTATTTCTCTGCCAGCTAACCATGTGGTGCTGTTTTTCAAAAACTGAGTCATTTGCTCGTTAATGGTATTTCGATAAGGATTACTACCAAATACCAAGTAACGGCCTTGCTCACCATCACTAGTCCCGACTACAGCAAGATTTCTAATTTTTGTCTCGTAGCCATCTTGCCAACTATTGTTGGTAAGTAGTACCGGCTCATTGAATGGATACGTGGCATTTAATAGCGTTGCATCCCAGGTTGGATACCAGCTTAATTCATCAAGGGTGGAGCTTGAGCCAAACCCAAATAAGCTATTTTTAATGCTTTGAAAGCGCGCTTTGTGGGTATCAATTTCATTAAGTGTCGCATCAAGAAGTAATTCGCTGTTTGGCACAACCAGCGCATTACCCGTTTCGAGTGCCTCGGCCACATAACTTTGAGTAATGTTTAACACAAACTCGAAGCTAGTTTCTGTACGTGAATCAGAGGCTGTGATTGTGAATTTATGTTCACCAAGTTCTTCATTACTCGCGGTGCCTGATAAGATGCTAGTTTGCTCATCAAAACTTAGCCACGTTGGTAAACCTGTTACGGTTAAGCTCACATCATCGTTGTCTGCATCGTTGCTGATTAACTGCACACTCAATGCCTGCTCAGCACGCACTTCACTACTCAGTGGAGAAACCACCGGCGCTGAGTTTGCTCTGGCAGCGATGTTAAATGTTTGCTCTGCCTGCTGCGTCACTTCGCCATCTGAATAACGAAAACGAATTTGCTGTTCGCCCGTATTCGCAAACAAGGGCGTGCCGCTAAAACTGAGGTTAGTCGCATCAAAGCTAAGCCAATCAGGTTTACTAACTTCACTTATTACCACAGTGTCATTTTGTGCATCAGTAAATGTTAGCTGGTAAGTATAAGCTTGGCCTTCATTGCTATCCGATGGTGTAGACGTGAGCGTTGGCGGCGTATTTTCGACAAGCTTGGCTTCTACATTAATATCAATCAAAAGCTGGGCAGACAGCTGCCCATCAGTGACCGTAAACTCAATGTTTGCATACTTACCTGCTTGCTCTGGCGTGCCACTGATACTTGCTGAGGCTTCATTAAAACTTAGCCAACTTGGTAAGTTTGTTACAGACAAAGTAAGAGGGTCATTATCTGGATCAGAGACTTCAGGACTAAAGCTTAAGGTTTCACCAACACGTAAAGTCTGTGATTGACCGCTGATTTGCGGCGCTTGATTTTGTGGTGTTTCGGTTACAGGAGGGGTTGTTGTTTGTTTTTCATCTGAGCCTGAGCCGCCACAAGCAGCAAGTGTTAGCAATACAGCCGAGCATAATAGCGAGCGTTTGCACAAAGAGTAAGGTGCGTTCATTGAGTTCTTATCGGTATTGTAAACAATTTTTTAACATTATAAGCCGATACTACAAACTAATATCTCGGAAAAAATACGTAAATTGATATCGCTGTCATTAATTGTTAAAGCGTAAAAAGCCCCATGAAGGGGCTATTTAAAGGTTACGAGCTTGGGTTTGCAAAATCGGGTCTGGGTAACTTTTCGAGTATGGCGTATAAATAAATCACCACAACGCAAAGCCCTCCTGCTACAAAGAACAAGGTTGGGCCATTGTAATAATCTAAAATTAAACCACCTCCGAGTGGCGCTAAAGCAAACCCTAAATCATAAAACGAAGCTGCGCCAAAGTAGGCACCACGAAGATGAGAAGGCGCCAGCCTATCAAGGTGAACGTTCATCGTCGGAAACAAAATGGTTTCGGCCAAACTCATCACCACTATCGCACCAATCCAGCCCCAGAATAAATCGATTGGATTAAGTGCTAGCCAAAACTGCGACACCATCAATAGCATCAAGCCAATTTGAATGCGCACCGTTAGGCTAAATCGCGCCATCATTTTTAACAGCAGAAATTGACTTGAAATGATCACTAACGCATTGGTAAAAATAAGCGCAGAAATCAATGCAAGTAGGTCGGGAGCCTCTGCACGAGTTAAGTATTGTATGAGTGAACTATCCATTTGCGCATAAATAAACATGCACAAAATATTGGCTAAAATTAAACACTGCAACAGCTTATCTGCAAATAAAATACGTAAAATTTGCTTGCCCTGTACAGCTGGTTTTTTCTCTTCTGGCTCGTCGATTGCGGCAGTATTTTTTGCAGCTTTATCACTAAAATTAAAGCCCCAAACAAGCAGCACCAATAAAATAGCGAATGCCCCTGCGGTAATATAAAAGCTCGACTGCTCACCGGTTAAACCTAGCCATACTCCGGCTAATGGGCCCACCGCACAGCCCACATTAACAATAAAGTACAGCGACTGCATGGCCAGCTCACGAGTTTGTGCATCATCAATAATATCGCCAATTGCCGCACTGGTTAATGGTCGCCAAAGCGCAGTCGCAATCGAGCATAAGGTCATCACAATCACATAACCGGCCACGGTTTCTACCTCAGCCAACAGCGAGAAAGAAATGATATACAGCACGCCGGTAATGTACATCAGCGTATGCCGGCCCACTTTATCGGATAGGCTACTGCCAATAAAACTGGTAAACACCGAAATCACCGCAGCACTGGTAAGTACCAACCCGACTTCTGTTGCCGATAAAGCAAACTTTTCGTACAAAATCACCGCGAGAAATGGCCATACCATGTAATAGCTGCCACGGGTAATAAACGAGCCAAATAAGAAGATCCACATAAGCACAGGAAACTGCTTAAAGCGCGCTAAAGAGATGTCTGAATTCATTATTTTAATTTTTATGGTGATGATGGAAGCACTATACATTAACAGGCTTTAAGATTGTAAATTGACTTCGCTTTAATCATCTTATTTTACTAATCAACAAAAACATAAATAGAAAAAAGTTGTAATAACTGTAAATGCAACTTGAAAAAGATTAATCTAAATAAGAATAATTATTGATTGTATTTTTCATTTCTGTACTATACGCAGCGTCCCTCAAAGGGATAACCTACAAAAAGAACTGGAACCCTACAATGAAATCAATAAAACCAAGCTTACTGGCACTTGCCATAGCAACACATTTTTCAGCCTTTGCTGATGACGCTAAGCCGAAACAAGATATGGAACGCTTAGTAATCACTGCAACAGGTTTTGAGCAAAAAGTTACCGAAGCACCTGCAAGTATTTCAATTATCACCAATGAAGATATTAAGTCTCATGCCTTCACCTCAGTACTTGATGCTGTGCAGTATTTAGAAGGTATCGACATTGGCACAACTCGTGATAAAACGGGCCAAGGCAGTGTGAGTATGCGTGGTTTAACAGGTGAATACACCTTGTTACTAATTGATGGTAAACGCCAAAATAACCATGGCGACATTTACCCAAACAATTTTGGTGGCAACGCGTTTAACCACGTACCACCGGTTGATGCGATTGAGCGAGTTGAAGTAATTCGCGGTCCTGCATCAACACTTTATGGTGCAGATGCGCTGGGTGGTGTAATCAATATCATCACTAAAAAGCACACTGACAGCTGGAGTGGTGCAGTATCTTTTAGCCGTTCACTACAGCAAAACGATGATTTTGGTGATGACATTACCACTGACTTTAGTGTGATGGGCCCGCTAATTAAAGACGTATTAAGTTTAGGTGTGCGCGGCAGTGTTTACGAGCAACAAGCATCATCGCCAACATTTGAACCTGCGACCGATCCTAATGGTGTTGTACATACTCGTTCATTAGGCTTTGGCAGTGGCGGTCGTACCGTTAATAACACAAATGAGCAGTATGGTTTTACGTTAACTTATACCCCGTTTGAATCTCATCATTTACGTTTTGATTATGACAATTCAAGCCAAGTGTACGACAACACACCTAGCTACGACATTGAATCAGGCACCATTACTTACCCACTTGGTACTAAAGATAACATTGAATCAATTTGGCAAGATCGCCGCGGCCAAGTAAACCCGCGCGCAGGTTACGCCGCAGACCAAGAGTTTGACCGTGAATGGTGGTCACTCAGTTATGATGGCGATCTTAACTGGGCAACGGTAAAAGCCTCTGTGTCTTATGTTGATACGCAAAACAATGGCCGTACTTTACCACTGAGTGTAAGCGAGCGATTAGAGCTGCAAGCTATGTACGATGGTACTGGCGAATACGAAGGAATGGACGAGCAAGCACGTAAAGACTTAGCTGAAGAAACATTCTTACCACGCCCTGCTCGCCCACTTGAAAGCAGCCAATATACCTATGACTTACGTTTTGATATTCCAATCGAGGGGCGCTTTGGTAGCCATAACCTAGCAATTGGTGGCCAGCTTATCGACGGTGAATTAAAAGACGGTGTATTTGGTCTTGAAAGTGATCAAGCTGGCAAAGTACAAGAGCAAAACATGTACTCAATCTTTGCCGAAGATAACTGGATGGCAACTGATAACTTCACCTTTACACTTGGTGCTCGTTACGATGACCACGATGTATTTGGCAGCCAAGTATCACCTCGTGTTTACGGCGTATATAACTTATCTGACACTTGGACCTTAAAAGGTGGTGTAAGTACAGGTTACAAAACACCAAAAACAACTGACCTTTATGACGGGATCACCGGATTTGGTGGCCAAGGCACAAGCCCATTTGCAGGTAACCCTGAATTAGAACCAGAAACCAGTGTTAACTCAGAAGTTGCACTTTACTGGACTTCACTTGATGGCGATCACAACATTAACGTGACTTACTACAACACCAAGTTTGAAGACAAAATTGCTAGCGGCGATACAATTTTAAGCTGTGAACAAACTAACGACGTACGTCCATGTGTGAACCTAGGTCAATATGATCAGCTTGGCTACGATAGCTACAGCCAAAAGATCAATATCGACGAAGTAGACCTTCAAGGTGTTGAAATTGCTGGTCAATACACAATCACTAAAACAGTGTCTATTAACGGTAACTACACGTGGACTGATAGCGAACAAAAGAGCGGTCCTGAACAAGGTCAACCATTAACTAACTCAGCTGAGCACATGGCAAACCTAACCCTAAACTGGGAAGCGACTGACTTTATGAACTTATACCTACAAGGTGTATATCGTTCAGACCGTTACCGCGGTTGGGATAACGTGCACGATAAAGCGCTGTATTACAAAAACTACAACCTACTTAATTTAGGTGCGCAGTTTTATGTAAATGAGTACGTGCAAATCAATGCCCGTGTAAACAACCTATTAGACGAAGATTTCACCTCATATAGCACTAGCTATACCGACCTAAATGGCGATGGTGAGTACGAATACCTAACAGGTCGCGGTGTAGTTAGCGAAGTTACATTCACAGACGACTACAACGTTAAAGATAAAGGCCGTAACTTCTGGATTGGCGTTACCGCTTACTTCTAAGTAAACTCCCTGAAAATAGACAGCATGTAGTCATATGCTGTCTATTTTCCTTACCGTCCCTATTATTGCTCCTGTTATCAGTATTCTTTTTACTGTCACTAAATTGCCAACTTCACACATTAAGCTGATGGTACCTGCGTAAGCCTATTTGTCAGTCTATGGAACATATCCTTACAGCCAGCGGTATCTGTATTAGTTATCAAGATGAAGGCGATAAAAATGCGCCGGTGATCATCTTAATTATTGGCTTAGGTGCTCAATTTACCGTTTGGCCAGAGTCGCTATATTTTGGCTTGGTCGAAAAAGGCTTTCGGGTTATTCGTTTTGATAATCGTGATGCAGGGCTATCCTCATCGTTAGATGAGTTAGGCAAGCCGAGTCTCGTAAAGCATTGGCTTAGCCGCCGATTACCCATTCGCGCAAAACTGCCCTATTCGCTCGATGACATGGCTCGCGATGTAAAAGAATTAATGGATGCACTGGCTATCAAAAAAGCGCACTTAGTGGGGGCGTCGATGGGTGGCATGATTGCGCAAATTGCCGCGGCAAAGTATAAAAAACGTGTACTGAGCTTAACTTCAATTATGTCGAGTAGCTCGCCGTTATCGTTTTCGGGATCAAACATTAACCTTTTGGTAAAGCTCGCAAAAATACGCCCCCGAAGCAATAATAAAGAAGCCGCGATTGATTACAATGTTAGGCTCAACCAACTCATTGGCAGCCCAGCCTACCCACAAGATGAACACGCTTTATACGCCAACGCTGAACGCTATATTGAGCGGGCCCACACAAATCAAACAGGCTTTAAACGTCAGCTTGCAGCCATTGCCGCAACGCCTTATCGCGAGCAATTACTAAAAAAGATTAAAGCGCCCACGTTAGTAATTCACGGCAGTGCTGATCCTGTTATGCCGCTGTCTGCGGGTATTAACACCGCCCTGTTAATAAAGCGCAGTAAGTTAAGAGTCGTGCCCGGAATGGGCCATGATTTTCCACCCGCTTTAATGAAAAAAATGACTAAGTGGATAGCTAAACATGCCGCTAAAGTCAGCGCCAAAAAAGCCGCTAAAAAACCCTAAAAGCATGATAGAATTATCATACAATTTATAAGGTTAGCGTTTTATGTTACGTGTATTTTTTAGTCTATTTTTAATCATCCCTTGGTTAAGTTTTGCCGGTGTGTCACTGAGCGAGCAGCGCATTATTTATCAAGGCGAAATTAATGCCAAAAACAATCAACATGTTGCACAGCTTTTGGCTGAGCAGCAAAACATAAACAGCATACAAATCACCAGTGGTGGCGGAAACATTGATTTAGGTATGGATCTCGCCGAATTGATTTTGGCGCATAATTTAAAAGTTCATGTAAAACAATTTTGCTTTTCGTCGTGTGCTAATTACGTATTACTTGCAGGAAACCCTACCACCATAGCTAAGAACGCCATTGTCGGTTGGCACGGCGATGCCGCTTCAGCTCGCTGGCGAGATAGCGATATTGATGCCATGGTAAGCCATTTAAAAGAGCCAGAAAAAACAACCAAGTGGCAGGCTTTGCGCACTCAATACGATGAAATAATCGCAAAAGCCATGGCTCGTGAAAAAGCCTTTTATGCAAAACGCGGAGTTAATCATGACTTGCTAACGATTGGTTTATCTAAAGAGCTAAAACCTGCAGCTGTGGCACAAAAAGCCAGAGGCTGGAGCTACTCAAAAAAAGCACTCAATACACTGAATGTGAGTAATATTGAGTTTGCAGATTGGCAGCCCCGCTCAGCAAAGAACTTTCCGTTACTAATAATTAGTGACCTTGGGGATTAGCTTTTGTAATCACGGATATAACGGTAATCAAATTCGGTGTCATCTAGAATGTCGCAATAATCACGAAAATCATTACTCTGCATTTGCTGAATATCGATGATCACCGACTGCTCTGTTACGAGTTTTTTAAAGCTTTGCAATAGCGTACGTCCTTGCTTTGCATCTATATGGCAACCGAATTGATAAATGTCATATAGCCGAGCGAACTGATCACCGCTCTGCCTTGAGCTTGCCATGAGTGCTTCACCACGCTCAAAAGCAAGCATTCTTCCCAGAATAAATTGCGCTCTAGGTTCATTTTTATGTTCAACGAGATAACGTAAAATAGTTTCTGATTTAAATGTATCTTGTGGAAAATTCCCCTGATAAACGCCTCGCTCATCAAAGTGACGACCCGAATAGTAGGCAAAAGCATAGCTAAATGCTTTTTTGTCAGACAAGGTTGCAAGAAACTCATCATCTGTTGGAATATGTTTTGCTCTAAACTTAGCTGCTTGATGTTGCTCTTGCTCCACCTGTTTTTCAACAAACAAATACTGCTGGTGAGCAAATGCACCAACGGCGCCTGCAAAACTCAAACATGATGTAGCAATTAGGGTACTCGGTAATACTACCAACCAATGATTTTTAATTTTTTTATACCCTGCCAGCTCCCCCGATTCATACACCTCAGCAAATAACTTATGGTCAATAAATGGAATGCTTTTACGTGCAATAAATGCTGCTGACCAAGAGCCAAGTGCAAATAACAAAGCATAAATTGATAAAGACAATGTACCGCTGATCAAAACCTCTGAACTGAGCGCAACAGCGATTACAGATAGGTATGCAATAAGTGAAATAACTGAAAAGATACGATCATAGCCACGCCCATGAATACGAACGGCTAGGCCAACGAGTACGCCGCTAATCACTAACATTACTGGCCCAATAGCACTTTTAATTGAAAATACTGTGATCCATAAAATAATGATTGGGATACTCCAGCACGCTACGCCGATTGCGGCTGCAAGTGGACTTTGCTTAACTAGTTTTGCTTTAACTTGCTCTCGACTCTGCTCAGTAACAGACATATCAACTCCATTTTCGTTTTATTATTATTTTCCTGTGAAACAAAGTGATTCTAACTAGAACAGCTGATTATAAAAAGAGGAACAAAAATTTCGTGATACAAAAAAAGCCACCTCGCAGTGGCTATTTAAAATAGACTTTAATTAAACACTAAATTGATGCCATGGGCCTGTTATAGCAAGTGTTTTTGAAGGTGAGTAAACGTTCACAAACAAAGTGCTACCATCGGGTGAAAAACAGGCACCAGCCAGCTCAGTTTGCGCCACTAAGCGGGCAAAATTATAAACTTGGCCTTGGGGTGTCACACCACGAAGATGATTATCAACCACATCGGTGTATTGGTCTTCACAAACAATTAAGTGACCATTAGGTGATACGGTTAGGTTATCGCCAAAGTTGTAGAGAGTTTTGCTAGTACTTTCTACAAACAACGAGATCTTACCAGGTTGCTGTGCTTCTTTATCTGTGCCCTCAAATTCTGATGGCTGATATTTCATAACCTGACCAAGTTGTTTTTTACCACCATTGGTACAGCAAAAATAAAGCTCTTTATCACCCCAGTGAATACCTTCACCGCGAGCAAACAGTGCTGCACCTTGTTTGTATCCGCGCAGGCGTAGGTCGTCTTTCGGGCTTTCAGGATTATCTAGATTGACCCACTCAACCTCAAGCTCTTGATGTAGCCCCATGGCTTTATTATTCCAGTTACGGCTATCGAATTGTGGCTTACCTTTTACCACCATCGCTTGTAATTGCCCGCCTTTATGCAGCTTGCCATATTCATTTGGAATAAAACGATAAAAGACGCTATCACCTTTATCTTCAGTTAAATAAACAATGCCCGTACGCGGATCAACGGCAGCCGCTTCGTGGTTAAATCGACCCATGGCTTTTAATGGCTCAGGTTTAATTAAGCCTTTGCTATTTGCGGGTACTTCAAAAATATAACCATGATCTTGGTTAAATCCATCGGCTTTAGTATCTGTGGTTTCTTCGCACGTAAGCCAGGTGCCCCATGGCGTAATACCGCCAGAACAGTTACGAATAGTGCCGACCAATGACAAGTACTCTTGCTCTTTTTGATGGGTTTTTAAGTTATAAATGATATGACTTGTGCCACCCGGTAACGCCACACCGTCACTGTTAGTATCAAAAGCCAGAGGTGTTTTATGATTGGCAATACTTGCTTCAGCTTTCGCTAAGTCTTTTGGTTTCAGCTCATGGTTTCGCACTAATGCAACACGGTCATTACCAAGCGCTAGACAGCCCATGCCATCAGCTTTGTCCGGTACTGTAAACCCATCAGACATTTTCTCACCTAGGCTTGAAACTACTTGATAACTAAAGCCCTCGGGTAAGTCGAGCAATTTATCTGGATCAGGAATTAACGGACCAAAGCCCACAGCCGTTGTTTTTAAATCACCTAACGACACTTTACCTATGGCACTTTTTGATAATCCTAAAAAGGCTAATGTGCCCGCCCCTACTAAAAATTCTCGACGTGAAACCATGCTAACTCCAAGCTCAAAACCAGCTTTATCATACAAATAAAAAAGGCATTATATAGCAATGAAACTATAAAAAGTTACATTATCACAATATTCACGAAATTGTCATAAAGCACTACTCTTTGATGATTGCTAGTTGCTCATTAGGTAGCAGCACAATTAAGTAACCACGCTGCTCTAAGTTACAAAAATCAAATTCAAAACCGGCAATTTGTAAGTCACTAGCGCAATGAGTTAACGGTATATAAGCTGTTGCTGTTGCTTTAGTTAATTCACTATTAGCAAGTTTATAGCTGTAGTTCGTATTGCCGATAAAACTAACCAGCCTAACCACAGGGTAATCACCACTATCTACAGCCTCAGTGCGTGCTAAAAAAGCCAGTTTCAGCGTTTCGCCATCCATATAAATGATCACATAATTAGCTATATCACTAACAACCCACTTTTGTAGATGAGCTTTTATTTCAGCATCATAAAAAGCTGCAAAGCCAACCTTTCCGACCACAGAACGCTTAAAGTTAAGCTTTTCAAAACCACCGTAGCCATCGATTGATTGTTGGAAGTTCTGCTCCTTATAAATTGCGCTTGTTGGTGTGTTGTTTCGTAGGTTCATCATATAAAAATCAACCGGGTACTCGCTAAAGTTATAAACATAATAGTCACTTTCATAGACACCTTGGTATAAATCGTCTTCGTCAAACACTTCCTCTTCAGCGCTATTGCAACCAGTTAGTAAGAGTAAAATGCATAATCTCAGTAGATAATTCATTGCTCATCCCTTTTTCTAAAAACGATAATTTATAGTTGCAGTGAATTGCTGCTTGGCAGTTTCTCCCACGAGCGGGCTTTTTTTGATAGTTGAGTCAAGTTGCTCATACCGCAAGCTCGTAAAAACAGACCACTGCTCATTAAAAACATAAGTCAGGTTTAGCGAGGTGAATGGGTTAAGGGCTGCACTTGGCTGATATTCATATCTGCCAAACTCAGGGGCGATATTGCCATTAGCTATGCCATACAGGTATTGAGTGTATTTTTTATCTTGCCAATAAAAACCGAGATCAGCACTTAGCTGTAACCCTAATCCTTGGCCATAAATCGGTAGGTTATAGCGGGCAAGAAACGTAAGTCCATCGGAGTGATTCGAAATATCTTGCGCTAAACGAACAAAAAGCTGTTTATATTGCAGCTGAGTTCTGAAAGTTAGCTCACCTTTGCCGTCTTTATAGTCAGTGAAAACCTCATCATCCGACAACTCATCACTAAAGATTAAACTGCTATCGTAGGTTTCATCTCGGAGACTAAGCCCCATTGACGCTTCAAATTCTGCGCCTTGTAAAAAGGCATATTGCACTAAGCCATATTTAGGCCCTATGCGCCAGTTGCCTTTTCGGGCGTTGAAGTATGGCAAGACCATGGTTTGAATATCGTGATCTCGCCATGCTGTATCAATAGCCAATTGTGCAGCACCGACCTCCATTTGCCATTGCTGTGATTGCTCATCGGCCTTGGCATCATCAACAAATAATGCTGCTAAACAATAAGTTGCAATCAACAGATAAGAAAAAAGACTATTTCGCAGAAATTCATGTTTGGTCATGATAATGTCCCTATATTGGTGTTTTAATGCAGTTTAACGCCTCACCATTAGGACTGACTTGCTGCAAATGTCACATATTTAATCGTGACATTTGTCATATACATAAACGAATAATTGCGGATTAAACTAAGCGTATGAACAAACTCTTGCAAACGTTGATACATCGAAGCGATTTTATACTCTCAGCAATCACCTGGGGGTTTGTGTTTATTTATACTCTGCACGCTTGGTCGCAAAGAGCAGAGTCAGCGCAGCTAAGTTTTAGTACAATAAATACGTTTTTGATCAGTGTGTTATTTATAAGCTTTTTTGCTTTTTTAATTTATTTTGAGTTTTTCAGATCACGATTTAAGCACTATCAAACCCGTATTTTGAACTTCACTATCGCTAATGTTGTGCTATTGATGTGGCTATTTAATATTGGCTTTGTTGCAATTCTATTGATCATCTTCTTAGTTAAATTCAGCGATTACGAGCCAAACAAAGCCAGCCTCTATTTACTCATTTGCCTGCCTTTTTTGATGGCGCTGACGCTTCACTATGGCTTTGATAAGCAATTTGTATTGCTCAACGGGTTGGCTTTCACTTTATACAATAGCTTTGCCTATCGCTTTGCTACTCGGCTTATTTCTGAGCGTAAAGCCAAAGAACAAGCAGCCCATTTATTACGTGAATTAAAAGCAACTCAAGCGCTTTTAAACGATACCGCAACTCGCGATGAACGTATTCGTATTGCCAGAGATTTACATGATACCCTTGGCCACCACCTTACAGGACTCAGTATTCACTTAGAAGTCGCCAATCACTGTGCTAATCATGAAGCACCAAAACACATAACTAAAGCACAGCAAATTACCCGCTTGTTATTAAATGATGTGCGTGACTCTGTCTCGTCAATGCGAGAAAACCAAACCATTGATTTACATGCATCGCTTAATTCACTGTGCAGCCATGTTACAGGCTTAAATGTCACACTCAATTACGATGAAAATATAAAAATAAGTGATACGTTATTGGCACAAACGTTATTTCATACTGTGCAAGAAGCGATTACGAATTGTATTAAACACAGTGATGCGACCGAGCTGTCGGTAAGCTTAGACCTCCAAGCTGATTCAGTGCATCTCATTATTTATGATAACGGCGGCGAAATGCCCAAGCTGAACTTAGGCAATGGCTTAACAGGCATGCAAGAGCGCTTAGCTTTAGTGCGAGGGGCAATCGAGTTTGAACAAAATAATAATGGGTTTGCGATTGCTGCAACGTTACCTCATAAACTTAATCCACATACTTTGGCGTAAAAAATGATTAGGGTATTACTCGTTGATGACCAAACATTATTAAGAGAAGGCTTAAAAAGCTTACTCGCCCTTAAAGCAAGTATTCAAGTCGTGGCTGAGGCTGACAATGGCCAAACGGCTCTTGAGATGCTCAAGCAACATTCTATTGATGTTGTACTCCTTGATATTCGCATGCCTATTCTAGACGGTATTGGCGTACTGAAAAGTATGCAAGCACAACAGCTGAGGCAACCAGTACTGGTACTCACGACCTTTGATGATAGTGAACAAGTGCTAGAATGTATTCGCTATGGCGCTAAGGGTTATGCGTTAAAAGATATTAATTTAGAGCGCTTGGTCAGCGCCATCGAAACACTTGCTAAAGGTGGCTCAGCGCTAGCTCCTGCGATCACCGAGCGAATTTTGAATAAGCCCACTAAAACAACCGATACTTCTTTAGCAACTCCTGATAAATTAAGTAAAAGCGAGCTTAGAGTGCTCAATTTAATCGCTGCAGGCTATTCAAATAGTGAAATCGCCGAGGCACTTTATAAGTCTGAAGGGACTATCCGTAATCAAGTGTCTTTTATTCTCAGAAAGCTAGATGTACGTGATAGAACCCGTGCAGCATTAAAAGCAATTGATCTAGGCTTGATATAATTGCAAATCATTTTTAATCTCATTAAGCTTTAATCATACACATAAATCGCTTAAACTAAGGCTTAATTTTATTTCAAGAAGCAACCGCTATGTTCCTAAAATCAAAAACATTTATTGCATTTTCATTGGCGCTTTTAAGCTTTAGCCAACACGCCTTTAGCTTACAGTTTGGCAATCCAGTCGACAGTGACAAACTCATTAAAATTTCGACGGTTATGGCCTCACCTGACGATTACCTTGCAAGTCCAATTACCGTGGAAGGGACTATCACTGGGGTTTGCGAAAAACGTGGTTGTTGGATGACGCTTGCATCTGACAAACGCTTTGAAAACTTACGTATCAAAGTTGAAGATGGCGACATGGTATTCCCGATGACGGCTAAAGGCAGTAAAGCTATCGTAACTGGTAAGCTCGATAAAATTCAGCTTAGCCTTGGCCGCACTAAAGCGCTACTTGCTCACAAAGCGCAGCAAGCCGGCGAAAGCTTTGATGCAAACTCAGTGACTGAAGCAATGGCTATTTATCAGCTCGTACCGAGCGGAGTTGAAATCATTGAGTAATAAATCAAGTATCAACTGGTTTAAGTTAAACAGAAACTTACACCGCGATATTGGTTACTTTTGTGT
Organism: Pseudoalteromonas simplex; assembly: GCF_015278155.1. Taxonomy (NCBI): domain Bacteria; kingdom Pseudomonadati; phylum Pseudomonadota; class Gammaproteobacteria; order Alteromonadales; family Pseudoalteromonadaceae; genus Pseudoalteromonas; species Pseudoalteromonas simplex. Next base: position 66,424 of record NZ_JADILN010000011.1, read on the forward strand.
TGGTTTAGTGATTATCTTTGCGGTTTCTGGCATTGCAGTGAACCACAAAGATGATTGGAACCCAAACTACAAAGTAAGCCACCAGAAAATCAGTGTGAACGATGAAACTTGGCAATTAGATAATGACGAGTTGTTGATTGAGCAAATTATCTCCCATGCTGATGTAAGCGAGCCGGTAAAGGCCTCTTATTGGGTGTCGCCGCAAGAGTTTAAGGTGTTTTTAAAAAACGGTAACAACCTCAGCCTTAAACTCAATCAAGATATCATAAGCTATGAAGCCATTGAGCCTCGTCATGTATTTCAAGCATTTAACCGTTTACACTTGAACGAGACAAACGAATCGTGGGTTATTTTTTCTGATATTTTTGCTGGGCTGCTGCTGTTTTTAGCAATCAGCGGCTTGTTTATGATCAAAGGTAAAAATAGCCCATGGGGCAGCCGCTCTGTATTAGTCATTAGCGGTATGCTGCTCCCCGCTGCTTATGTGTTTTTATAAGCTGAAGTTCCTGTTGCCATTCTCGTAAAGAGCAATGGCAAGATTATTTTCAATTAATTTAATCCTCACCCACTTTTTGACACAGTCTTTCTTAAAATAACTATTCGCAGAACCCTCCCTTTGCTTACGCATTTTATAGCAGCTCAAAGTGTGTTTACTTAGCTCTTAAAACCTCTCACCTACCTATTATTGTTTTTTTAAATGATGGCTTTATTGCTTTTATTTGTGAGCATTTTCATCGAAAAAGCAAAAAACGCTGTCAAATAGAACCTGAAAAAGGGACTAACTTAGTCATAATTTATGACTAAATTGCAATTATTTATTACTAGATAAATTTGAAAATAAAACACCTTCAACTTACAAAAAGTAATTAAATTGTAAAGCAAATTAATAATTTATTATTATTGATATTGATAATCACTATCATTACGATCACGATTCAAATTAACCAAGAAGGAATTGAGTCGTGAATCAATTAGCCCCCGTGCTTAATGCTCATTCATCAATAAACGTTGATGAACAGCCCCATGCGTTTATTTTTAACGAAAATAATTTACTCAAATATGAGATGGCTTCAATGCAAACAATGTCGCTCATCCATCAAGCGCTGCGTTCTGCAAAACAAGTTCATTCTGGCGTCTGCCACAAAGAGCTCAGTAAACAAATAGCCAGAGTAGAACTAAATCAACCTCTCAATAACGTTGAGCAAGCGCTAAATGAAGTAAAATCGTTGTATTTAGATCATGCTGTCTACTTTCATCATCCAAAGTATATTGCCCATCTAAACTGCCCCGTTGCTTACCCTGCGGTGATAGCCGAACAGTTATTAACTGCTATAAATTCTTCGTTAGACACCTGGGACCAAAGTGCTGGCGGGACGCTCATTGAGCAAAAGTTAATTGACTGGAGTATCGAACGCATTGGCTTAAGTGATACTGCCGATGGCATATTCACAAGTGGCGGCAGTCAATCTAATTTAATGGCATTGTTACTTGCTAGAGACCATGCAGCAGAGCGCTTATCAGGGCACCTTATTCGCGATTTTGGTTTAGGTCCAGATGCTCATCGCTACCGTATTTTTTGCTCTGAAGTCAGCCATTTTAGTATTCAAAAGTCAGCCGCTTTACTGGGTCTTGGCTATAACGCGGTTGTTCCGGTTACAGTTGATAAAGAGTTTAAAATGGACCTAGCCGCACTTGATGCAGCGATTGATGAATGTAAAGCACAAGGCAATATTCCGATAGCACTTGTTGCCACCGCAGGCACAACTGACTTTGGTTCAATAGACCCTATCGATAAGCTAAAAACGCGGTGCAAAGCTGATAATTTATGGCTTCATGTCGATGCCGCTTATGGCTGTGGACTACTTGCCGCTGACGATCACCGTCACTTACTCAATGGCATTGAACAGGCTGACTCGGTGACGTTAGATTACCACAAATCATTCTTACAACCTGTCAGTAGCAGTGCTTTTATTGTTGCTGATAAAAAGCAATTTAAACATTTAACTCATCATGCTGATTATTTAAATCCGTTTAACGACAACCCACAAGCAGCGCCAAACCTTGTTGATAAAAGCATTCAAACGACTCGCCGTTTTGATGCCTTAAAACTTTGGCTAACTTTACGCATTATGGGCCACGAACAAATTGGCAAAGTGTTTTCTTCTGTTATGGCACTAGCCCGTAGTAGTTATGTGGCACTCAAACAAGACCCTGAATTTGAGCTAATTCATCAACCTGAACTCAGTACCTTAGTGTTTCGCTTTAACGATAAAAACCTCAGTGATGAGCAATTAAACCTGCTTAATTATCAAATTAAAGATGAGCTATTCAAACAAGGTGAGTGTGCCATTGCTCGCACCAAATTTAGAGGTATCAACTACTTAAAGTTCACGCTACTTAATCCAAACACACAGATTGAAGACATTAAAAGTATTGCAGCTGATATTAAAGCCTGCGCCTACAGCATCAAGGCACGCCTAAAAGTTGAGGAAACTAGCCATGAATAAAGTATACGATTTAATTGCCGTGGGTCTTGGTCCGTTCAACCTCAGTTTGGCATGTTTAGCTGAGCCAATTGAAAAACTTGATTCGTTATTTTTAGAACAACGTGATGAATTTAATTGGCATCCAGGGCTGATGCTCGATGGCGTTACATTACAAACACCGTTTATGTCGGATTTAGTCACATTGGCAGATCCAACCAATCCATACAGCTTTTTAAACTATGCGAAACAACAAGGTAAGCTGTATCAGTTTTATATTCGAGAAAGTTTCTTTTTACTGCGCGAGCAATACAACCAGTATTGCCAATGGGCAGCAAGCCAATTAAGTAACATACAATTTGGTCATAAAGTCATTCATAGCCAATTTGATCACACTAAGCAGCTCTATGTACTCACTGTCGAATCTGCAAAGCAAACTAAAACGCTTTATTGTCGTCACTTGGTACTGGGCACAGGTCCCTCACCTTATTACCCACCCGCTGTTCAGGCAGAAGATACACAGCTCTGCCATGCCACTGAATATCTGTATAAACGAGATGAATTAGTAAATAGCAAGAGCATTACTGTAATTGGCTCAGGGCAAAGTGCTGCTGAAGTATTTTATGATTTGTTGTGTGATATTAAACAACATAACTACCAACTCAATTGGGTAACGCGAGCGCCGCGTTTCTTTCCTCTTGAGTACACGAAACTCACGCTAGAAATGACCTCTCCTGAGTATGTTGATTACTTTTATAACCTAGAACAGACCACCAAACAGGAGTTACTAGCCACGCAACGTAATTTATACAAAGGTATCAACTCAGAGTTAATTAATCAGATTTATGATCAGCTCTATCAACTTGATATTCAAGGTGTGAACCGTGCAAGGTTACTAACCAACAGCGAGCTCATTAAAAAACAAGGCAGTAAACTAGTTTTTAGACACAGTGAACAGCAGGCTGAATTTAGCTTACATAGTAATCAGGTCATCATGGCTACGGGCTTTAGTTATCAGCTACCCGATTTTCTAAGTGGCTTGATGAGCGAAATAAATTGGCTAGATAACGGGTGCTTTGCTGTTGAGCGAAATTATAGTATCGACAAGCTACAAAGGTTGTTTGTACAAAATGCTGAGCTGCACAGTCATGGTTTTGTAACGCCAGATCTGGGCATGGCCTGCTATCGAAACAGCCATATTCTGCGCTCAATCTTAGGTTATGCACCCTACCCTGTTGAAACACAAATTGCCTTTCAAGAGTTTGGTTTACCCGATGTTGTCAACGAAAAACAGAAGCAAATAGCATGAAACAACCCGCATTAAAGTCAAGCTTGGTGCTGCTGACGATTATATCTGTTGTTTGCGACACCATGATTTTGCCCTTTTACCCGCAGTTTTTTAGTGCCCAATTTGGTTTGCAATCAAGTAATCACATTGGTGCCTATATCGCTGTTTGCTGCATCACTGTGATGTGTGCTTTCCCTGTATGGGCGAAAATAGCGCAGCACGTGCACGAGCTGTATTTATGGGTGATCACCCAGATAATGGCTGGGCTATTGGGTGTTGCGTGCTTTTACAGCGAAAACGTGTGGAGCTTTTGGCTGTTATCACAGCTGATGCTGGTATTTAAAGCAAGTTACCTGCTTATTTACCCCTTTGTTCTAAGTATCGAAGAAAAACAACAGCACCTCGGTGTCGTTGCTTTATTTAGTGTGCTTTTACACTTTGGTGGTATTGGCGGTGCTTTATTAGGTGGCTTAATCATTCAAAGTATTGAGCCGCGCTTTTTATATTTAGTGATGGCTGCGGGCGACTGCTTACAGGTTATGCTCTGCTTGTATTTAATTTACTTATTAAAAGTAAGCTACAAGCCACGGGAATTAACCGCATCATCAGTAAAACGAAAGCGTTTCCCTGGCTACATTATTCGCTTAGGGGTTATATCTATGGGCGTGTACTTCAGCATGTTCTTAGCAACGCCATACTTTACGCTACTTTGGCAACAAGTAAGTGATTTCAGCAATGCACTGTTAGCTGGCGCTGTGTTTGCTATCCCTGCTTGGGTTGCACTTGTCATTTTGATTACAACCAAAAACAAACCTGCAACCAATCAACACAGTAAAACAATCGCCTATGCACTTGTATTAAGCTGTATCGGCCTATTTATACAACTTAGCTCACACTGGCAATGGCTTGTGTTCGGCCGTGTTGTATTTGCTATTGGGCTATTTTTACTGACCGTGCGTCTGCAAGTCATGTTGTTTGCAATGAGCGAACCACGCTTTTACTCAAGCGACTTTGCCAAGCTTCATTTTATGCAAAATATCGGCGTCATCTGCGCCTCATTTTTAGCGGGAGATTTAGTCTCTCGCTTTGAACTAAACACCCCATTACTGACGGGCTCTGTTGGCTTTGCCATCACTTTATGTTTGTTTTATCTGCTTTTTTTACGCAACAAACATACCTCAACAGACCCTATTCACAGTTATTAATTTTTAAGAGAACACGACTATGAAAAATATTACTGAAACTCATATTAAGCACGCTTTGCTTGGTGATGTAAAAATCAGAACATTAAACCCTGAACACGATCTAACGACGATTACCCCTTGGCTTAAACATCCCCAAGCTCAATTTTGGGGAGCAATGGAACATTCTCCCGAAGAGATTTTAGATTTTTATACAACACTTAATAAAGATGAGGCTCAACAAGCCTATTTGCTTGAAATAAACCAAACACCGATTGCTTTAATTGAGATTTACAAACCACACATACTAAAACTTGAGAACCACCTAGCGCTTAAAAACGGCGATTTAGGCATGCATATTTTACTCGCTCCAAAGCAGTTCTCTGTGGCAGGGTTTAGTCTTGCTGTTATGCAGTCGGTGTTAGAGTTTATGTTTAATACCCTCTCATGTGAGCGAGTGATTGTGGAGCCAGATGTAGCCAATCATAAAATTCATCGCCTTAACTTAAAGGCAGGTTTCAGCCATCATAAAGTTATTAAATTGAGTGAGAAAACTGCATTACTAGGTAGTTTAGAAAAAGATCATTTTAATTACTTACAGCATCTTTCGTCTCGCTTCGACACTTCACAGCAAGGTCCCGCAGTGCAACAAGCAACGCCATCTTGCAGTACCTCACATCTAGACCAACAAGCGTGGCAATACGCAAACCGTTTACTGATTGCCAAAATGCTCAGTGAGTTTTATCACGAACGACTATTTAGCTACGACAGTGAAAAACCAAACCATTACGTGTTGCATACCATGGGTGGGCAAAGCTATCAGTTTAAAGGTGAATCAATGCTGCTTAATCACCTACAAGTTGAGCCAAATAGCATTACTAAAATGGCGCTTAACCACAGCCAGCCATTAGACGCTATCGCGTTTGTACTTGAGTGTAATGACAAGTTAAACATAGATAAATCAATGCTTGGCACCTATCTCGAAGAACTCGCAAGTACACTCAGTGGCTTTGCATTTAAATTTAAAAATAATCGCTATAGCGCTCAGCAATTAGCAGACGCAGATTTTCAAGTGATCGAAACCCAAATGACCATGGGTCACCCAAGCTTTATTGCCAACAATGGCCGCATTGGTTTTAACTCACAAGATTTTCACCAATATACCCCAGAAGCCGCAAACCCATTTCAAATTATATGGCTTGCCTGTCACAAACAGCACACCACCTTTAAAAGTACCGATGATTATAAATACGAGAGCTTGATTGCCGATGAGCTTGATTTAGCTGAGCGTTTACGCTTTGAAAAAGCACTAACTGAGCAAGGTTTAAAGCCAAGTGACTATCTGTTATTTCCTATGCACCCATGGCAATGGTTTAACAAATTAGTCCATGTTTATAGCTATCACATCTCGCAAAAACATATTGTCTGTTTAGGCTACTCACAAGATAGTTATTTACCGCAGCAATCAATTCGTACCCTGTATAACATCAGCAAACCGCACAAATGCTATGTTAAAACCGCCTTATCGATTTTAAATATGGGCTTTATGCGGGGCTTATCGAGCGCCTATATGAAAGTAACTCCGGCAATAAATCAATGGTTGTTCGACTTAGTAAACCAAGATAGCTATTTAAAATCTCTGAAGTTTCAACCTTTAAGAGAAGTCGCAACCCTTGGCTTTGATGAGCAGTATTACACTCATCCAGCGCTTGGCGATAATCCTTATAAGAAAATGATGGCGGCTCTTTGGCGTGAAAATCCAGCTCAATACATGGACGAGAATGAAAGCCTTGCCACTATGGCAAGTCTGCTTCATATCGATAGCGAAGGCCGTTCATTTGTAAGCGCTAAAATTGCCAAGTCGGGGCTAAGTGCTGATAAGTGGCTAGCCCACTACTTACAGGCTTATATGACACCATTGCTACATTGTTTTTACCAGTATGATTTAGTCTTTATGCCACATGGTGAAAATCTCATCGTTCGATTTAACAATCATGTTCCGGTAGGCGTATTCATTAAAGACATTGGTGAAGAAATTGCCTTATTAAATAGTAATATCGAGCTGAATGATGAAATAAAGCGGATTAAGGTAACCATTCCAGAAGGCGTTGCCGTGTTGTCTATTTTTACTGATATTTTCGATTGCTTCTTCCGCTACCTTTCGGCAATTTTAGTAACTGATGGCCTTTTGACCGAACAACAGTTTTGGCAAGCCGTCGCCGATACAATTGTTCAGTATCAGGCGAGTCATCCCGCACTTAAAGACAAGTTTGCTGAACATGATTTATTTGCTGAGTCATTCCCATTGTCGTGCTTAAACCGCTTACAGCTGCGTAACAATCAACAAATGGTTGATATTACCGACCCAGCTTCAAGCTTGCAGTATGCAGGTGATTTACAAAACCCATTGGCGCAATATGCACTTGCAAACACAACAGCATAATAAGCTTGAGTTAGCCTTACGTCAGCAGTGCTCACTGCTGACGTTCTTAACTCCAACAATCGATGAACAATGGTTTAGCAGTCAATGTTTAACTAGCAAGCAATTAACCGATTTAGCTAACGCTATAAAATTAAGAGGAGCAAATGTTACTGAGGGATATGTCGCAATCAACCTCTATTTACAACTGAGCTGGCAAGTTATTTACTTATTAGTAGCCTGTGTAGAGCAGCTTGGTTGCATTCCTGATCTGGTCAATATTAAGCAGCGGGTAACAGGCTCACATATTTATGGTTTGGCTAATTTAAATATCATGGCTCAACAAGACTCTTTTAATAATGCAGATTTGATTGAACTGGCAGCCAATCATTTATTTGACCACCAGCAAGCTTGGTATAATAACGTGCCATTGCAATACAGGCTAAATAAAGGATTATTAAAACGTTTACAAAGTGATACTTTCCACGCAGCGTTAATCGCTTGCTGGCCAGACAAATCGATAAAATTTATAGCAAAGCGTTTTCAACCATGGCAAAAGCTATGTGGTAAACATCGCTTTAGTGATCAAAACAATACGCTGACATTTATGCGTAAAACCTGCTGCTTACACTACCAACTTGTAGCCGCTGATTATTGCGCTAACTGCCCGTTAAAAAAAAAAGGCACTAGCGCTTGCTAATGCCTTTTTCCAAACGTTTTCTATATAAAGGCTCTAAACCTATTCACTAAGCGCGTTCATCCTTCGGCGATTCCATCACTACATGAGTTGTAATGGTTCGTACTTGTGGGATTGAGCCAAGTACATCAGCATGAAATGCTTTATAGGACTTGAGATCCGCCGTCTCAACTCTCAACAAATATTCAAACGAGCCAGTTACATTGTGGCACTCTTTTACTTCATCAATAAACTCAAGAGCGTGTTCGAATGCTCGCTGAGAGACGGTTGAGTGCTCATTTAAACCAACCCCAACATAAGCGATAAACCCAAGGCCAACAGCCTGATTATTAATAACCGCCCGATACCCCGCAATAACCCCAAGCTTTTCTAGCTCTTGCACTCTACGAAGACATGCCGATGGCGATAAACCCACTTTATCTGCCAGCTCGGCATTAGCAATTCGGCCATTGCGTTTAAGCTCATGCAATATTCTGTCGTTAATTTTATCTTTTTTCATTTTTGATTGTGAACTTTAAATATACACAACAACATTAAGCGCAAAAATTGCGCGCATTACAACTTATAATTGCATCTTAATTCAAATGGAGAGATAGCGATGAGTTTTGAAATTTTAACAGCCTTGGCATTATTTGCTTTGGTATCATCAATTACCCCTGGGCCAAATAATTTAATGTTGATGAGCTCAGGTGCTAACTTTGGCTTTAAAAGAACCACACCACACTTACTTGGCGTAACGTTTGGCTTTATGTTGATGTTAGTTTTAGTCGGCCTTGGCATCATGCAGCTATTTGACTTGTTTCCACCAAGCTACTTGATATTAAAGGTATTTTGTATTGCTTACTTACTCTATCTGGCGTTTAAAATTGCCACAAGTAACGCACAACAAAAAGCCAGTAGTGAGAGTAAGCCGTTTACTTTTATTCAGGCTGCACTATTTCAATGGGTAAACCCAAAAGCGTGGGCAATGGCATTAAGCGCGGTAAGCTTATATGCCCCAGACAAAAACCTCACCTCAGTGTTAATCGTAAGCCTCGTATTTGGTTTAATTAACCTGCCATGTGTCAGCTCGTGGACTCTACTTGGCGAAAAGCTTCAACACTGGCTTGCCAGCCCAAAGCGCTTAAAAGCATTTAACTACCTAATGGCAATACTATTAATCGCTTCAGTGATGTTTAGTTTGTTTTAATTTGAGCAAGCTTTGCTTGCCTTATTTTTCACACGGCACTAAAAAGTCGACATGGTAATGCTCATCATGTCGCACCCAGGATGGTTTAGTCGAAAACTGAATATGCTCTTTTAAGTAGTCGGCATACTTGGTTTTATAAAGCCCAGCTTGCAGGCTTGGGTCAAAGATCACGCGCCAAAGATCGTAACCTTTTGCTGTTGCCGATTTATGCAGCTCAACAATATGAGCTGCTAAAGCAGTGTAATCAATCTTAAACTGTTCAAACCGGCCTTGTTTATCAAATTCAATATCGTAGCCAAAACGATTAAATACATGTGTTGGCAAATGAACTGATTGCCCCTTTTCGTTAATAACAGGTGTCATAAAATCAACCGACAAACCATTTTGATGGGTTTTATGCGGGCTAAATTTCCCGCCATTTTCTAAGCCCGTTTCAGCGTATTTGTATCGTTTATCAGGATAGGATTTCTGGAGCGCTTGGTAGGCATCAACAATGATGTTTTTTACCTGCGAATGAACATACGTACGCCCTGCCAGCTCTGCTATTTTGCTGTAACTGGTAAAGTTATCACCCTTGCTGGGTAGTTTTACTGCATTACGCACATAGCCATTGGCAGTCGTTCCACCACAGACGCTATTAGCCAAAACCGATCCAGAGCAAAATAATAAGGCTAAAACTAAACATGTTTTCATTGCAGTAGCTTCTTTAAAAGTTTAAAGCTTAGTGACCTGTGAATGAACGAAAAGTGAAAGCTTTGCATAGCTTTCAATAAGTTAGCTAATTTGATTGAAAAAAGTAAAAACTTTTTGGAATAAACCTTTCACCCACTCGTTACCTCTATGTCAATTCGCAAAAAAGAGGACGAGACAATGACAAACTTCAAACAATCACTTATCGCAATCTGTGTCGTAACTGCAACAGGCTTTTCAGCGGCTTCATCAGCAGCTGACGTGCAACTATCAGTCGCATCTGAGCAGCAAACAGCAAATAATAGTCAAGTTTCGACTGATTCAAACCAAGCAACGTCGAATACGACACTGATACAATCAACTCAAGTGTCAGGCTCGGCAACTACACAAAATTCATCAGTTGGTGTGAATACTGAAAGTTCAAATAGCGGCCAAGCAAATAATCAAACAACGCTTGAAAACGATGAACAGCAGCCTGCTGAAACAATGCCCGAGCTTGGTTTAACAAACTCAGTATCAAGCGCTTCTCAAGCAGCCAATACCGTAGCGCTAGCAGGTGAGTCAATGCTGTCAACTGCGACAACTGCTGTTAGTAATGTGGCCGTCGCGAACACAAATTCGAACACAACTAACGCAATGCAAAATCAATTGACTCAGCAAACAGATGTATTAGCGTATTTAGAGCCTAGTGAGCTAAGCTCTGCTGGTCTAAGTCAGGCCTCGCAAATCACTAATGACCTGCAATCATCACTGATTAGTAATGTACAACAAGCTGCAATGAGCTCTGTACAAAGTAGTGTTGAGCAAACCATTTCATCAACTGTTAGCAACAGCGTCAATCAACAAGTTGCTGAGCAAGTATCCGCAGCGACGACTACCGAAGTCGTTAATAACATTCAAAACAGCTTGAACTTAGGCCTTTAACCAATAGCGTGCCGGGTTATCCCCCGGCGCTCCTTTAGGAGATTATTATGCGTACAATTAATAAGCTCATCACCTTAAGTGCGTTAACCACAAGCATTCAAGTATTTGCTTCGGATGCAACTTTTCATGCTGATGCACAAATTGGCTTAACGACTAACTCCGATTTAGCCATTAAAGAGTTAGATGATATTTCTTCACAAAGTGATACGGGTTCAATACTTAAAGCTGGCGTTAGCGCTGAGTTACATGCAACTGACAACCTTAAGTTCACACCAAGTTATCGATACGAGCAAACCAATTATAATCAGCTTGACCAGTACGACTTGGCATTGCATCAATACAGCCTTGATTCTAGCTATAGCCTTTCTGGTACTGATGTAGGTATTCGTTATGACGGCGCTTTAGCAAAAGTAGCAAAAGAAACTTTTTTAACCTTGGATCAAGCAAGTTTGTATGTGGGCCATTACTTTAATCCAACAACCTATCTGCGTACTGCAATTAGGGCATCAGATAAACAATTCGCCACACAGTCAATGCGCGATGCAAAAGGGTTAGGGCTTGATTCAAACCTGTATTACTTTATTAATCAGGGTAAAACGATGCTTCTTTTAGGCGCTAGTTTAGATAGAGAAAGTGCTGATTCAGAGCAATTCAACTTTAAAAGTTGGGGCTTAAATACGGGCATCACTCATCGTTTTAAAGCGTTTGATATAAGCAATAAAGCAGGATTAAGCTGGCGCTATCAAGATAAAAACTACCAAGAAGTTATCAACCAACCACTTACACAAAGCGAGCCATCTCGGGATGAAAGTCGCAGTGTAGTCAGCGCATTTTGGCAGCTTTCTGTTTTTGACTCTTTGCAAATTGTTACTGAAGCAGAGTACGGCGATTATCAATCTAAGCTGGCAGCAAACACCTATACCCAAAGTATTGCTTCGCTGTCATTAAAAGCCAGCTTTTAATCGATTACGCCATGTCCAAACACCGCATCTTTGCCTACTTCACCTAAATCATTCGCTTGTTGCTGTAACGCCTGGTAAATGTTTTTAGGAGAAGCATTTGGCTTTGCCGCTAAGCATGCAGCCGCCGCTGAAATACGCGGCGCGGCAATAGAGGTTCCAGATTCCCGACCAAGATCCCCCCCAGCTTTTAACGTCATGACATTGACGCCTAATGCCGCAAAATCAATATAATCACCTTTATTTGACCAGCGATAAATTCGGTTTTGGCTATCTAGTGCCGTGACAGCAATGACATGTTGGTATGCCGCAGGATAAAGTGGCAGCGCAGCAGGTCCTTCATTGCCTGCAGCCGCCACTAAAGTTACTTGTTTAGCCGCTGTAGCATTGATTGCTGCCGCTAAAATAGCGTTGTCGGGCCCAGTAAAACTCATATTGATAACAGGCACCTCGTTAGCAACCAACCAATCAAGTGCTTCAACTATTGCAGCTAATGTCGCCCCTTGTGATAAATCAGACTGCTGATAAAACACCGCCGCGCTGTATAATGTTGCCTCAGTTAATAACGGCATGAGCTGCCCATACTTACCTACCAAAACGCCAGCAACCGCAGTGCCGTGCAAATCGGGTGAAACTAAGTCATTTGCAAGAAATGACTGCGTTTTTATCTGTGTGTTACTAAATCCCGGATGAGTCGTATCAATCGCACTATCAATCATGCCAATTTTCACAGGCCAGTCACACGTTGCTGTAAGCTTTGATGAAGACGCATCTTGTTGAGAACCATTTTGCGCTTGATAAATATGATTTCTGTCCAATAACGCTGCATCATCGAGTGAAAGTAAACGTTGCAAATGCGCTTTTGAATCGTAATTGGTCGGGACAACAAACCGCACTAATGACAAACCCAATGACGTGTATTGTTTAGTGACGATAATTTGCGCGCCAATTTGCAACAGTTTTTCTTGATGCTGTTCATTCGCCAGCATTATCCATTGCCTTTCAACTGCACGAAAACCATGCTCAACATCGACTTCAACAAATGCAGGAGCCTGTAACTGATTGAGTATCTCTAGCCTTTTGGGTAGCGAGGTCACAATGGCTGTTGCGTCGTCGATTAACTCATGTTTGCGTATGCTTTCTACTTGGCTGGTTATGCGCGGTTCAAGTTGATTAATAACAGGATCTACCTGTTCTATCACACCATTTATTGGCTTGATAATCGCAGCTGATAGCGTACTTGAAGTAAACAGCAAACTACTTAAAATGACTGATTTCAATTTCATGTTACAGTGACTTCTCATTTAGTTAGGTACTACTATAACGTTTCAGTGAAAGAAAAATTGCATTTATTGGGAATAAAACTTTTTCTTGCTCGTTATAGTAGTGTGAGTTGGCTGAATCATTGATGAGTTACTTCATTAATCGGCCCTTACCCTAACCAATAAGGGAAACTATGACAAATACAGTAACCAGTTTATTACCAGCGCTGCGACGTTTTGCATTTTCGCTTACCGGCAATCAAGCAGATGCCGATGATATTGTACAAATGACCATCGAGAAACTTTTACAAAAAGGCATGCCCGATGATATTGAACCACTAAAATGGGCTTTCAAGATCTGTCGCAATGTTTGGATCGACGTATACCGCTCGCAAAAAGTGCGCTTAAAGGCAGTTCAAAATACAGAACTTCAAGAACCCATCTGTGACGATGAACAAGAGAGTTTCGCAACCCAAGAGACTTTGCAGCGGGTAAATAACGCTTTAACAACCTTGCCAGATGAACAACGCGCTATTGTATCCCTCGTGGCAGTGCAAGGTATGGCTTACAAAGATGTTGCGCACACCCTCGAAATACCTGTTGGCACCGTGATGAGTAAATTGTCACGAGCCAGAGCTGCACTTTATCAATTAATTAAGCCTGATTTCACTAAGGAAAACGCATGAAGATTGATGACCAAACACTCAGTGCTTTTTTAGACAATGAATTACCAGCAAACGAAATGGACGCAATACGTAATGCAATTGCTGAAGATGAGCAACTCGCTTTACGCCTAGCTGAACTATCTGAAGTTGACATGCTAGTTAAACAACACGCAGCACAGATTGATGCAATGCCCTTGTCTGATGAACTTGCACAAACAATCGAGCAACATAATAAAGAGAATGTCGTTTCGCTATCCAAATGGCAGCAAATTAAACTAGCTGGTCGCAAACAAATGGCCGTTGCAGCAAGTATTGCGGTGCTTTTTACAGTCGCTATTGCTAGCTTTGTTCAACAACAAGGTTTGGAACAACCCATTGCCAACGCATTAGATCAACAACTGAGTGGCGACAACACACTATTAGATACAAACAGAAGCCTAACTGCACAGCTTAGCTTTGTTAATACTAATGGCGATTTTTGCCGCCAATACACGCTGTATTCTAAAACTACCCAGCAAACACATATTGCTTGTAAACAACAAGGAATTTGGCAGCTTCATGCATCGAGCGAGCAACGCGCAATGTCAAGCCAAAGCTATCGCTTAGCAAGTAAAACACCTGCGCTTGATAGTTACATCGACGAGCACATTCAAGGCCAACCGTTAGATCGTAACGCCGAACAACAAGCACTGACTAGCCATTGGCAATAAGCGAGACAATCATGAAACACGTATTATTAGCTTATATTGCCATTGTATTAATTGGCTGCACCAGCAGCCAACATTCGAATGATAAAAACATTCCTGGCCTAACAACTAAGCAGCTTGCAGATAATCAATATATCCTTCGATACGAGACTCGTCACGGTTCAAAGCGCTCAGCGCTTGAGCAAAGTATGCTGCAAGCCGCCAACATTACGATAGACACCGGTTATGACTGGTTTCTCGTTGCCGAGCAGGCAGTTGATGTTGAACGCACCAAGCCCACTAACAAACCACGTTTTGAGCAAAGAGCCCACTGCGGTTTATTAACCTGCACAAGTCAAACTTCGCCAGCACTGCATGAGTCAACGTTATTAGAGCGCACAATAGCCGTACAATTAACAATCATTTTAGGAAAAGGCATAAAACCAAGTGAAAAAGCGCATGATGCTTATACGCTAATTGAACAAGCTAATAATTCATAAAATTAATATTTAAAGGTAAAAATTATCCTCATTACATCTTTTTACCTACTGCTGAACTGCATAAGTAATTACACCGTTAATCACTAATACTTTGATCTCACTTAAGTGAAATTAACTAGATAAGCGCTAAACTTACCACAACTTGATTAATTGTAAGGATGTAGCCATGACACACCTAGTTAGTGATTTAATGACGCCAGACCCATTTGCTATTAGCGCGCAAAATACCCTGCATGATGCTCATAATCTAATGAAAGAGAAAAATGTTCGTCATATCCCTGTGATCAATGAGCATGGTGGTTTGGTTGGCATGTTAACACAAAAAATCATGATTGCTCAGGTAATGAATATCATGGCTAATTACAGTGCCAGCGCCCTCGAACGCAAGGAAAAGCAAACTAAAGTGGTTGATATTATGGCTACCGATTTTACCAGTATCTCGCCAGAGCAACCGCTACACGAAGTTGCTAAGTTTTTTGTTGAAAACCGTCATGGCTGCATGCCTGTGGTTGATAAAGATAACAACCTAGTGGGCATTCTAACCTCATCTGATTTTGTTCGTTTAGCGGCGGCTTTACTTTCTTAAGTCGTAACTTTGTATCTGCACACTGAATTTTTTACAGAAGGTGTGCAGAGTTTTCATACTTCTTCTTAGCTAGTATCACCCTCCCTCAAGACTTAAATAAAATTAATCTATTAAATTCAGAACCTTATAGTTTAAAAATTATTAGGCACAACGCTTGCTTCTGTGTAATTACACATGCTTTTTAGATTAAAAGCGAAAGGAAATTTACAGATAATCTCGGAGGAGTAATGAGTAATTCATCATCAAAAATCGCAGAATTTACAGCACCGGGTGTTAAAGACCAAGCTGCAGCGGACACGATTGCTATTCTAGACCAACGCATGGTCGCTTTAATCGATTTACACCTCACTTTAAAACACATTCATTGGAATGTTGTTGGTCCTAATTTTATTGGTGTACACGAAATGTTAGACCCACAAGTAAGCGCAGTGCAAGAGATGACTGACACGATTGCAGAGCGTATTGCAACCATGGGCGGCGTACCTGTTGGCACACCTCAATCAATTGTAGAACGCCGTACTTGGCAAGATTATTCAATTGGTAAAGGCTTAGTTACTGACCACCTAACAGCGCTTGATAAAGTGTATAACGGTGTTAATAAAGACCACCGTGCAGCTATCGATAAGCTTGGTGAGCTAGACCCAGTTTCTGAAGATATGATCACCGGCCAACTGGCTGATTTAGAACAATTCCAATGGTTTGTTCGTGCGCATATTGAATCGTCTACCGGCGAATTGAAAGGTTAAACCCCCTAGGTCTATCCGAAGACCCCTTGCCCAGCATTTGCTGGGCTTTTTTATGCTTTGTTACAACCAACCTTTATGTTTAAAGAACAAGTAAGGTGCAAAGCCAGACAGCAACATAATGCCAATTGCAAACGGGTAACCCCATGCCCATTGCAGTTCAGGCATGCTGTTAAAATTCATCCCATAAATACTGGCGACAACGGTTGGAGGTAAAAACACCACTGAGGCGATAGAGAAGGTTTTGATAATTTGGTTTTGTTCGATGTTAATAAAACCCTGAGTCGAGTCCATTAAGAAATTCACCTTATCAAACAAAAATGTACAGTGAGACATAAGGGTATCAATATCGAGTACAATTTCACGTAGTGATTCGCGGTCTTCTGTCGGCGCTCCTAGGTGGCGCAGTAAAAACGAAATATTCCGGCGCGTATCCATCAAACATAAACGCACCTTACCGTTATTATCTTCAAGGCGAGAAATTCGGCTAACGGCTTCTTCTAAGTCAGAGTCATCCTCTTCAAGTACATAGGCACTGAGTTTTTCTAACTGATGATGCATGTCTTCAAGCATATCAGCGTGGTTTTCGACTTTTTGGTCAAATAAAGTCACCAAAAGTTGCTTTGGATTATCACACGCCACTTGCCCTTTCCGAGCACGTAGTCGTAATAGACGAAAATCGGCTAGTTCATCATCGCGGATTGTCAGCAAACAGTTGTCTTGTAACAAACAAGCTACGGTTACCGTGTTAAAGCGCCCTTCGTTTGGTGACATGAAAAGCGCATGCACATGCAAGCCTTCATGGTCGATAAAGCAACGAGAAGAGGCCTCGATTTCTTCAACATCATCAGCGCCGGGTAAGGTGATATTAAGGGTGCTTGCCAGCGCTTGTCGTTCTTCTTCAGTCGGATTTATAGTATCAATCCAATGGGCATTCTTAATAGCGGTTGCAAGAGGCATATCAGCAGCTGGCTCTGTTTCTGTGATCACACCTTGGTCTATAGAAAAAAATCGTAACATGCGCCCTACCCTGAATAATCAATGTATAGCAAATACTATAGCTGTTCACGTTAATGAACAATGACAATGCTACTAATTACCGGGTAAAGCAGAAAAATAATTTAAACCTAACATCAATTGCTTATTTCGCTTTTTTGAAGCGCACCACAAGCATACCTATCAAGATGATGCCAAGGCCTAATAAGCAGGGTACAAAAGCACTTTGCAGGGCAACATCAAACGCTAAAAAGTCGGGGGAACCGGTTTGCCAAAGCGTCCATTCATACCCGAGTTTTGATGCAATATGTTCACCGCCGCTACTAACTACGATGATTGCATCATTGTTATCTGGGTTAATACGAAGCGTGCTATTTATTGCCGGTTCATTTGCGCCGTCATGGCCAAACACAAAATCTCCCGATGCTGTTGGCGCATAAAGCATGGTACCTAGCCCCCAAATTGGTGCGCCTAAGCTAATAGCCAATGGCTCTCGCATGGTACTGATCATTTGCGGGCTTAACTGCCCTGTTTGAGGTGATGTTAATGCTTGCACTAAAGCGATTAAGTCATGGCTACTTGCCAGTAAGCCTGTTGCCGCTGCCGATGCGTATTGAAAATGCCCAGCAGCTTGCCCGCTTTTATCATAAGCAGGTGCGATATTGTCTAACTCAGTGAGTACATCGTAACTGGCATCAGTCATATTAACTGGCTTAAAGACGTTATCAGCCATCCAAGTTGCAAAGCGTTGATTCGTTTTCTCTTCTACCAGCAGCTCCAGCATCAAATAGCCGCCCCCAGAATACTGAAAATCGCCCACAGGCTTGGTGACTTTAATTTCACGCACACCCGTTGATGATATCGGCTTGTTTAGTGACTCAAGCAAGCTTGGTACAGTTTCATTTAGCTCAATATCAGCAAAGCCTAAACCATCACCAAGCCCCGCAGTATGAGATAACAGATGAGCAAGGCTAACAGTTTGATTATCAAACTCTGATTCAGGTAACTGCCAGCCCGTCAGTTGCTCATTAATCGCGCGTTCTAAACGAATTTGTTGTTGCTCAGCCAGAGTAATCACGCCATAGGCGGTAATAAATTTACTCAGTGATGCCACGGGGAACAGAGTATTGGCGGTTATTTCATCTTTGCTTTTTGAGTAATCTTGAAAAACCACTTGGCCATTTTCAATCAAAACATAAGCGATGTTTACGTGTTTGTTAGCAATCAGCACCTGACTATTAGCAATAAACTGCTCAGTGTTGCCAGTTTCGGCAATGGGTTTTAAAAACCAACCACTGACACCACCATATACGCAGGTAGCAGCCCAAACAAATGACAAAAATAGCGTTAACAGAATCGTTTTAAACCAGCTCATACCCTATTCCTTATGTTACAAAGCGTTGTTAAATCACTTCAATTTGCTCAGGTTTTTTGATAAAGAACACCATTAAAATTAATAATGCTGCAGGGAATAAAAACACATTCAAATAAGCAAAAATCACCGTTAGCTGTAAGATGCACATCAGCAACAATAGGATAGAAAACACCGTTAGCAGCGATGACATACCATGGCGTTTTGTCAGTAATAATGCGGCTGTGATCAAACCCACTAACGCATACAAGCCTAAACTCCCAGCCGAGACCACCATGGCAATAATTGAAATACTTTCTACGACATCATTCGATGCTTTATCACCTGCAACAGCAAGATAAACATCACATAACACAGTGGCATGAAAAGCTAATACCAACACCGCCAACACACATAACAAGATGCGTACACCTTCAACATCAAACATATCTTTTAGTGCCTTGCGTAAACTCAGGTAAACGTAAATTTCAAGTGCACCGATGAGCACGAACACAAAGTCTGAAAAACTTAAGCTTTGTAAATCAAGCTTAAGCGCCTCTCCTAAGCCATCAAGTGTTTCGCCAAAAACTGAGATCCAGTACATGGGAAAAATGACAGCAAGTAATCCTGCTGCTATGCCGGGTAGTAAATAGTCACGGTTGAGCATATGCCCTCCAAAATCCTGTTGCGTTGTAAAGTTATTCGCTATCGCGTTCGTACACCAAAATATCGCCGGGTTGGCAATTAAGCTCTTCACAAATAGCTTCAAGGGTACTAAAGCGGATCGCTTTCACTTTTCCGTTTTTTAGCAATGATAAATTGGTCATAGAAATATCAATGCGCTGAGATAGCTCTTTCAGCTGCATTTTGTTCTTTGCCAATTCTATATCTAGGTTGATTCGTATTTTCATAGTCTAAAAAGTACACAGCGGATTTATGATTGTCAAACTTTATTTTACGATTATCATAAAATAAAGAATGAAAAACATAATGGAACATACTATTTAATTTGGTAATATTTTTACCACACCAACAATCAATTGATTGTGATAACTATTTTCATTTGCATTTAATTAATTATAATAGGGCTACTATCATTCAAGTGAGTGCAAATATGAAATACTTAAGCGTCATGTTATTACTGCTTTCAAGCTCAGTCTTCGCTGAGCAACGAATAGTAAGTGCCGGAGGAACATTAACAGAAATTATATTCGCGTTAGGTCAGCAGCAAGAGCTAGTAGGTGTTGATCAATCGAGTATGTATCCAAAAGCGGCCACAGAGTTACCTCAGGTTGGGTATTACCGCGATCTTGCTGCGGAAGGTGTACTTTCTTTACGCCCAACGGCACTTTTTGCACTTGAAGGAACTGGCAGACCTGAAGTATTGAAACAAATCAGTTCGACTGGTGTAACGTTAAAAACCTACCCTAAGCCAGACTCTATCAGTGAGCTAAATAGCTTAATTACTAATTTAGGTAATGAATTAGGTGCGCAAGAGCAAGCACGTGCTTTAAATCAAAAAATCCAAAATAGCTTACCTGAAAAATCTTCGCTTACTGGTAAAAAAGCACTTTTTCTATTATCGGCCAATGATAGAGGCTTAGTTGCTGCCGGTACTGATACCGTGCCGCAAATGTTGTTTGAATATACTGGAATTAAAAACTTAGCGCAGACTCACTCAGGCTTTAAACCATTAAATAGAGAGATCCTTGCCGTAGAGCAACCCGATTTTATTATTGCACCTGCTCATGTCGTTTACTCATTAGGTGGTAAAGATGCATTTTGTAAGCTGCCCGCTTTATCTTTATTAAAAGCAGCACAAAACTGTAAGTTACTGGTTATGGATAGTTTATTATCATTGGGGTTAACACCAAGAATAGCTATTGCCATTGAGCAAGTTAGTGAATATCGCAATAAGCTATGAACGGTTCAATTACTTTACCAATAGAGCTAAGAACAAGGCTTTTTCCTAATAAATGGATAGTCCTTTGCGTTCTGAGTATTGCCGCCTTATCTTTACTAAGTATTGGATTTGGCCCCGCCGGCTGGGACTGGCGTTTAGCTATTGCTTGGCTTGCGCCAGAGCACTTTACACAGTTTGACCCGTTACAAATTAATGTTGTTACGCAAATTCGTTTACCACGTTTTATGTTAGCAGTAATGATTGGTTTAGTGCTGGCTCAAACTGGCACGGCAACTCAAGCCCTGTGCCGTAATCCACTTGCCGACCCATCTATTATTGGTATTAGCTCAGGCGCTGCAGTTATTGCAGTGGCATTTATCGCACTGGGTGCGAAATTTGATTTTCAAGCCGATAAATATTTACCTTATGCCGCATTTTTAGGTGCATTGTCTGTCACGATTTTTGTTTACCTTATCGCTAAACAGGCCGGTCAAGTTAATGTGACGACCTTGATTTTGGTCGGTGTAGCAGTAAACGCTCTTGCCTTTGCATTAATAGGGTTATTAAGTTTTTATGCTGATGACAGTGCGCTGAGGTTAATAAACTATTGGACTATGGGCTCACTTGGCGGTGCTACGTGGGCTAATTTAAATCAAGCATTACCACTGTTACTTATCAGTGCAATTGGCCTGTGGTATTTAAAAGAACCTATGAATTGTTTACTGCTAGGTGAATCACAAGCTCAGTATTTAGGAATAAACACGCAGACCCTTAAATTTCAAATCATTATTTTAGTTGCATTAGGTGTGGGAGCAAGTGTCGCAATGACAGGCTTAATCGGGTTTGTTGGTTTGGTTGTTCCGCATATTGCAAGGCTTATGGTGGGTCCCCATTTACGGGTTATGATGCCTTTGTGTATGTTGCTTGGCATTATCGTTTTATTACTCTCTGATTGGCTCGCACGCACATTAGTCATGCCAGCAGAACTTCCTATTGGGATTATCACCGCCCTACTTGGTGCGCCTTTGTTTATCTACCTTATTTTAAAAAGTAAGCAAGGAGGCGCAATTGCTTAGTTTTAATAACTTAAGTGTTAATTACGGCGAAAAAGCCATCTTGCAAGATTTAACTGGTGAGATTAAAGCAGGTCAATGTGTGGGCTTAATTGGTGAAAATGGAGCTGGAAAATCCACCTTGCTCCACACTCTAGCCGGAAGTCATCCTTATCAAGGTGAAATACTGCTCCACAACCACCCCTTAGCAAAATTTAGCCAAGCTAAACTGGCCCATCAACGTGCCGTTGTTATGCAGTCTCAGCAGCTAGGTTTTGCATTCACAGTGCAAGAGCTTGTCGCAATGGGGCGCTACCCTTACAAAGAAACAACGCAGCACTGTGCTAAAAAAGTAGCTCAATACATTGATTTTATGGAGCTGGGTCACTTGAGAGATCGTCGTGCCACGGCTTTATCGGGCGGCGAGTTACAACGAGTGAATATGGCGCGTTGTTTAGCGCAACTCGATGCATTTAGTGATGATGCTCAGCCGAAGCTCATGTTATTAGATGAGCCAACTTCAGCGCTCGATATGCGCCACCAGCATGCTTTATTGGGTTGTGTTAACAAGTTTGTTGAGCAAGGCAATGCCGCCATTATTGCAATCCACGACTTAAATTTAGCAAGTCTTTATACCAGCGACATTATTATGTTGCATCAAAAACACATTTTGGCGTCTGGCAGAACATCAGATGTCCTCACTGAACATAATTTAAAACACATTTACGCCATGCCTTTGTATGTTAAGTCACATCCACTGCATGACGCCCCAATGATTTATTCTCAACGTCAGGAGTTTTCATGAGAACACAAGCCGTCAACGACGCCAAGCAATTGGTATACAAAAAAAATAGCGGAGTAATGTCTACCCTTTCATATAATTTACGCGGCTATCCATTTGGCTCTGTAACTCCTTACATGTGTGATGAGCAAGGAAAACTGTATTTTTTTATCAGCGATATTGCTCAACACACTAAAAACCTAGTTCACGACAAGCGCATGAGCCTAACAATATTTGATGCAGCGCAAACAGGCGATCAAAACGAACATGGTCGAGTAACCATCGTGGGTGATGGCTCATTAGTTCCAGCAGAACATGCTGAAGTATTACTCAACAAATATATTGCTTTATACCCAGAAGCTGACTCTTATCGTAGCGCTCATGACTTTAACTTATGGCAATTAGACCCTGTTCGCATTCGCTATATAGGCGGCTTTGGCAAGATTTTTTGGATTGAAAAAGATGAATGGCTTACATCAGAAAAAGCATGGGATGACAACCAAGAGCTGCATATGATCAATCATATGAACGAAGACCACAAAGATGCAATGTCCTTAATTCTAAACCATCACTACCACGTTGACGACACAGCACCCGTTATGAATGGTTTGCTACCGCAAGGCTGCTACATCAGAAGCCATAATAAGAACTACTACATCCCTTTTAATGAGGTATGTGATAACCCTCAAGCAGTACGAAAAGCACTTGTTCAACTAACTAAAGATGCACGTGCCACTGTATAAATATGTTCATTTAAGGAGAATACCATGAAGAAAATTTTAGGCTCTATTTTGTTTATTCTTACAGCTTCAGCAAATGCTAATGAATGTGAACTAACAATTGAATCAAACGATATGATGCAGTTTTCAACTAAGTCATTAACAGCCCCAAAAAGCTGTAAAGAAGTGACGGTAACACTAAAACATACTGGCAAATTACCAAAAAATGCCATGGGCCATAACTGGGTGCTTTCTAAACAAGCAGATATTCCAGATATCGCCAGCGATGGCATGGGCGCAGGGCTTGACAAAAATTACCTAAAAGAAGGTGATAGTCGTGTACTTGCTGCAACTAAAATTATAGGGGGTGGCGAACAAACCAGCGTAACCTTCGCAAGCAACCTTTTAAAAGAGGGCGAAAATTATGCATTTTTCTGCTCATACCCTGGTCACTACGCAATTATGCAAGGGACGTTTACCTTAATTTAAACCTTATATTTTCACCAATAGATAGCCAGCTAGTTTGCTGGCTTTCTTGACTTAAGTTAATCCCTATTCACCCCAATAGCAGATTTTAATATTGCCGATAGAATACCCAATAAAAATATACCACCAATTGTTAACTGATGTGTTTTGTAACATTTATCTCGTTTCCTTTTGATTTTAAATCACCTAATCTGGGCACATATCTGCAAGGAGAGAACAATGAAAGACTTACAAAAATTAGTGGGTAATTTAAATAAATCAGGCGCGCTGAATGGCTTTTTGGGTGGTGTTGCCGGCGGTGGGCTAACGAGCTTGATGGGCGGAAAAAGTAAAAAGAGCAGTAAAAAAGCCGTTAAATACGGAGCATTGGCTGCTGTAGGTGGTCTTGCCTGGAAAGCCTATAAACAATATTCAGAGCAAAAATCAGCCCCAGTTCAGCAAACTAGTTCACGTGGTTTTGATTTTACTCCCGCCACGCTGCCTGAGCAGTCATTCACTGATGCAATCGACGATAATCACAGTGATGGGCAATTATTACTCATGCGCGCTATGATTGCAGCTGCCTATGCTGATGGCCACATTGATGAAACCGAAAGACAAAAAATCTTCGCACAAGTAGAAACAATGCAATTGTCAGTGCAAGAAAAAGCCATGCTGTTTGATGAGCTAAGAAAACCAATGCAACTATCAGAGTTAGTTGCCGCTGTGCCAAACGCACAAATGGGTATTGAAGTATATGCAGCCAGTGCCAGTGCAATTGATTTGAACCAAACAGTTTCTAAACACTACTTAGACACATTGGCCAATCAGTTATGCATTCCTAGCGAACTGGTAATGAGTATTCATAGAGAACTTAACACTATTAGCTAAACCATTAACATTATTAGTTATTAGATACAAAAGAACGCCAGCAAAAATTAAACTTAGTTCTGTTTATATGGATATTTTGCAAGTGACGTACAGCAGCGTCATCGCACAAAATAAAATATCAAAATACAATCAAAAAAAATGGCCACAATTAACATGTGGCCATTGAAACGCTAAAATACTATAGAGCTTATTGCAGCCACTAATTCACTTTATTGTATTAGTGCTATTTCTTTGAATATCACGAATCCCTTGCTTACCTTCTTTTTCCAAAGCAGCAATTTGTTCAGGTGTACGACACACGCGAGTAGCAATATTGCTGCCAGTCGGTTTTTCCATTTTACAAATTAAGCCATCGTTACTTGCTTGTTCTTTACCTGAGTTTGCGCATCCAGATAAAGCTAAACCAACCAAGGCCAACATTAAAAACCTCATAAACAAACTTCCTTTTAAAACTAACTAAAACTAATAGATAATCATGAAAACGAGCCGCCACTATAGCAATTCATTATCAATATGAAAAACGCTAATGTGCTTTTTTAGTCCCATAACGGATCATATCTTTACCGTTTTCATAAACATCATTACTTACGTAACGACCCAGTAGCAGCTTATGACTATCATCAAGCACCGCAACAAATGGGCGACCATCACTATTGTTTGTAGCAAGTGCAACTCCGGCTACGTTCTCAAGCCCTAAACCGCCATTTTCAACTAGGCGTAAAAACGTTTCTAACTCATCTAATGTTTCAATTACATCGTTATCGTTAATCATCTCAAATACTCAGTGTTGCAAATGCGCGTAGCATAGCAGGATTCAAAATAAGGTGCTAATTGGCGTGTCTAAGAAACTCTATAAAATGTCGTTTTTTTGCAATATTAAACAATGCATAAGCACTAAGCTCGTTGAAAATATTATTTAAGGATCATTTATGAAACGAGCTAACTATTTTTCTTTACAACCACTGCTAATAAAGCACCTAATGGAACAAGAGCAACTTATAAAACAGGCTGCCGAAACGACTTTCAGCTTAAAAACATGGGAGCTTATTAAATTAAGAGTGTCGCAACTTAATCAATGTGCTTTTTGTATTGCGATGCACACACAACAAGCAAAAGACTATGGTGAAACTACGAACCGTATTATTGGTTTATGTGCTTGGAAAGATATGCCCTTTTACACTAACCAAGAACAACTTGCGCTAACTTTGTCAGAAAAATTGACACAAGCACAGCCAATTGATGATACTTTCTACCAATCGCTAGTTAAAGAATTTACAGACGAAGGGTTAGTCGCTCTCACAATCGCTATTAATGCTATAAATAGTTGGAACCGTATTGTGAAAATGTTTAAACCTGAAGTGGAGTTTAATGAGTAACCACCTTACCTTAGAACTGATGACCCCTAAAGGTGATATTGCCCAAAGTATTCAAGCTATTTGGTTTGCCAAGGCGAATTTTCAAGGGGAGCAATGGCTTGCTTGTGACGGAGCTACAGGTGTTATATTTCCTGTTGCAGGTGAGCTACTGCTTGATGACCATCAGTTGCTCCCCCCTTATGCATTCCAACAAACATCTACACATGCTTCTAAACTTACTTTTTCAGAAAATGCTGTGTTCTGTGGTATTCGTTTTAACCCGACCGTATTACCTGAACTTGAACGCTCTGCACACCCTATCGTCGCAAAGAGCTCATTAAATGCTATAGCAAAAACCTTGCAACAGAGTGCCAACCTCGAAAAGTTTGTGACCTTGGTCAAATCGTATTTCACTAGCCAGCACAGATTAAATCAACATAATAAACACTCAAAACATTTAATCCGTAATCTCATTGAGTTAACGCCTCTCGAAACGGCTTATCAGCGTGCCCCACTGAGCCAACGTCAGCTTGAAAGGCAGGTTAAGGAGCAATGTGGTGTCACACCTAAATATTTTGAACGTATTTACCGAGTAAAACTGGCTAAACAAGCAATTAAGGAGAACCCTGAGCAAAGCTTTGCAGATATTGCTGTAGAGTGTGGCTTTACCGATCAGCCCCATTTAATCAAAGAGTTCAAAGCAATAATGCACGTCACCCCGGCAAAATACCGCAAGTTATTAAAAGACGCTCAAACTAAACAAACAAAACTCATTTTGCGTTAGTCATCTTCAAAACGCAGAATATCACCTGGCTGACAACCTAAGTGCTTACAAATTGCATCTAAGGTTGTAAAGCGTACAGCTTTAGCTCGCCCAGCCCTAAGAACGGATAAGTTTTGTGGCGTAATACCTATCGCTTCAGCTAATTCTGTAGATTTCATTTTTCGCTTAGCTAACACAACATCTAAATCAATAATAATCGCCATTAAATCACTAACTCTTGCTCTTCTTGTAGTTGCTGTGCTTGGCCCATAATCCAACCAATAACATAAATAATCAACCCCACCACTAAACCTATAATATCAGTATCTTGTATCGTCACGACTCTTCCCATATCAGTTCCTGTTGCAAAATTAAGAAGAGTTATAAGTAGTGGTGGATAGCATACAACTAGTGCAAATTGCGCTAATAATACGCCACCTAACCATTTAAAACATTGGATATTTTCAATAGTGAAAAAAGATCCACATCGGTAAAGCAGAAATAACCGAATCAAAATTATATTGATAAGAAAAAACGGCAGCAATTGCACAAGACCCAGCCATAAAACACTATCAAAGCCATGCTCACCCAATGTCTGAGCGATTCCTTGCCAAGATCCACTGACTTCAAGGCCAATCCACATATGCGCACCGTTACTTTGCGTAAAACTTAACACATCACTGTCACTGAAAAGGACAATAATACTTGTTACTAACAAACTAATCAGCGTAAAAAGTAGCAAGCTTAAGATCAGCGTACTCATCCACACTATTTTTTTCATGACGATTTACTCAGTGTTATTTGTTTTAAAAGTTGCTCATAGTGAGTCGCTATTTGCTTACCTGTCAACGCATTTGAATGATGCTTACCTTTTGCAATGTAAAGCTGCTTTTGCTGAGATTTTGCATGTTGATATAAATCTTCCGCTAACTCAGGTGGCGTTTGTGTGTCTTTTTCACCGGTGATTATTAATAGCGGTGCTTGGTAAACTTGTAATACTTTTAAATTATCAACTTGATTAATCTCTTCACTAAATTCAACACTAACAAACGGTTTAGCAAACCACGGAATTCGTGCTGCTGTCATCTGCTCAACATTTGTCACACTGCCTTCGAGTACGAGAGCATCGACGTTGCGCTGACTGGCAACATAACCTGCGATCATACTTCCTAAAGAATGACCATGGATCACCACAGGCAAAGTACTTAGATCGGCTCTGCTTTTCACATAATCAAACACCAGTAATGCATCAGCTTTTAGGTTAGCCACACTGGGTACTCCAGAACTCAGCCCATAACCGCGATGGTCCATCATTAGAATATTTACCTGAAAAGGTAAAAGTAGCTTGGCAGGATCCCCGCCTGCGGCACTAACGCGAAACTGGTTGCCACCAAAGTAAATAACTGTTGCGCGTGCATCTGCAACTTTAATTAGGGTGCCCTTAAGAGTGATGCCTTCATCGGTGGATAAAGTTACTTCTTGCTTTTTGGCTGTCGCATCAACATTTTGTATATCCTGCATCGTTATTTTTTTATCCGGATACAAAAAGTGAGACTCCTCAACTTTAATTGTCGTACAACCAGTTAATAACAACACAATCAGCGAAACGATTGCTATAGAACCAAATTTCATTTTCACGATCCTTCTAGTAAAAAAACTAATATGGCACTGAAAAAGTTAAAAAACAAACCAAAATTACCGAAAAACGATAATTAATTAACTCATATCGAACATTTAAAGTCCTTCCTTTGAGGTAAAGTATTGAGCAAAAGCGCTACCTCTGTTCATTCATTATTTCTCTAATTCTGTTTTGAGCGATTTTATTTGCGCTCAGCTTTTATCCATAGGATAGTTAACTCAAGCCTACAAAACCTGCTGTAACTAAATAGGATAATCATGAAAAAAGTTTTACTTGCCACTAGCTTAATCGCCTCGTCATTTACTGCATTTGCAGCCAATTTAACCGTTGAAGAACTGCGTATTGAAAAAGCCAGCAAAGCCATGCCAAAGGTGTTGAGTGCTTTTTCTGATGAAGTAAATCAATTTGAAAAACAATGGCAAGCTGCCACCAGTTATCAGCAAGCAAGTGACCTTATTGATGATTACGCCAAACAATTATGGCGCGATGCCAAAGCGCGTATAATTAAAACCAACAGCTTCGACGACCGAGAGCTGTATTGGGCACGTTTACTTTCAAGCAAGATTATTCGCACCAGCAAACCTCAGTTTGCAATGACCGACAGTGAACAAACCGCGTTATTAACCATGCTTGAAAATGGCAGCCGAGGCCGAACCGACCTTGATTACAGTAAAAAAACCGATAAACGCATTTTAATTACAGGTTTTGATCCATTCTTATTAGATAGAAATATTAATCAAAGTAACCCATCAGGTGTTGCGGCATTATTACTTGATGGCCAAGTGATTAATTACAATGGCATTAGCGCAGAGATCAATACGGTGATGGTGCCAGTACGCTACGAAGACTTTGATCAAGGTATTATCGAATCATTACTTGCGCCCTATTACGCACTTAACAATGTCGATATGATTGCCACTATCAGTATGGGCAGCAAAGACTTTGACCTTGAACGCTTTCCGGGTAAACGCCGTAGTGTAACGGCGCCCGATAACGCCAATATTGTGTATGGCGGCACAGCCACTGCACCGAAAATTTCGAGCCTTAACGACCGCCCACTTCCGGGCAATGAGTTTGTCACTTTTAGCTTACCAGTTAAGCAGATGCAAAAAGCCAAAGGGCCATTCCCAATCAACGACAATCATAAAGTCGTTACGCTTGAAAAAGCATTTGAGCCACAATCTCTTAAAGAATTAGAAGGTGCGATTGCTGTCAAAGGTGGTGGTGGCGGCTACTTATCAAATGAAATTTCGTATCGTAGTATTCGACTGCGTGATGAGCTTAATTCAGACATCCCTACAGGGCATATTCACACCCCACGTATTCAGCAATTTGAGCCCGAGACAGAAGCTAAAATTGTTAAGCAAATTAAAGCGATGCTGGAGCAAAGCTTAGTTGCAATTTAAAACGTTAAGCTCAGCTATTTAGTAATAGCTGAGCTTTTTCCAACTCACAATAAGTATTTATTGTGGGCCTGTTCCGCCATTCACTTTACTGCCCAAAGAATTTGGATCATCTAATCGATATGGATAGAGTTGAACATCACCAAATACCGCTGCTCCGCTATCACGATATTGATCAGTTGCTGATCTTCCAGTGTAAACATTTCCTGAGGCACTAAAATAACCAGAGCCTTGATTCCAGTGCGGTTTCGCTGAATTTTCAAAGTAATTATTTTCCACTAAAACCTCAGCGCCATTCCCCGCACTAATTGAGAAATAAGTAATGTTCTTCCAGTAATTATTAAACATATGCACGCGTGAATTATAGCCATCCACTTTAGGGTTTCGCCCTGCTGCTGTATCCCAAAAATTGTGATGTGCTGTTATTTGAGAGTTTCTAAATAAATGGGTATACCAATGCTGGTTGGCGCAAACTTGAGGGTTATATCCATAAAAACGGTTCCAACTTAAGGTAACGTTTTGACTATTGTCTACATCAATATATCCATCACTTATTTTATTAAATGCCATGTGATCAACCCATACATGACTACTATCATCTATTGAAATAGCATCACCTGCTTCAACAAGCGCAGGGTTAATATCCTCAAGCATAATGTTCTTAATAATAATATTTCGCTGCTTGCTAATAACGAGGCTGGCACCAATTATTTTCGAATTTTTACCCAACCCTTGCAGTGTTTTATTTGATTGCACAATGATACGTCTATCATTACGGGTAACATTCACGGTTGAGTTTGAGCTGCTCCCCAGCTCACTACAGCTTTGATTACCAACAGGTATTCTGTACCACGTTTTACCGTAATCTCCCCATTGGCCACAATCAAGTGGACAAGCCGGTACCGTTCTGTTCGCAGTTCGACAATCAATCACTGTGTTATCAGGAACTTGAATAACCGCAGCAGAGCCAGAACTCAATGCAGTACTTAAATCATCACAGCTATATATTGTGATGGCAGTGTTATTACCACCACCGGTCGTTGTGCTCAATCCATCTTGGCCTGCTTGAGATGCAAAACCTATTAAGTCACTAGGAGTGGTTCCTGTAGTCCCACAGTCGCCATTTACTGGATTAATAAACCATCTTTGTGAACTGATCCCAGCATCATCATTTTGATAAACATTTGCAGTATTATTTGAGCCTGCAACTGTCAAAGATTTACCGGTTAACTTATTAACGATATTGAAGCCGCCCGATGAAGATGCTTTTAACAACCAACGTTGATTTGCTCCTTGCCAATCATCATAAGCAATTATATTTGCACCATTTGATTGCGATGAGTTCAACACATCAAGAACTTTATTATTAAATTTAGAGCGAATAATCCAATAGCCATCTGCTTCTTGAATAAGCTGAAACTTTTGGTTATTTCCACCCCAGTATTCGTAGCTAATAATATTCGGGGCTGAGCTAGAATCACTGGTATTTACATCAAGTGCAAGGCCAGACCCCCTATTAATTACAGAGTATACATTGCCAGATTCTGGCATAGCACTACATTCTCGTGCCTGTAAGGTATGTTGAGTAAAGCACAAAAGTACTATTAATGTTTTCACTAACAACTTAGTTGAGCTGTAAATCTTCAAGACTATCTTCCTTAACTATTTATAATATTAAATTACCTATAGAGATAGACTACCCATATGTACCCAAAAACACAATTAATGTTTATTTTTTGTAAAACAATTAATAAAACCATCTGAAAACTACATGGCTACAACTCCCGACAAAGTCTGTGTTATTTAAAGCAAAAAACTTAATAGCTGATTTTATCGCTAGCCATACTAAAGTTTGATACATAAAAATTGTAAAACTCTTGTTTATATCTAAACTTTAAGTATGAAAAATCATTAGGCCAATTATATGAAAGGTATCGTCTTTACCGAGTTTTTAGAAATGGTCGAAAATGAGTTTTCTTATGAGGTCGCAGACAAAATCATTGAAGAAAACTCACTTACTTCAAACGGCGCTTACACTAGCGTTGGAAACTACGACAATAAAGAGCTGTTAATGTTGGTCAGCTCATTAAGCAATCACATAAATAAGCCCGTTGATGAACTAGTTCATGCTTATGGTAAGTATTTGTTAAAGCGTTTTTTTGTTTTATTTCCACACTTTTTTGATAGTGTCGAAAGTACTTTTGAATTCCTTGATACCATTGACCAACACGTACATATTGAGGTTAAAAAGCTCTACAACGACGCTGAATTACCAAGCTTTGAAACTAAACGAATTAGCCAGAGCGAAATGCAAATGTTTTATCGCTCTGGTAACCCATTTGCATGTCTAGCTGAGGGCTTAATTGAGGGCGCATGCGAACATTTCAATGAAGTTATTACCGTTAAAAGCGAGATTGAGGATAACTATCAATCTGCCACTTTTACTCTAACAAAAGAAGCTTAATGTGGATGAAGAACTCTACAAACGTAGAATAGAACGAGAGCGCCAGGCTCGAAAAGAAGCCGAAGCGCTTTTAGAACAGAAGTCCTTAGAGTTATATGAAGCCAATATGACGCTAAAACATGCTGCCGAAAATCTAGAACAAGAAGTCATCATTCGCACCCAGGATTTAAATAAAGCCAAAGAGTTAGCCGATGCCGCCAACCAAGCTAAATCGATGTTTTTAGCGAATATGAGTCACGAAATCCGCACGCCAATGAATGCAATTCTAGGCATGGCCCACCTCGCCCTTGATACAGAATTAACCGACAAACAATATGATTACATTGAAAAAATCCAACTCTCGGCCAAATCACTGCTTGGTATTATCAATGACATTCTCGACTTTTCTAAAATAGAAGCCAATAAGCTCGAACTTGAAAACAGTGATTTTAATCTAAACAACTTTCTCGCTAACCTAGCTAATTTAGCCAGTAGCTTAATTGAGAAAAATAACATCGAAGTCATTTTTGAAATTGACGATGATATTCCTGAATTTTTAATCGGTGATGCACTTAGGCTCAATCAAGTTTTGTTAAATTTACTGAGCAATGCTATTAAGTTTTCAAACCAGCAAAATGTCACGCTAAAAATGACAAAAGAGTCACAAACCGATACCTCTATTTGTATTAAATTTCAGGTCATTGACCAAGGCATTGGTATGTCTCAAGAGCAAGTAAATACTGTGTTTAAGCCTTTTTCACAAGCCGATGTTTCAACAACACGTAAGTTTGGCGGTACAGGTCTAGGTCTTGTTATCAGTAAAAAGATCATCGAGCTTATGGGTGGTCACATTGAGGTAAAAAGCCAATTAAACAAAGGGAGTTGCTTTAGTTTTGATGTGTCATTTGCGCTATCGGGTATGCAAAGCTGCCACGACACAAACATTTTCAAACATAAGCGAGCTCTTATTATTGAGCAAAGCGGCCAACCTGAAGCTATTCTCCAAAGCATGCTCAACACATTAAGCATCAATGTAAAAACTATTGATTGCATGGATGAAAAACTCTCTGAGGTCGATATTAGCCATAGTTACGACTTTATTTTTTTAGATTGGCACGTTTTAAACTGTGAACAAAATAACATTTTAGAAAACCTCAAAAAACAGCTTTCTATCGACATTAAAAAAACCATTATTCTCGCATCTTTTGAAAACCAACAAGTTAAAGACACGCTAAGTACGCTAGATAAAACCGTTGAAGAAATACTTTTAAAGCCGATTATAAAAGGGAACCTGTTGAAAACCCTTGAGCATGTGATGGGGATCGCTACTAAAAAGGAAAACAAAGTAGATAACACCTGTTTTAAAACGCTCGCGGGCTCAAAAATACTTCTCGTTGAAGACAACCCGCTAAACCAACAAGTCGCATCGCAAATATTGCGTTCAAATGGCTTTATTGTTGATATCGCCGAAGACGGCATTGCAGCGATTGAAGCTGTTGAGAAAAACACTTTCGATTGCATTTTAATGGACTGTCAAATGCCAAGAATGGATGGTTATACCGCCGCGAATAAAATTAAACAGCAATCAAAGTTTGCCCATATTCCAATCATCGCCATGACCGCCAACACCATGGAAGCCGACCTAACTAAAGCAAAAGAATCTGGCATGCAAGGCTACATCGCCAAGCCAATAGAAGTACAAACCATGTTTGAGGTCATTGCTGAGCATTTAACGCAAAAGCAGCTGTAATTTCTAGTCAGTAAGCTCTATGATTTTTTGTTCACCTATTGAGTTGTTCTGCTTACGAAACTCGTTAGGGTTAACCCCAACGATGCTTTTAAAAACACGGTTGAAGGTTGCAAGCGAAGAAAAACCACTTTCCATTGCAATACTAAGTATACTCCAATGACTTGCTTCGTCTTTTAGTAACAACCCTTGCGCATGCTGTATTCGGTACTGATTAATAAATAAATTAAAATTTGTAGCTTTAAAGTGGTAACGAATTGCCCGGCTGATCTTATACTCAGGTACTACTAATGCTTGGGCAAAATCAGAAATTTTCAAATTAGTTTGCAAATAAACCTGCTTATTGATGAGTGCTTCTATGCCAGTAATAAGCTCAGCCTCTACCTCATTATTTTCAGATTGTTCAGCCTGATTGGTAGCTTTCACTACCTTTTCAGAGTTCACCACTTTGCTATCAACAGCTTCAGGCACGCTGTTGTGGGCACGTTTTTGCAAGAACATTACTAGCTGCATGGCAAATACAATCAACAATGCAGATGAGGTAATTATAAGCGGCTCAAATTGTCGAAACTCGCTCTCACTGAATAAAAATTTAGGCAAAATGCTGGCATTAAATACAGCTAAGAAGTAGCAACTAGCAAAAATCTTTGCCTGCAACTTTTGCGTTTGTGTTTTACCTTTATAACTCCGTAATGCTTCCCAAAAAGACAACACCAGAATACTTGAAGAGAGCAGTACCGTTATTTCGGCCATACCTTGCTTTAAACGCCACATAAATTGGCTATCAGGGAAAAGCTCTACATCAATACTCACCAAATAATGCCACGTCTGGTTAAACATAATTAACCCCGCAATAGCAGTTGCCACTGCAATATGCACCTTAGAAATAGGCTTTTGCTCTCGAAATAAAGTCCGTGAGATAAGCCAAGCCATATTACAAGTTGCGCAGGTAAATAAGCCAATTAAATAACTGTAAACACCAATACTGGGCGCACTAATTTTTTGCACCCCAACCATGCAAAGCGAGCCACAAAATACAGCAAACAGATAATGAATAAGTTGCTTATCTTTTTTCATGCCATTTAGCAGCATGAGCCCCATACAAACGAAAACGAGTAAGTAATAAGGGGATGTATTTTGCATAACTCTTCATGCCTTAAATTGGGGGATTGATGAATTTTTTACCAATCAGATAAGTGTACTTTTTCAAAATCAACATAGCAAAAAGAGTTTGTTAGTGAATGTGTCAAACCCTGTGTGAGTTCTCATAAATAATCACAATATTTTATTGATCAAATTTCGAATTTGAGAAGAGTTTCTTCTCTAGCCCTTTATATTTGCGGTATTAGAAAAATATAATGGATTTGATGATGTTTAACAAAAATAGCAAACTCACGCCTTTAAAGGCGCTCGAATACAGTAAAAAGCTTTGGTTTAGTAGCCTGATAATGGCGCAAACTTGCTTTGTGATTTACCTCATTCTTGGTTATGGAATGACAGGGTTAACAACAGGTCTATCAGGTTGGAACCGACTTAATAACACCGCTTATGTTGCCAATGATGCAACGGGGAATTTGATGTATGCAGTGCATGTATTATTTGCTGTCGTGATGATCCTTGGCGGAAGCTTACAGCTGATTGAAAAACTGAGAACAAAATACCGAACATTTCATCGCTATAATGGCCGTGTATTTGTTTTTTTAGCTTGCTGTATTTCATTTGCTGGCATGTATTTAATGATAGTAAGAGGAACGGTTGGTAATACCTTGATGCATGCGCTGACAATGTTTGGCGGCATAGTGGTTATCGTATCAAGTCTATTTGCGGTTAAAACCGCAAGGGCTCGTAACTTCAACGCCCATCAAGTATGGGCCATACGCTTATATCTTGCCGCTAACGGTGTGTTGTTTTTTAGATTATTAATATTTGCATGGTTTTTAGTATTTGGCACTTTAGGCGTCGATACCGCTACATTCACGGGGCCTGCCGTGCTTGCCGTTAGCCTTTGCTCTTACTTAGTCCCCCTTTTAATAGCCGAACTTGTCCGCTATGCAGCTCGAACGAATATTACCTTTATCACTATCGGCACCGCCTGTTTGATGACGCTAATATCAATCGTGTTCTTAATCGGCTTATTTGGGGTGACTATGGCAAACTGGTACCCAGCTATTGTTAGCTAACTAAACCTCATACAATAAAGCCACCTGAGTAGGTGGCTTTGTAAGCGAATTTTGAATCACTGTAAATTAATACAATTCAAATAGCGGACGACCATTTTCGTCGTATTTTACTTCCATCACACGAGCGTGGCGGTTTGGATCGTAAAGTGGATCTTTTACTATTTCCTCAAGTGGACGAGTGTCTGTTTTTGGCACCACACTTGGTTCACCAACTGCGTGCTCATAGTCTCGGGCATGGTAAATACACAGTGGTGTTTCACCATCTTCAGCTACTGTAAAACAGTTATGACCTGGACCAAAAATTTTCTTATCAACACTTGTTTCAAGTACTGGCATACGTGTTTTGGTCCACGAATTACGATCAAGTAAATCGCTGTTTTCATCCGCTTCCATATAGCCCATACAGTAACATGCACCTGTTGCGCTTGCAGAGAAAGCAATGAAGATTTTACCGTTATTTTTAAGTACTGCCGGGCCTTCGTTTACCCAAAAGTCGACACGCTCCCAATCGTAATCAGGTGTCGTCAGCATAAACTGTGCTGTTTTTAGCTTAATAGGAGATTCCATCTGTGCTAAATACAAGTTGGATGCCGCAAATTGACCACCCGTTTTCTCTGCCCAGCAGAAGTAGCGCTTACCGTTATTTTCAAAAATAGTGGCATCTAAAGAAAAATCAGTGAACGACTTTTCATCGCCCTCAGCCGCTTGCATCATGCCAAGCTCAACCCATTCATCATTTAACGGATCTTGGCCTTTACACTCAAGCACATACGGGCGTAATGCCCAAATATCACTTTCTTCACTCGCTGCAAAATAGATATACCATTTGCCATCGAGGTAATGAATTTCAGGTGCCCAGATATGACGACTCATCGGGCCGCTGTCATGTTTGAACCAAATATCAAAGGTTTCAGCGTCTTTTAGGCCCTCTAATGTCGCAGCCCTACGAAGTTCAATGCGATCATAAGTTGGTACAGAACCGGTAAAATAATAAAAACCATCGCTGTGCTTATGCACAAATGGATCGGCACGCTGCTCTACTAACGGACTATTTGTTTGTAATGTCATCTTGAAACCTGATCGTTAAATTTTAATTTGTATTATTTTATTACTTTTTGGTAAGAATACAAATATAACATTATTTTTATCAGACAGTAATCATAAACCTTTCATACCTTCAAACAGCACATTTGCATTATTGACTTCACGGCTCGTTTCAGAAAGTCCTACCTTTGTGGCGCCACCCACTAGCCAAATTTGACCGTTTAACGTAACAGCCCCTAAACCGTGGCGTGGCGTTTGCCACTCGAAAGATTTGCGCCATTGCTGCTTAGACAAATCATAGCTAAAAACCTCACGATCAACTCCTTTGCTATGTTCACCGCCAAACACAGTGATAGCATTATCAATAACCGCTGCCGCATGCCCTGCTCGTGCTTTAGGGAGTGCTGCATGTGCTTGCCATGTGTTTGTATCGGGTAAGTATTCGAGCATGTCTGAGATAGGCTCACCGCCAACGGTTCTGCCACCTAGCACAAACCAACGACCGTTAACTTGAGCACTCGCCGCACTGTTTCTAGCTGAAGGTAAAGGAGCCGCTTCTGTAAATGTGAAGCTATTAGGATCAAAGACTAAATGCTCACTCACATCTAAACTATGTTGCCATTGTCCATTTTTCTCACTGCTTGGGCTGCGACCGCCAGCTAAATGCACTTTACCATTAAGCACGGCGCCCACCGTTTCGCTTAATGCAAAAGGCAAACTCGCCACCTTTTGCCATGCTTTAGCACCTTTATCTAGCATTAGCACATCACGGCTATTGTTCCATTGGCCTTGGCTATTAACAAAACCTCCAAAAGCAAATAGTCTGTTTTCTACTGCGATTAAATACGTGTGATGACGCCCTTCAGGCAAACTCGGGGCTGATTGCCAACTTGCATACTCAGGCGACCAAAAATGAACTTTTGCGGTCATCTTACCTGCAGATCCTGGCAGCTCGGTAGAGATACCCCCTGCAACCCAAATCTGTTGATTCATGACTGTAGGGTAGATTTCTTGTATAGCCTCAGGGAGCTTTGGTGCTAACAGCTCTTTTGCCGATAACGTATAAGGCAAACACGCCATAAAAAGCGGCAACAGTTTGGTTAAACGCATATAAATCCTTAATAAGCAGTTAATTAGCTAAAGACTAAG
Source organism: Pseudoalteromonas simplex (assembly GCF_015278155.1). Classification (NCBI taxonomy): domain Bacteria; kingdom Pseudomonadati; phylum Pseudomonadota; class Gammaproteobacteria; order Alteromonadales; family Pseudoalteromonadaceae; genus Pseudoalteromonas; species Pseudoalteromonas simplex. Next base: position 104,577 of record NZ_JADILN010000011.1, read on the forward strand.
CTAGCTGTACCTATTCGTACACTGCCAAATAGTCTTACTCGAACAACGATTACTATTCCTAAACGACACTAAATTGATATATTATAACAAAACATTTAACGTATTTTGTTTAATCTTATTAAGGGTCACTACCATGAGCAAACTCCCCGTCACCGTGCTCTCTGGCTTTTTAGGTGCAGGTAAAACCACTGTGCTCAGCCATATTTTAAATAACCGTGAAGACAAAAAAGTGGCTGTAATCGTCAATGATATGAGCGAAATAAACATCGATGCAGCAACAGTTAAAAACGATGTTTCGCTTAGCCGCGGCGAAGAAAAACTAGTAGAAATGAGCAATGGCTGTATCTGCTGTACATTGCGTGAAGACTTACTCATTGAAGTACGCGCTTTAGCGCAAACAGGCCAATTTGATTATTTGGTTATTGAGTCAACCGGTATTTCAGAGCCCCTTCCTGTTGCCGAAACATTTACCTTTGCCGATGAAGATGGCGTGTCACTGTCTGATGTTGCAAGGCTTGATACCATGGTCACGGTCGTTGATGCCGTTAATTTTTTAAACGACTTTAACGAAGCCAAATTCTTACAAGAAACCAACGAACACTTAGGTGATGAAGATGAGCGAAGCGTAGCCGACTTACTTATTGATCAAGTTGAGTTTGCTGATGTCATTTTAATTAGTAAAACAGACCTAATTAGTGCCGATGAACTTGAGAGTTTAAAAGCCATTTTAAACTCATTAAATACCTCTGCAGAACTGATTGCCATTGAAAATGGCCAAGTTGATATCAATACAATTTTGGGCACGGGCCTGTTTAACTTTGAAAAAGCTCAGCAAGCACCTGGCTGGCTAAAAGAACTGCGCGGCGAACATACCCCAGAAACCGAAGAATACGGTATTAGCAGCTTTACTTACGGGGCCCGCCGCCCTTTTCACCCTGAAAAATTTTATAACTTTATTCATAACAATCAGCGCGAAGGCAAATTACTTCGTTCCAAAGGCTACTTTTGGTTAGCCTCTCGACCACAATTTGCTTGCCAATGGAATCAAGCTGGCGGCATAGCCCGCTATGGTTTTGGCGGGGTATTTTGGAAAGCCTTACCGAAAGATCAGTGGCCAACAGATAGCGACTACTTAGATTCAATTAACCAAGTATGGCAAGAGCCCTTTGGTGATATGCGCCAAGAGCTGGTTTTCATTGGTCAAAACCTCAATCAAGCAGCGATCATTCAAGCTCTCGATAACTGCTTACTTAGCGACGATGAACTATTAGCAGGCAAAGCGCTTTGGCAAACCCTGCCCGATCCATTTCCTGTCTGGGAGGAAGCATAATGACAGCCTACGCATTAGAACATGACACTGATAACCTACCAACAGCGGCCGCAACAGCGTTAAGCCCTGTGGTGTTTTCACAAATTTATAAACCTGAGCATAACATTGCAATTTGGCAGCGTAACTTAGCTGAACAGCTGCAATCAGAAGTAGCTGAGAGTATTACAGCCAACCCAGAACTCAGCATTAACGCTGTGATCAATCAAAACAGCATTGTGGCTGACATTGATAAAGCCCTTGAAAAACTACCTCAAGCAAAAGAGCTTAAAGCCGACCTCGCTCAGCTTGTTGATATGTTTTGTTATTTATTTGAGTTAAAGCGAACCGGATTACGCCTAAGAGTTCTTGAACGTGCCATGTGCCCACGTTTTCATGTTGATAAAGTCCCTTGCCGGTTAGTCAGCACATATTATGGTAGTGGTTCGCAGTGGTTGCAAAATGCAGGACTTGATCGCACCAAACTTGGCGCTGGTCATCAAGGATTAAGCGATGAAGAATCAGGATTAATGACAGCAAATGCTAAAATTCACTCTCTAAATGTGGGTGATGTAGCCTTATTAAAAGGCGAAACTTGGCAAGATAACGAAGGCAAAGGCCTTGTGCACCGCTCACCAGCACTCGCTGCTGGCGAAAAACGACTACTTGTAACCCTTGACTTTATTGCTTAATTCGAGCGTACCTGTTGCGTCTATTGATTTTAATAGGCGCTATTTCATTCAAGAATACACAACAACTGCTCATGGCTTTAAATTAACGAAAAGCATACTAAGCGCACTTGCAATTGCTGATAGAGCAAACATCCTTAGTAACAAAATTAAGACATTCCCTGCACCACCAGCAAAAGTGCCTTTAAAGCTTAATGGATAGCCATGAAAAACCATTAAATATAATACGTTAAAAAGCCCTACCCGCATCCCGTCAATTTCATGGGTATCACCATTTTTTAAGTGAATTTCACACACATGCAAAGTAGGTAATCTAATTCGGGGTTCGCCAAACTTTCGTTTTCGTTTTAGATCCATCGTATAGTGAAATAACACCTCTGCGATTTCATTTTTAGCAATTGTGATGGGACGATTTTGGTGCTTTTTAAACGTCAACTTATCAACTTTAAGCTCATCCTTGCTTATGCTCATTGCCCATTTAGAACCAAAGCCATACTTCTTGTAAGTCATGATGCGTTTGGTAATAAACACCAATAAAAAGCTTGTAAGGCAAATTAAAAAAGCCAACCATGGTTTAACAGCATCTACTAAATAAAAACTAGATAGTGAAATTGCGCATACCATAAGCGCAAAAATCACTTCGGCCCATCCTGATAACGTCGCTAAGCCTGGCAAAGACTCTAGTTCTGTTAATGAATCTTCGGTTAGTGATGACTTTCCTTTAAAGGCTGCATATCGAAACCATTTTTTATCATTTAAATCCAGTTCCAGTGAGTGCTTAGCCATAGAACCCATAAACATCCCTTTTAAAATAAAGCTTAATAAGAACAACCTTCATTGTTCCTTAAACTTATACACAACCCGACCTTACGAGTAAATACTCAAAGAACTAATAAGTTAGGTTTAACTTGGCATATAATATGTTAAGTAATTAATCAAAAACGAGCTAAACTACGTATATTAAAGAAATTAATTTGTGTGAGTTAATATGGAGCGCATTTTTCAAAATAGCCGGTTTTTAGTTATTATCGCGATTCTCACCACGGCCATTTCATCGTTACTCGTTTACATTGCCTGTGTGAATATCGTTTTCAATGTTGTTAAAGTCACCATCACCGCGCTACCTGACTCAGCAAAAGGAGGGAAAGAGTTAATTGTCGAGCTTTTAAAAATTCTCGACCTATTACTCATCGGTATTACTCTTCAAGTCATTACCATCAGTCTGTACCGGCTATTTATATCGCCCTCAACAACAAAAAGCAGCCAGTTTTTGGCCGCCTTTCATATCGAAGATTTTCATGACTTAAAAATTACTTTAGTGCAGGTAACATCTGTGATTTTGGTGATTCTGTTTTTAGAACACGCCGTTGAGTTTGGCGGCACAATAGAAACCCTCTACCTTGGTATTTCTATTGCGATTGTGGTTGCCGCCTCGACCTTTGCATGGCGCTCAATGAAATAGTGAACACTCACATACGTTAGTTTATTTTTCAGGGTAACGTAGCTTATATTGCTCTTTCATCGCGGCATTAAACCGCTCAAATAAACTGCCCTTTTGGGGTTCTTTAGCCAGTTCGAGCAAATCAATTTTTAAGTGGTTATGTTCATTAAATTGGCTAGCAAATGTGCCCATCATTGCTGATTCAAACTTACCATCAGTGAGCAGTTCAAGTACCTGATTACCAAATTGAAACGCCTCGTACTCATTAAGTAGTGTTAAAAAATCACTAAATGATGCGCCCGATAAGTTACTCTGCGTTTTAAATGCACTTAAGTAACCTTTTGCTAATAAGTTTTGCTCTTTAAAGGCTAGCTGAAATTGGTATGCATGGCGGGTTTCGTGTAATAAAAACGCTAATGGCGCATAAACTTCCATCTCTTTGAGCTTATCTGGGTTTAAATAAACTAATCCTGCACCTGGGTAACGTACATCAAACACAAAATTAACTGCTCTTTGCGGATACAAGGTGTTATTTATCACCAAGGTTGGTGCTGTAATAGCAAAGCTTTTAATTTCAATTGCAAACACCTCTGGTAGTAAAGCCATTCGCTGCTCAAACGATAGCGCTTCCCAGTTCATTAACTTTTTATAAAGCGCTTTATTTTGCTTTAAGGCGTTGACCAGTTTTTCTGCATCAAGTTGTCTTTGCTTATGTGCTTGCTCTAACCAAGGAATATTAGATTCACTGAGCGCGTATGCTGTTGGCGTTTGTTTTTGCAATGCTTCATTAGCATAAAACTTTGCAGGTTCTGCATAGACAAAGCAAGATAAAGCTAAATAAGCGCTTGAAAATAAATGGGTAAGTTTCATGGTGTGATTTTTATCGATAATTTATTGCCTAGATTTTACTAGCTTATGCAATAGAATTAAACGTCTTCAATTTTTTAAAAAGGCGTAACAGCTTATGTTACGCCTTTAAATTTAAGCCCTAAAGTGCAAGCGCTAATATTTGCTTAACTTTCGCTAAATCAATATCACCGTGTTCACCTAGCGTAGTTAACTCATTCTTTTCTAAGTTATTAACAACCGCGTCGATTGCTTGTTCATCAAGGTCATAATCAGCAAGGCGTGTTTTCACAGCCATTGCTTCGAAGAAGTCTTGCACTGCTTTAATCGTTTTATCGATTTGTTCAGCTTCATCGCTATAATTAAAACCAAACACTCGCTCACCAAGCTGCTGAATTTTAATAGACTTCTGCTCTTTTTGAACATGCATTAGCGCAGGTAAAACAATCGCTAGTGTTTGTGCGTGATCAAGATTATAAAGTGCTGTTAATTCATGACCAATCATATGTGTAGACCAATCTTGCGGTACACCCTGACCAATCAAACCATTCAGTGCCATTGTAGCCGACCACATAACATTGGCTCTTACATCATAGTTTTGCGGTTCGCTCAGCGCTTTAGGTCCTTCGCTGATCAAAGTTTGTAAAATACCTTCTGCAAAGCGGTCTTGTAATGGCGCATTTACTGGGTAAGTTAAGTACTGCTCAATAACGTGTACAAATGCATCTACAACACCATTACTTACTTGGCGCTCTGGTAACGAAAAAGTATATTCAGGATCAAGTACTGCAAAAACTGGTTGCACACTCGGTGATGAAAAAGCACGTTTCTGCGACGTCTCTTTTTTAGTAACCACTGAGTTGCCGTTACTCTCAGAGCCAGTTGCAGGTAAAGTTAATACTGCACCAATAGGAAGCGGGTTACTAAACTCAGCACCTTTAACAAGGATATCCCACGGCTCACCTGCAAAGTTATAAGCTGCTGCAACAAACTTAGCGCCATCAATAACACTGCCACCACCAACAGCTAAAATAAAGTTAACATTATGCTCTTTAGCACTTGCCACAGCTTGCATCAGTGTTTCGTATGTTGGGTTAGGTTCAACACCACCAAACTCTATAACATCAACATCGGCTAACGCACTCATTGCTTGGTCGTAAACGCCGTTTTTCTTTATTGAGCCACCACCAAAAAGTAATAGTACTTTAGCGTTTTCTGGTAAACGTGACGTGATCTCACTCATTTGACCTTTACCAAACAAAATTTCGGTTTGATTTTTATAAATAAAGTTCAACATTTAAATGCCCCTTAAATTAGGTTTAAATTGCTAATTAGCTAATTAGCTAATTTACTTAGCTAACATTTCTAAAAGCTTTTCTGCTAATAATTTATCTGAAAACGGGTTTTGCCCCGTAATGAGTTCGCGGTCAACAACCACGTTTGGCTGCCACTCACTAGCGAATGCCATATTTCCACCGGCTTTTTCCATTGCCATAGCAGGATAGAACTTAAGCTTTTTACCTTCTAAACTGCTTTCAAAAACACGCTCTTCAGGGTCTGAAAAAATAGTCATTTTATAGCCGTCATAAATCCAGTTGTTGGCCACTGCCTTTTCGCCATCTTTTATCGCTTGATAATAAGAACTTGGCTGAACTTGAGCCGACAACAAGGTAATTGGGCCATGGCAAATTGCCGCTGTTGGTTTACCTTGCTCATTAAAGTGACGCAAAATTTCACCCACTTCTGGGTTGTTTGCTAAATCAATTAAAGGTGCATGGCCTCCAGGGATAAACACAGCCTCATATTGGCTTAAGTCACCCGCTAAAATTTCGCTCAAACTCGCGGTATCATTGATATCAGGAAGTGATGCTACAAAACGCTGAATGCTCTGCATTTTAGCTTCATCACCATCAAAGTAATCGGTGCTCACTGATTTTTTATCTACTTGAGGCGCATTACCTTTAGGTGTTGCAAGTACAAGCTCATAACCCGCATCAACTAATGCTTTTGCAGGCACACCAAACTCATTTAGGTAGTAGCCTGTTTCAATGCTCTGGCCGTCAGCTAAATCCATAGTTGTTTCACTTGATAAAATAACCAACACTTCGCCTTCACCCGCCACTGCAAACATCGACATAGTTGATGCAGCAACAAGCGTTAGTCGCTGTAATATCTTTTTCATAATTCGTCCTCTTAGAAAGTGAAGCTATCATAGTTGGTTTGCGGGGCGAGTAGAATTCGGATAAATTAAGAGGAGCAATCAGAATATTTATGGCTCGTACAGTTACATGTCTTATCTCACGCAATTAAAAACCTTTGTTGAAGTTTATCGTTGTAAAAATATTACGAAGGCTGCGGCTAATTTAGGCTTATCTCAGCCTTCAGTGACTTCTCATATTCAAGCAATGGAAACTGTAGTTGGTAAATCTTTATTTGAGCGCAAAGCCCGCGGTGTTACCCCCACTGCAGCAGCACATGATTTAGCGCTGCAGGTTTCTGGTCATATTGATATATTAGAGCAAAAGATCATGTCGATACGGGCACGTTCTGATGCCGCACATGGCACTGTTAATATTGCAGGACCTGCCGAATATATTAGTAGTGTATCGGGGCCACAAATTGCCAACTTACTGCAATCTGGCAATGTAAATCTTGTTCTGCATATTGGTAATAAAGTGAGAATTTTTGATGCCTTGCAATCAGGTACTGCAGATATTGCTATTGCCGCATCAGCGCCTGATCCAGCACTATTTGATAGCCTTGTGCTCGACAAAGAAAAGCTCATTTTGGTGATGAACCGTTTACATGGCCGAGAAATCAAAGACAGCGCCATTACCGCAGATTTACTCTCAAGCTACAATGTCGTTGCTTATGATGAAGAACTGCCTTTGATAAGACAATACTTTGAAGCTGTATTCAACGCAAAATGCCACTCAAACGTCATTGCTATTTGCCCAGATATACGTGCTATTAGCAATATTATTCGTTCAGGTATTGGTTATTCTGTATTACCCGATTACCTTTGTCGCGATCAGATAAAAGCCGGGGAGCTTGTGCAACTAGGGCCCGAAGGCCCAGAAAACATAATTTACTTAGTTTGGAACAAAGGGGCATTAAAACACCCCCGTATTGCATTTGCCAAAGATGTTATTTCGGCCTTTGCAAATATTAATTACTTTGCAAACTAAGCAAGGCTTGCTTTGCGTCTAGCAGTTTTACTCGTGGGGCAAGCGCATTTAGTGCGATTAAATGTAGCATTTCAGATACTGTGGTACACACATCTGTTAAAACTGCCACATCGTACTCTTTAGCTTGCTCTGAGATAGCTGTATGAGTTACACAGTTTTGCGTCATCATACCTGCGATCAAAAGTTTTTTAATACCATGCTGCTTTAAAACATCTTCTAAATTAGTTTGATGAAAGCTGTCTGCATAGTGTTTTACAACCACAGGGGCTTCTGGTGCTGCATTTAAAATATCAGGATGAATATCAACACCTTCTGTACCTTCATTAAAAAATGGCGCTAAACCCTGAGAAGGATCAGCAACATGCTGAATATGAATAGGTAAAACCCCGCGCTCTGTGGCTTGTTTTATCACATCGACGAGCTGATCTTTTACTTGTTTAGCCTGCCATAAAGGAAACGCGCCATCCTCAAAGTAATCACTCTGTAAGTCGATAATTAGTAATGCTGTGTTTGTCATTGTATAAACCCTTTTTCATTGTATTGACGCCTAGTTTGCTGAATTTTTAACGTATCAAACAGTGACCCAAACACCATTTATCGATAATATTGGGCCAAAGTGTTTGATAAGGCTTTACCATGAATGTTGCAGTATTCGCATTTCCAAATATCAGTCCATTTCATCTTGCAGTACCATGTATGGTGTTTGGTGAAGGCGCTCGCTCAGCTGGTATCAAAGAATTTAACTTAGCGGTGTGCAGCGAAAGTAAAGCTGTAATGCCCTCAAGCGCGGGGTTTGATATTCAAGCGCATCACTCAATAACAAAGTTTGATCAGGCAGATATTATAATTATTCCGTCTTGGCCATCACCTGAAACAGCCCCCTCTAAAGAATTAGCAACCAGTTTGCTAAACGCGCATAGCCGTGGCGCTATAATTGTAGGGCTTTGTTTAGGCGCTTATGCGTTAGCGCACATTGGGCTTTTAGATAATATTGAAGCAACTACCCACTGGGCATACAGCGATGACTTCAAAGCGCGCTTTGCAAAAGTGAAGCTTAACAATCAAGTGCTTTACCTTGAACATAATCGGCTATATACATCGGCAGGAACAGCGGCAGCCATTGATTGTTGCTTATATTTAGTTCGCAAATTTTTAGGAAGCGAGCAAACTAATGCTATTGCCAGAATGATGGTAACTGCGCCGTATCGCACTGGCGGGCAAACACAATTTATTGCCCTACCCGTCCCGCAAAATGTTGCTGATGAGCGTTTAGCAAGCTTGCTTGAACAGATGCAAAAAAACTTAGCTAGCAACCATACGATTGATACACTCGCAGAGCAAATGCACATGAGCCGACGCACCTTTACCCGCCACTTTCAATCGCTTACTGGACAGAGCGTTGGGCAGTGGCTGTTAAATCAACGTTTAAACCACGCGCAGCGACTTCTTGAGTCAACTGATTTACCACTAGAACATTTAGCCGAGCAATGCGGCTTTGGCTCATCTGTTACTTTACGTCACCATTTTCGCTCTCAGTTTGGTTTATCACCGCGAGATTGGCGTAATGCATTCCGCCAAGCATGAAGCTTAGGTATAATTAGTTTTTCGACTCGATTTTGGTTTTTAAATGAAAAAGCTTTCTAAAGTACAATTAAAACAGCAAGCCCTTGTATTAAATGTTGCCGACGCCCTTGAAGAGCAAGGTCGCGCAGAACTTGAAGGCATGTTGCAATGCTGGTTTGATGTGGAATACCACTTATTCCCAGGCTCATTGCTTTTATGTTTTCAATTTGAAAACCAGCAAACACTCGATGCAGCGACCCCAGAGCTATTAAAATGGCAAAAACGCCTAAGTGGCGCAATGCTGAAAAAAGGCGTGATTTTAAAAGACATGCGCAGGCATTTAGTGTTTACCCTAAAAGGCCCAGACGATTAAATGGGATGAGTTGCGAGTTAGCAAGAGTGTAGCCGCTATTTTATACCGCGTAGTTCTCTTAATACTCACAAAGAGGATAATAGACGCTGCCCTTAAGAGGGATTATTAAAAACAAATTTGATGGTTTTATTGGGTTACTCATTCACTTCTCATTCTATTCTCTTTGTGCAAAAAAATATTGAACCACAAAGTACACCGAGGCACTTCGCGCTACACAGAGAAAAACAGCATTTAAAAATAATATTCACAAAGAGGATAAGAGACGCTGCGCTTTAGAGGAAAAAACAAAATACTCTTTTGGTCTATCTCATTTACTTCTCATTCTTTTCTCTTTGTGAAAAAAAATATTGAACCACAAAGTACACTGAGGCACTTCGCGCTACACAGAGAAAAACAGCATTTAAAAATAATATTCACAAAGAGGATAAGAGACGCTGCGCTTTAGAGGAAAAAACAAAACACTCTTTTGGTCTATCTCATTTACTTCTCATTCTTTTCTCTTTGTGAAAAAAATATTGAACCACAGAGAGCACCGAGGCACTTCGCGCTACACAGAGAAAAACAGCATTTACAAATAATACTCACAAAGAGGATAAGAGACGCTGCCCTTAAGAGGGATTATTAAAAACAAATTTGATGGTTTTGTTGGGTTACTCATTCACTTCTCATTCTATTCTCTTTGTGCAAAAAAATATTGAACCACAAAGCGCACCTAGACGATTCACGTTACATAGAGATAAACCGCAAATTACGCGGGGTAAACCCGTTGCTACCAGTTCGGCGTTGGAACACCTCGTATCTCGCAATTTTTCCGCTTTACTCTTTACCCTTGTAACTCGCTAACTTGTTGGGTTTCACTCCGTTCTACCCAACCTACCGGCCTATAGCTTAAAGCTTTTGCTTTTCCACACCCATTTGCTTCACATGCTCAACCAGCTCAGGGAAAAACGTTAAAAACACCGCGTCTAATTGTTGGTAGTGGCGAGCTATATCGTCAGCGGCTCCTGCAAAGTTATTAGCAAAGCGAATACGCTTGGCGATGTTATCAAGAGCAAGGCCGACCCCATCGAGTGTTTCATACTCTTTAAACCAATCATTGTTGGTCATACTAGTCACAACTTGCTGCATACGCGAAGGCATCATGGCTTGCCTAGCATTTAAAAGCCCATAACTGTGCTGTTTGAATTCAGCTAATGGTTGGTCATTAAACCGCTGCCAATGCTGAATTAGAAAGTGATCGAACGCTACATCAATGGCGACACTTGCAAAGCGTTTACGTGCTGGCGAAAAGTACTGCTTAGCCTCTTTTACAAGGGGATGTGAGTCAGTAAACCTATCAACCAGATAATGATTTTCAAGGCCATTTTTAACCGTATTGGGTAACTGCGCAGAATACCGACGCCCACCAAAGTCCCCCAGCAAATTACCAAAATGTGAATCAGCCGTCGGTTGTGCTAAATAAAGGTGAGCCAAGTAGTTCAACGCATTCTCTAAAAAAGTCATTTTATGCATTGTAAAAGAATACAGGTGAAAGGGTCTAGGGGCACGAGTTGCGGATTAGCAAGAGTGTAGCGGCGATTTTATATCGCGTAATCCACTGAATACTCACAAAGAGGAAAAGAGACGCTGCGCTTAAGAGGAATTATTAAAAAATTGATGGTTTTGTTGGGTTACTCATTCACTTCTCATTGTCTTCTCTTTGTGCAAAAAATATTGAACCACAGAGTAAACCGAGGCGCTTCGCGCTACACAGATAAAACTGTAAATTACGCGGGGTAAACCCGCTGCTACCTGTTCAGTGTTAAAACGCCTCCTGCACCTCGCATCTCGCTAACTTTTCAATCTGATAGCTGATGGCTCCAAAGTTGGGTTTCGCTCCGCTCTAACCAACCTACGAGCTAATGAATCAAGCACTGTAGGTCGTCATTTATGGCGACACATAATCGCTAACATTGACGGGCTAAAGCCCGACCTACATCTTGCTTCTGTGGTTTAGATAAGCATCGCGCGAAATAAATTTCACGCCTAACGACTGATATCTAATATCTTCTAACGCCTCCTACACCTCGCATCTCGCTAACTTTTCAATCTGATAGCTGACGGCTGAAAGCTGATGGCTCCAAACGTTGAGTTTCACCCCGCTCTAACCAACCTACCAGCTAATAGCCATACAAATAACTCACCTTTATGACTTTAAATTAAATGCCAACATGACAAGAGCCGATATGATCGCAGAAAGAGAAATTAACCGCATAATCAAAATAACTATATTACCTGCACCGCTTGAAGTTGTACTTCTGAATAGTAGCGGGTATTCGTGGAATTTTAAAAGGTACAGCACATCAAAAAGACCTACTCGCATACTGTCTAGCGTAACAACATCGCCACTTTTTTGATGAATTTCACAAGCGTGTAAATTGGCCGTTTTTTCGTTCACAATATGACCACTTCTACCGTGAAAAGTATAATTAAAAATGATTTCTTGGATATCGCCCTTAGCGATTTGCAAAACTTTTGAAGCTTTGCCCTCTATTGCTCGCCTATCTATTTCGAGTGAGTCTTTAGATATACTCATAATCCACTTACGACCAAATCCAAATTTGTTATAAATCACAATTCGCTTGATAACAAATACACAGAGATAACAACTCACACAAGTTAAAAAAGCAGGTATCGGCTGCATCGTTTCTTGAAGCACTAGGCTCATTACAGCAATAGCGATAGTCATAAAGAAAAATAAAAATTCAGCTCCGCCCGACAGCACAGCTAGGCCCGGTAGCGACTTTAGTTTTGTATTAGAGTCTGCTTGTAAAACTGTCTTTTCATAGAAAGTTGAATATCTAAACCAAACTCGGTCGTTCAGGTTTAAATCTAGGGAGTGCTTCGAAAGTGGCTGATTATAATCCATTATTTAAGTTTCCATTTTTAAAACACAATTTTGCCATTACTTTCCTATTAAGCCAACCTATGTACTTGATAGTATATTTACTTTACCTTCATGTACTAAACTAACTGCCCAACAAAGTTAACCATATTGTGCGCTACAATTGGAAAAACAAGGCTACCAGTACGCTCTCTTAACCACAGCAAAATAAATCCATAACTCCCAGTTAGTACGATTCTGAATGCAGACAAATGCCACTCACCATCTATATGCATAACCCCATGAACTAGACCAAATAATAAAACCAAAAGTAACCCTGCAATGTTTATTGGCGAGCCAAAAAAGTTAATGCGCGATGAAACAACAGCCAACGAAAAACAAAATAATAAAACTCCTCTAAACATTGGTTCTTCATCTAACCCAGGAATAAGAGCTTGATAGAGTAGCGTTTCAAAATCGAAATTTGGTCCGTTACCAAGGCTAAGCGTTACAATAATCTGCAACGCAACAAACAGGGTTAAAACAACGAGTGCAGGCTTAATAGAGCCTTCATTTTGTCTGAGAGTAAAACCAGCGTCCTTGATTTTAAAGTCACTTTTAAAAGCTGCTAATAAAGCCAATACCAAAGCCCAAAGAGTAATAGCGACAATTTTACCTGACCAATTCCATTTGAGATCTGTAAAGAGTAAATCTAAGGAAATGAACTCTTTACCTTTGAATAAAGCTAAGAAATAACAAAATAGAATTAACAGAGTAGCAAGCAGCCAAGTTAAGTTTATAGTTACTTTACTGAATGCTTTTAAAATTAAAACGAGTAATAGAACCACGCCTAAATTGGCGAGTATTCCAAAATACATATCTGGCATAACCGTCCTTGGTGAGCATAAAGCTCAAACTTTATTATTGTTTAATTTCTATGATAAACACAAAAACAACCTATTAAACAGATATTTGTTTGAGTTTAAATTCCCATTGAGCATATTTTTATTTTCAAAGTATATGAACCACAGAGAGCACCGAGGCACTTCACGCTACACAGAGAAAAACAGCATTTAAAAATAATATTCACAAAGAGGATAAGAGACGCTGCGCTTTAGAGGAAAAAACAAAATACTCTTTTGGTCTATCTCATTTATTTCTCATTCTTTTCTCTTTGTGAAAAACAAATTGAACCACAAAGTACACCGAGGCACTTCGCGCTACAGAGAAAAGCAGCATTTAAAAATAATATTCACAAAGAGGATAAGAGACGCTGCGCTTTAGAGGAAAAAACAAAATACTCTTTTGGTCTATCTCATTTATTTCTCATTCTTTTCTCTTTGTGAAAAACAAATTTAACCACAAAGTACACCGAGGCACTTCGCGCTACAGAGAAAAGCAGCATTTAAAAATAATACTCACAAAGAGGATAAGAGACGCTGCGCTTTAGAGGAAAAAACAAAATACTCTTTTGGTCTATCTCATTTACTTGTCATTCTTTTCTCTTTGTGAAAAAAATATTGAACCACAAAGTACACCGAGGCACTTCGCGCTACACAGAGAAAAACAGCATTTAAAAATAATATTCACAAAGAGGATAAGAGACGCTGCGCTTTAGAGGAAAAAACAAAATACTCTTTTGGTCTATCTCATTTATTTCTCATTCTTTTCTCTTTGTGAAAAACAAATTGAACCACAGGGTTCGGCGAAAAAACGCCTAAACTCGTATCTCGCAAACTTTTTCGTCTGATAGCTGACGGCTGAAAGCTGATGGCTCCTTCCCCTAGCAACTCGCTAACTTGTTGGGCTTCGCTTAGCTCCACCCAACATACGATAATAGCTACCCTTTACTCCCCCGCAAACTTCAACATTCGCGTTTGGTCGGTAAGTTCAATATCCACCAGCTCATATGGAGCTTTGGCTGCTTGAGTGACCACAAAAGGCATTGTGAAACTATCATAGCTATCAATCTGTTTTGCTACTTCAACCGTTGCCAGTTTGATGCGCTCACCTTTATTACCTTTGCCAGTTAAGGTTGCACGAATGGCATAGCGGCCTGAGTCGGTCACTTGCACCGGTACTTTAGCTTGGTATTTGTTATTGCCAAGCGCAGTGACTTTGGCTTTATCCATACTGATGGTTTGTGAGCTATGTACAAACGGCATTTTTATAGAGCGTTTTACCGTTTGGCCATTCACTTTAGTGTCTACACTGGCCTCAAGCTCATAGTAACCATTTATTGCTCCTAAGGTTTCAAGCGGGTAATTAAATACTGCTTCACCATTTTCGTAACGTACATCTAGTTTTTCGCCATCAGGGCTTGAAAGCGTTAACTTCACATCACTATCTTTAAAGCGCTTTTTACCCATACTAAGCTGCATAGCAACACGCTGTTGCTGATCTTTCACTTTAAATTGCGATTTAGCATGCAAAGCATTGCTCGAGCCTTTTTCAATCACGTGCAGCAAGTAGGTGTCGTTATCGTTAAGGGCTTGGCTTGTTCTTAGCATTGCTTTGCCATTTATCTGACCTACCTTGAGCCCAACACTGCCATCGCTAAATCCTGCATTTTCCATTTGCTCACGTGCAACCATGGCTTGCATTGGCATTTGTCTAAAGCTGTCATCTCGCACCGACAGTTTATCTAGCTGTAAGCCATGAGGCTTAAATACTTCGCCACTATCAAAGCGTGCTTTTGGTGCAATGCGAATAAAGTTATCAGCTTGGTTTACAAAAACAGGCACACCACGCTTAAGCTCTTTACCCGAAACTTTCTGCCAATATTCAACACTGTCTTTTTCAAGTGTTTGTAGTTGAGCGCTTGATGCTGGTTGAACTTGAGGGAATTGATAAACCGTTTGCTCATTAGCATTTGCGGCTGTGCTTACAAGCATTATTGCAGCTGCAATTGTGGTTAACTTATTAATCATAGCGGGCTCCTAAATTCGGTTTTTAAGCATATTTGGCAAGCCAAAACAGTTACGTCGACTTTGCTGATGACTTAAAGGCTCACCACCTTGGGTTCGTGATTTATCGGTAAACCACACCACCCCAGCTAACGACTGAGAACTGCAATTTAAAAAACCATCTGAACAGCTGTCTAACCAGTTTTGTGTTACTTCAAGGCCCACTTGATTTTGATAACCGCCACAATAGCTGTCGCTATCCCATACCGCTGATTCAACATCACTGCCTACTACGGTTTCGAATCGAGACGGTAAGCTTGGGCGGTTCGGTGTGCCATACAGCCACTGTGCGTTATACGATTCCATCCAAGATACTTGTTGTTGTTTTACTGCATCGCTGCCGTAGCCTAAAAGCCAGCCTAAACTTTGCTCAAACGAATTACCCGCAATAACTGCATCAGCCAACGGCGTGCCACCACTTGAAGGAGCCAAAGCAATGGTACGCGTGACTTTGCTAATGATATTTGGATAACGGCTATCCCATGTTGGGTTAGATAAAATCCAACGCACCACATTGCCACCGTTAGAGTGAGTGATCAGAGTTAAATCTGTGATGTTTTTATTATTGATAAATGTAGTGAGCTGCCCTGCTAAACAGCCAGATGCCGCGTCTGCCCACATGTATTGATCAAAGTCACAATTAATGACCGTGTAATTACTACTATTTGGTAAACCTTGACGAACCGTGTCGACAAAACTGCCTGTCCAATAGTCATTATACGCATCGCTTTGCTGGCCTGTACCGTGCACAAATGCGACTCCTTGCGCAGCAAAAGCACTGTGGCTGATACCCGCTGCCAACATTAAAGCTGGCACTAGTGAGAGTGTTTTTATTTTCATGTGTGTTCCTGTTGATTGTAATTTTATCTATCAGGTTGGAGGAGTGACCTCCGACCAAAAACATAGACCAAACAGGTACGAAAGCAAGATTTAATTTACATTAATTTAACCTTTGTGCATTTTTTAAGTACAAATTATTAGATTTTTTACTAGCAAAATGTGCTAGTTGAATATGTAGAATTGCAATACTAGGTAGATTTTAGGGCTAATCATTAGCTAGAAAAGCCCTAGATATTTTACTTTTATTTATAAATCTTTTTTAATCCATATCTCTAAATTTACACACAGGATCTTTTACTGATTTATTTATAAGGGTAATTTGGCAATCTAAGTAATAACTAAATAGATCTAAAGTCACTGTGAAAGAACTTTCAGAAAAGGCGGGGGTCAAATAGTCGACTCCAGCAACATCAGTCCTTACATCAACCGCATTCCCTTGTTGATCGGTAAAAATACATAACTGCTTTTGTTTATCCATTCTGTCCAATTTTAGTGTAATACAAGGTTGAACCTCAGTGTTATAGCGCAAATAAGTAACAGTCTCATTTTTTAACTGACCTTTGATTACCTGAATCGGCTGGATATTGTCAACCTTCTCTAAACTCGATTCCTGAGAACAAGCGAAACTGGTAAAAATAGAAAGGGATAGTGCCATTGTTTTAAAATTCATGGAGAAACCTGTATTGTCGATTGTTTTACCTATAAAGTACTTGCGAACTTGCTTCTCATAGCAAACTTCTGATAAGGCACTGAACTCCACTTAGAGCGATCACTGAATATAAGCTTCAAAGATTTAATATCTCCTTGCGCGAGTGGTTTTTGTAAGAACTTTCTTGTGGCTCCCGAATAGTCGCCTCGATAAGTTAAATCAACAAAAAGTTCCAATAAAGAACTTGGTAATTGACCCCAATCAACAGCTCCATATGCAGCGACAGTATCTGCTTTTTGGCATATTCGCAAAACAACTTTTTCTTTCTCTGCATATGCAATATTAAATAAA
Source organism: Pseudoalteromonas simplex (assembly GCF_015278155.1). Taxonomy (NCBI): domain Bacteria; kingdom Pseudomonadati; phylum Pseudomonadota; class Gammaproteobacteria; order Alteromonadales; family Pseudoalteromonadaceae; genus Pseudoalteromonas; species Pseudoalteromonas simplex. Next base: position 121,652 of record NZ_JADILN010000011.1, read on the forward strand.
GATAGCTGTACATTTGGACTAATTTCATAGTCCAATAAATCGTTCCTAATTATAAAAAGCTCTGCCGCCCTTCCTTTAAGCCTTGAAGCTGAAGCTAATGAGTTTGCTTCTATTAAATTAATACCTGCTTTTACAAGTTGGGCTGAAATAAGGCTAGCAGATTTATCTCTCAGATCATAACCTCTCCCTAGTGTTAAACCCGAATTAGTGCTAGGAACAACTTGTTATGTGTACGGCATTCACAGCAGCCGATTATGGAATGAAAATGCCACCTACACCTACGTTCTCGGCCACTTTGGTTTGCAAACCGATACGTATGTAAAACAAGTGAGTTTGATTCAGTAGCTGCAAGTTAGCGAGATTTTAGCAGCGATTTTATATCGCGTAGGAATGGTGCTAGGTGCTAACAGCGTAGTGTTAGTTGCGCCTCCCCTATGACTTTTTTCGGCGTTAAAACGCCTCCTACAACTCGCATCTCGCAAACTTTCCCCTTTACTCTTTCTAACTCGCTAACTTTTCAATCTGATAGATCTTATGCTCATCGCGCGAAATAAATTTCACGCCTACGGATGAGCATTTCAATTTAACTATGCGCAGGCATAATCCAATCTAACTTCTGACGACTGGTATCTCTTTTTCGGCGTTAAAACGCCTCCTACAACTCGCATCTCGCTAACTTTTCAATCTGATAGCTGACGGCTGAAAGCTGATAGCTCCTTTACCCTTTTCCCCTTGTATCTCGCTAATTAGTTGGGTTTCGCTCCGCTCTAACCAACCTACCAACTGATAGCTCTACGAACCATACAGCGCTTTCATTAATTGACGCAGGTTCTTTTGATTAGTTTCCGTCTTAACCAGCGCTTTTAAACGGCTTTTAACCTCTGGTTTTGACTTCGCTTGTTGACTTAACGCCGATATAGCGGCACTGCGAATATCTTTCGGGTTACTAGCGTCAGCAAAGGCATAAATACTATCGACTTGTTCTGCGTCTAACTCATTATTACCCATTGCCTTTAATATCGCCCCTTGCGCTTTACTATCAGTTTCTTGATTTAGTTGATTACTCAAGTAATTCAAACTGGTTTTACTTGGCATTTTTGCCAGAGCCTCTGCCGCATTTAGGCGTAATCTTGCACTGTCGCCAGCTAAATAATCACCAATAAGCTGTTGATGATCATAGTCTCCACTATTACCTAGTGCGGTGATTAGGGCTGATGCTTTTTGCTCCGTTGCACTAGAGCTCAATGAATCAGCTAATTTTTGGGTTAACTGAGTTGAAAACTCACTGCCCTGCTGATTTTTTGCAATCGCTCCCATTACCATTAAAGCACTATGAGCCAGCTTAGAATTTTCTTCATCAAGACCATATGACATGGAATACTCAAAAATCGCCTCAACCTGCATGTCAGTTAACGGCTTTTCACTGTATTTTAGTGCCATTAAACTTCTAAAGCGCTGATTTGGTGAAAATAAACCAGGCTCAACAAATACCTCTGTCAGTAATTGTTTTGAATTAACTGAGTCATGCTTACCTAGGTACATAAACAATTTACTTTCCAAAGGATCTGCAATTGATTTAGTTGAAATAAGCTCTTTTAAGCTCAGCAAATACTGATCATTGTCATAAAGAAATTGCAAAAGCGTTTTTCGGTCTCCCTCTAGCCAATCCATACTTTTTAAAGCAGTGATAAACGCTTCAGTATTTTTTAATGGTTGAGGCGGCGCTTTAGGGTAAACCCAATCTGTGCTTAAATTTTCCCATTGATTAGGGTCTTCGGGTAATTGTAGTAACCTTGCATCATCGGGTATCGATTGATTTGAACGATTTAAACTTAGTGTTTGCAGTACTTCAATATTCATACTTCCATCACTACTACTGACTTGAATATGACTATTTCCGAGGGTTTTTGTTAACCAGCATTTATCGTTTTCAAAGATAAACTCATCACTAATAATGTTCGCCGTTTCTAACTGCATTAGCTTTTTCGCAGCGTTAGTACTTTGCCTAGTGTCAGTTGGTTCTAAATAACTGAGTTTATTTCGCTTTAGTTTATTATCAGCTAACACTGTGTAGAGTGATTTGTACTGACCGATATCATCTCGCTCTTTAACCCAATACTTATCCCCCTGTAAATTTTCAGGGGGTTTTGCACGGTGAAAGGCACGGTATAAAGCAATCAGCTTTTGTTGATCAGCCGCTTTTAATTTAGCGTTAAACCGATAATCTAAAACTTCACCTGAGTTATTGCTAACTTTCACAGCAAAAGGCACAGCATACTCATTGCTGGTACTCACTGTTTTATTCAACTTTGCTTGAGCTTGGTATAGCTCAAAACCCAACCAGTGAAATTTTTCTGCAACTAACAAAGGCCGATAAATTAACCGCCCTTGCAAGTCAAACTGGCTTTTTGAGGGGCTATTCATCGAAACAATATTCGTATCAGCTTTTGATTGAAGTTCACCCCAAACAGTACAATGAGGCACTGCATAAGCGGCCGAAGCATAGCCTAATAAAGTGCCAAATAATAAACTCAGTTTAATTAAACGCATTATACCTATGCCTTCATACTAATAATTTAAGGTTGCTGATTCGTCTAAAATTGTCCAGCTTTTATCGTACAAGGTACTAGTATCGTAGATAGTTTGAGTTTTGGTTTTTGTCTTAACCGTGCAACACCACTTGTATTTAGGGTATTTCACATAAACATAAAATTCACCGGAAATAGCCTCAATATCATTCGTTACATCAATCCCTAAGGTGATTTTAGAATCAGTGATAGCTTTAGCTAAATCTGCATAAAGTGTGGCATTAAATGTATCTGCAATAATCAAAAAGTCTATACCAACACCGCCACTTGCAATACCTAAGTTTATTTCTGCAGTGGCATACGCATCCATGCTGGCAGTAACAATATCTCCCCCTAAGTCAATTCGGCTATTGCTGTAAGCTAAACCAACCCCTAAATCCAAGCTGCCACTGACACCAGCCTCAACGGTCACCGGAACAATTACAATGGTGAACGTCGTTTCAACCACTTTTTGCTCTTCGCTCCAGCTATATCCTAAAGACTTGTCTAAGGCCGTTAACGTGTCGCCCTCGTCAATTAATGTGTCACCCAGCACACTAAAGTTTGCTGCATAAGTAATCTCACCATCACTTACATTTGCACTCGCTTCAGCACTGGCACTAACCAAACTCGCTGATTTATCAAAGAGGTAAAGATCTAAATCTGCTTCTACTAGCCCCTCGGCTGAACCACCATTACTAGAAGAAACATTCATATAGCTATAAAAAGAAGGGCTGATTGCCACAGCGTCACTGTCACCATAGGTAGCACTCCAACTGCCAACTTTGGCTAACGTTGTTGCTGATGAAGCTGTAGTCTGCATCGCTGATGCTGACGCTATTGTTGCTTGATTACTATTTAGCTCTACCGATTCTGCAGTACTCACTTCATCATGATAAAGCGCATAAGGTACTTCAACGGTAATACTATTATTTTCGCTATGAGCTTCAATTTCATCAGAGTTGTCGTGGAAGGTAAATGTCATGCTAAAACTGTTTTCACCACCATCGTGATCAAAATCATCGTGTATCGCTTTTAGCAATACGCCATTTACTGCAACATCCCAAGGAAAGTAATGAGATTGCTCATGATCAGGAAACTTAATACGCATCGTCTCCATATAAGCTTGTGCTTGCTCATTCCATAAGTGAGCATGATAAGTCGTTTCGCCGATGGTTATTGTTGCACTGATGTCAGCCTCGTTGACTGAATTACCAAATTTGGTGGCATTAATAAAACCTATTAAATCAGGTACTTTCTGTGTTGGTTCACCTGTACCTGTGGTATCTCTTTTACCCGGGCCAGGAAAAATAGCAAAGCCGTCGCCCACTTTAAGTTTATCTAAAACGAAATCATGGTAATGACCATCGCTAATGGTTACTGAGCTATAGGTGCTTTCGTCACCAGATTCAATGCCACGGGATTTATTATCTGTAACATCAACTTCACTTGAGATCACACCACTTGTGTCAACAAAAGCGGCAATGACAAATTCACCCGATACGAGATCTTCATTTGGTAAAATTAATGTTGCTGTATGATTTTGCTCGCCTTCTTGTAACTGCTCGATATAAAACTCACCCAAATCGTAGCCATCTGGCTCATCTTCAGTTTCGAGCTCAGCGACTTTATCTCTTTCAATTAAAATAAATGAAACACCAACATGTTCATTCGTTAATAAGGTTGTTTCGGTACTGAAATCAACTGTGATCTGTTGTCCTGGTTGATAAACGTCATCGGAGACTGAGGTCATAGATTTCAAAGCGACATTAGCAACAGCTTCTTGTTCGGTAGAGTCATCATCAGAACACCCAACTAGTGAAAGTAGGGATAAAGCCAACACAGCACTAATCCTTTTACACTGATTCATATTACGATTCCTAATTATTGATTGTAATTTCGACAAACTATTAATTAATAAAATGCTTACTTCTACTAACAGTCCGACAGACTTATTTTCGAAACGGATAAGCTTTAACCCACTCAAATTGGGGTACAAAAGGTTCATATTTCAAAGGGTAAATCACAATAATGGATGAATTATGGAGGGATAAAAAAATTTAATAGGTGCGAGGGACGAGGAAGGAGATAATAGATATCAGTCGTTAGAAGTCAGATTAGATTGTGCCTACGCATACTTAAATTGGAATGCTCATCCGTAGGCGTGAAATTTATTTCGCGCGATGAACATAAGAGCATCAGCTTGTAGGTTGGTTAGAGCGGAGCGAAACCCAACATTTGTAGCTATCAGATTACGAACACAAGTTTGCGAGTTAGAAAGAGTAAAGGGGAAAGAGGCGAAATTCGAGTCGTAGGAGGCGTTTTAACGYCGAAAAAAGAGTTATTAGATATCAGTSGTTAGAAGTCAGATTAGATTGTGCCTGCACATAGTTAAATTGAAGTGCTCATCCGTAGGCGTGAAATTTATTTCGCGCGAAATATATTTCACACCTACGGTATGGGGTTAGCCATAGCAAGGTACAGTCACAATCTAACCTAAACCTTATGGCTTAAAGCTCTTTTGTTTTAATCTGATAGCTGACGGCTGAAAGCTGATAGCTTCTTTCCCCTTTACGCTTTACCCTCGCTAACTTATCGAGCTTCGCAGTGCTCTACCCAACACGCTGTTATTAATACCCTTCAAACCTTGTTGCACAACCAATGCCTATGCACTCAACACGGCTGTCGAGTTCTAACAGCTCTAAATTATAGCTTTTGCTTACATCTACTTTTTTTAGTGGGTTATTAAAAAGGCTAATATCTACTAAATTTGCATGTTCACGTAAATCAATGTTTTTTAATTTGTTATTCGACAAAAAGAGCACTTGAAGCATGGGGTTTGCTGTTAAATCGATAGTGCTTAACTGGTTATTACCGGCGTAAAGTGCAGTTAACTTTTTATTATGGCTTATGTCTAAAGAGCTAAGCTGGTTGGCATCTAGGTTTAGTTCGCTGAGCATCTTGAACTTGCTTAAATCTAGGTTTTTTAACTGATTATTTGCAAGCTCAAGGTTACGAATACCACTCGGTATATTTACTTTTGTGAGCTTATTGCCCGACAGGTTAAGTTGATATAGTTCAGAATTAACAAGCGTCAATTCACCTGTCAGCTTATTATCATTAAGATCAAGCCATGTAAGTTTACTGTTAGTGCTTACATCAAGCTTTGAAAGCTTATTGCCACTCAGCATTAAAGTCTCTAACTCTTCGTTGTTACTTACATCAATACTCGCAAGGCTGTTTTGGCTTAAATCAACAAGGAAAAGCTGGCTGTTGTGGCTTATGTCGATTTCGGTCAGCTGGTTTGGCACTTTCTTATCGGCAGGTCTACTTGTAATGCCACCAATTTCACCAACTATGAAGCTATCCCCTTCATTACTGAGGACGAGTTTTGTTAAGTTACTAAAATGCTCAAGCCCTTTGGCTGAGGTAATACCGCGATCTCTGCAATGTATTTTTGTCACCTCCCCCACAGTTTTATAGCCACTTTCTTGTAAACACGTTAAGAGATTAGCATCAGCAACCACACTCTCTATTGGTGTATCGTCATTAGCCGAAGCTCCAGCAACCCCAAGATTTAACACAAGCAAACCGGCCAAAGCCCTTTTAATGCGCACAAAGTTCCCTTTTAACATTCTTTCACCTTAAATTTTCAACAACATAATCAGGTGGTTAATTAAGAGGTTTCACCACCCAACAACAAAGCATGCATAATACAGGTTATTTGATGTTTGTACCCATATAAATACAAAAATTCTTCCGAAGTTGTTTTTTAATGGGTTCGCGCGAAATAAATTTCACGCCTACAGCGCTAGGTGCTAGGTGCTAGGTGCTAGGTGCTAGGTGCTAGGTGCTAGGTGCTAGGTGCTAGGTGCTAACAGCATAGTGTTGGTTTTAGATTGGTAAAGGGGTTAGGCAAAAAGAAAGAACCTGACCCTATGGTTTTCCCTTAGGCTGAAGAGCAGGTGTTGTTATTCTTACTTAACCCTCTTTTGGAAAGTTGATTTATTGCGAAATTCATTGATTCATGTCTATATCTTTCAATAAAACGGACAAAATTAGTTTGGGCTTGTGTTATAACAACAGCTGGGTCGGAAGGAGTCGATTTAGCTTCTTCACTCTCTTCTCCATTAGTACCTCCTGATATTTTTACAAGCGTTTCATCTGTATCATTTGATAAAAGAAGACCATCTTCTAATTCCTCAAAAACTTTTGTTAGTTCTGCCTTCAAGGTTTCTGGCTCACTGACTATTTGCAATGACCCAATAAGATTCAGTGACGTTTGCAATTTAGGTAATGAATTTTGTAGCTCACTAATTACAGTATCTAGGTTATCTACATCTTGGATATCTAAAATATTAAAACATGGCTCAATAACTTTTGGTGTTACAACAGTAGAAAACCAAAACTTATCTATTTCCTCTTCAGCTCTTTCATAAGCTTTTTGTTCTTTTTCTTTTTTATGATGATTCTGTGTGTACCATATATTCCAAAGTGATAATATAACACTGAGAAAAATCACAAGCTCACGGAACCCAAAATTTGAATTGTTTTTTAGAGTTAATTCGGGATTAACTGTTACATGTGGCTGTTTTAAATGTACATCAAGCTTTTGCTGAGGGACATTCACAATTAATTCAATAGGGTGAGTATTCTGGCTTTCTTTGTCTTGTGTCAAATCAGCTGGAGGAAGATCTTTATCGCATGACAGCACCATAAATGGTGCTGTCATGAAAAATAAGAATAGGAAGAATCTCATCGAGTCACTATGGGTTGTAATTCATCGCTACGATGGCTCGGTCAACAACTTTGCTGATTTGCTCGCGGATATGAGGGTTAGCTCTAAATTCAAAATGTTCCATGAACTCTTCTTTTGAACCTGCTCGACGTATGCTTTCTCCAAACATTCCAAGAAAAAAAGAACTAGAAATGCTTCTGGCGTTATCAGGGAATATCACTTGGATGTTTGCTTCTTCACTATCTAATGCATTAACATTAAAAAATTCTCGAGCCTTGATTCCATTAGGACGACCAGCGTAAATTCGACCTGCTATATTAGTAAAATCAATTGTTGGCATTATAATACCTCCTCAAGCTCATAATCCTCCTCGCGGAGGCGATACTTTATAGTAATTATAGTTCCAGGAAAAGTAATATCATTCATTTTCTTAACAAAGTCTGAATCTGGTTGCTGCTCTGGGCAATTTTTATCATTAAAGAAAATTAAGTGTCTACCATCCTCATTAACAGTAGGAAGATATGTACCATCAAAATACATAGTAACACTACCACTAATTATAGACATTTGAACATGGTTTTCAGGGTCATTAGCACATTCATTCGCAACGTCTTCAAAAAACAATAATAAATCAGTAAACCCCTGTCCCCTGTCAGGCTGTTCATCCAGCTTTGATGAAACATTCTCTTGTAGTGCGGCTATAGTATGCAACACGTCACTATCAACATCGCCCTCATGATTATTGATATATGGCTCAACTCTCTTTTTTACAATACTTTTTGATTTGGAAGCCCTAATCGAGTCAGCTATAGATGTACCGAAATTAAATATAGAAATTTGTTGAAATATTTCTCCTTTAGTATTTTCATCAGTAAATCCATAAAATTGCCAATGAGCTTCGTCACATTCAGAATGATCTTCAGCGTTACCAATTAATTCGCCTATAATTTCAATTAATTTATTTTCAGCTCTTTCAGTTAGCTTTTTGTTTATCATTTCTAAACTATCATTCATGTGGATAATAAAATTTTCTTGAGCTGAAAGTTTTCTATCACCAGATTGAATTGAATCGCCTCTTTCTATTTTGCCTTTAGCTTTAAAAACATTAATCTTATCTACGTTTTTGTTAAGACAACGGATACTTTTCACTTGATCAATAATTCCTATGCCTTTAATCAACTTTGAAAAGTCTTCGTTCTCAGGAAATACACCTCTAAATCGTAGTGACTTATTTTTCTTAGACTTCTCAGCTCTGAGAGCCAATGCAGCTTGAGCTATTAATACCTCAGATGTAAGGTCATGCGATGACATTTTTTCCTGATCAATACAAATACTGACAATTTTTTTCAATAATCCTAATTGTGTCAATTCACCTAGTGAACCAAGTACAAACTCAGGATTAGAGAAAACAGAAAAGTCCTCACTCACAGTGAGGTTAAGCTCCTGTTTTTTGTTGTACTCTTTTGTTTTGATTCGAGGAATTATCCTTTGAAAATATTTCAAAACCTCATTTCTAATTGCATCATACTCTGAATAACTACTGTTTTTCTCAGTATTTTTCTTCTGTTTGCAACGTCTTTTCCTAACATAGAAACGATCTAATTCAATTAAAAATTTCTTCATACTAAATCAATGACTAGTGGATAAGTTATTGGCGGATAGTTATATTTTGCCATCTAATTTCCATTTAAATGTTTTTAAAGCTAAGGTGGGAAAGTTTTTATAAAAGTAGCAACTTAGTATAAAAAATAAATTAAACCAACATTTTTAGATGTTATCTTATAAATGAACATAAAACAAAAACTATAAATTTACAATTAATACCCAGGCAATTGCCCACAGCAATGTATAGGCACAATCTAATTTAAAACTTATAGCTTAAAGCTCCTTTACTCTTTCCCCTAGCAACTCGCTAACTTATTTCTTAATCTGACGGCTGAAAGCTGATAGCTCCCTTCCCCTTTACTCTCGCTAACTTTCCCCTTGCTAACTTTCCCCTTGCTAACTTTCCCCTCGCTAACTTTCTCCAAAACACAAAAAAGCCGTTACATTGCTGCAACGGCTTTTTGGCATTTGAATTTAATCATGATCAGAGTTATTTAAGTCTGGGAAAATGCAGCCTCAAAATGCCTATTTTCCGTCGCCTAATTTTAATTTATAGATTGGGAATTTTTTTTGCTAAGAATGAACTCACTATTGTTAGTCATTATTAAAGTTTGGGAATAAAGTTATTGTCTCAAATTATAATACCCTGCAAAGAAATTTACGGCGTTTTCAATAACTACCTAACCGTCATATATGTGCCAAAATCAGACCTTTTTACGTAACTCATTTCTGCCCCAAAGTGAGTTAACGTAAATACTCTATAGATCACCCTTGAGCTATCAGATACAGTGATTCACCTAATGATATTGGCGCTACTCCATAATTTGATATTCCACTAACTTTTATGTTGGTGATGACATAAATAACTGTATTAATATAAAGTTTTGTTGTTGTGCTCCCATATTCAAGAAAATGAGCGACGAGTGCATTTTCTTTTTCTGAATACCTTTAGGGTCAATAAAAATATTATAGTTGGCAATGCATTACGTTATTTGTTAATAATAGATATATTAATACATGCGCGTAACATCGGCAGAAAGATGCGCGACGCGCACACTATAAAATTGTTATAATTCAAGAGGAAGTCTTGCTATATGTTCGAAAAAGTAGTTGCCATTATTACAGTCATAATGGCCGCATGGGGTTGTGCTTTAAGTACTTATATTTACCTTGAAAACAAAGAAAGTGCAGCACCACAGTTATACTCTACCTATACTATGACACCTGAATTTGAAGAACCATCAAAAGAAGGCCCCAAAAAAGTAAGGCTTAATATTTACATTTCCAATGCAGGCAAAAACCCTGTTGAAATTCCACCTTCTTTAACTTTGATTACCGTAGACTCTAAAAGTAAAATAACTCGAGAGTTGAATGCTAACTTAACGGATGGCAAAGGAGAAGAAATGGAGTACAACATCCAAAATATGTTAGCAGTTGGCGAAGTCAGAATGTATAGCACAGCGTACTCAGACATGAGTACGGTATTTACACCACACATGAGTCATATTGTACAATTAAAATCTCAAAATTCGATCTATGCTTCAATGACTAGCCCTCCTAAGAAACCAGAAGCTCTTGAAAAGTTCTTTAGTCTTGAAGATGGTTTATTACTTAAACATTTTGGAAACCTTAAGGTCTCGCCTAGTAAAATGTATCTGCAAAATTGAATTATAACAAGCGATTAAACAGGGATTAAAAACCTGCGGGCTATTCGCTCGCTCAATTTTAGCACACAATTTTTAACCCGTTAATCGAACGTTGAAGATCTGCTTATGGCACAGAGCCGTCCTTCGGCTCTAATTTATTTATGTCCAAATACGAGTCTGTCTGGTCATCTACTTCTCACCCATAGCTGCCCGTCAAAGTTGCTGAATGAGAATAAGCATCCATTCTTCGGCACTTGAAGTTGAGTATTCTATTACGCTGTGTGGCTGTATTTTAGTTTATTAACTGTTTGCTTTATCAATTCGCGACCGCGAATAGAGTTCATATAACGACGGGGAGGCTCGCCATTAAACAGTAAAACTGGGGTATCTAGCCAGCCATTGAAGTTCTCAATATTACCGAAGTACTTAACACAAAACTGCCCAAGTCTCGCAATATCAAGGGCGTTGTCACTCAATTGCTTATTTAGCTTTTTTGACTTATGCCGTATCAACTTGCTTGATGTAGTGTTTAGGCTCTGAGCGATAGCTTCTACGCTCCAGTTCAACGAGTCAGCAAGTGAACACACACCGGCTTTTGTAACACCTGTATTCGTAAAATTTATTTCGGCAAGAGGGTTTGAAAACGTTGTTAGCTCACCTTGAGTGACGACAGATAAGAAGTCGCATTTACTTGTGTTACTAGCTTGAAACTCAGCCATATTCCGCTCACTCATTTGATGTCTACTATTAACTTTAGTGAGCCGCACTCATAACTTCAAGCCTCATCACCAGCCATTTATTCAAATCGTATAACTGACTGCTCAAAATCTAAAATTGGTAAGTGCTTACGAATAAACGTCATATCCTTTTGTCTTATATAAATTTCAGTATCTAAACCAGCCGAATACCCTTTCATTCGCACACTTTGCTGCGTTAATTGAATTTCTCCATAATAAAACCGTGAATTGATTTGGCGACTCACGTTGTAAAGCGTTGAATTACGGCCACTGAGTGCAGCCCCATAATGTATGACCGCCAACAGGTCTTCACGTGTAATTTTATCGAGATGAAGCTCTAAGCCGGGCGTTGTGTATCTTTTTAACCTAACCCTCATTTCATGAAAGAGATGCATACCAAGACCTGCATTTTCACCGCGCACTAAATCGATAGACTTTACATACCATGATGCCCTATTACGGTATGCTTTTATCTGAATACATAGCTGCGGCTGGGGAGTTGAAAAGCTCAGTACTTTAAACTCACTCTTCTTCAATTCATCCTTAAAGTGATACCCAAACTTTAAATCAGACTGATAGCTAAGCTTTAATTCAAAAGTCGTGTTACTTTCTTTGGGTATGATGTAAATCTCACCCCACCATGAAATCAAAATATTACAACCAGCAGCTTTAAACTCTTTAAATAACTGCTTTAAAACGTTTAAGCACTCAGCCCATTCTTCATTTTTAACATCGATACCTGCTCTTCCTCGTGCATGATAACTTAGAATAATGCGACGTTTTCTGGCTTTTTTAAGCTGTGATAGTAGCGTCTGAATATTCATGGTGTCGCCATTAGGCTCAGGTAAAAAGAAGCATCACGTTTACCGACCTTACCTGCTTTTGTGATACCAGCTCCTCTAAAACAGATACGCCCAGCATGGTAGTAGCATCCCTCAAACCGCAGAGTCGTCACTATGCCTTTGTCACTCTCAGCATATGAAATAAAATCACCAAAGCCGACATTAAACGCTTTATATATAATGCGCTGTAGCAACTGCTCAGTTTCAAGTTCAAGCGCTTGAACCTGCGCATCAAGTTGGTTCGACTCTTCAATAACTTTAGTCAGCGCACTATCAGCATCAAGCGACAACTTATTAATACACGCTTCGTCGAGGTTTTTTAACGGCTCCTTGACCTCTTCTAGCTTCCAATACAATTCCGATAGTTCTTCGTATCGCTCAGTTTTACTTTCAAGCTCTTTTATCAGTGAAAGAACTAACGGCAAGTATTGAGTATTACGAGAAAGCGATACAACTTCTGTGTCATCTAATATCACTTCCTCGATATCTACATACGGAGTGATAAAGTGCGCCTCGACTTGTGGCGACATAGTCCCTGCAAAAGCAATTTTCCTTGCCGTTATATGAAGGAATGAATCAACACCGTAGTGAAACCGCTCATGTAAATCATAAAACCAGTTCACTATCGTTGTTTTTACTACAACTTCTTGTAAATTATGCTCAAGTAGCAGTTGCCGATTTTTTAACACGCACTCTTTAAAAGCCTGTGTATACTCAACTAACGCATAACTCGGCAGAGTTAAACGATGAACAGGCTCACTCTCGTGCTCTTTAAACTGATTAACATCGAAGCAAATCACTTGATGACTCATCCATATACCTCCGTCAGTGCTAGTTTTAGCGTCTTTTTAAGCTTTAACGTATTCAATAAAAAGACCAACCCATCTTGATAAAATACAACAAAACCACCTCTCAACCGCTCTTAAAATAAAACTTTTTGAATGAGTTCAACCATGGCTTATCGTGCTTAAATAACCACATATACTCCTTGTCAGTACTGCGGCGTAACAATGTTATTGTAGGTGTTTTAAGTGTATACAATGTTGCAATGAGCGCGCGCCTTGCTTGTTGACGATGACGATAAAAACGAATTCTGCGTCGAAGCTCTTTAATGATTGGTTGGCCGCTCAAGACTTGCTCGACATCGCTTTTTTTTAAGTTAAATTTATTCGCAATATCAGCAACGTGTCGGCCGATTATGAGCTGAATAGTGATACCTCGGCGAATAGAGTCACTGACTTTTCGTTCTTGTTCTTTTAATGAAATGCTATGTTTTCTGGCGATATTTTTTACTGTTGCAGCACTAACGTCAGCTACCTGAATAATTTGTCGAAGCGGGAGGCCCTGCCTTAATAGCATTAGAGCGGTACTTTGCCTCAGCGCATCTATTTCAGATTGAGGTGTAATTGGCTCAGCATGAACCACTTTCAATGGCTCTTTTTGGGTATAAGCATCAATGAAATCATCAACATGCTTAAACAAAAATGTGCATATCAATAAATGCTTTAACGGATGATGATTTGCTTCATCATTGTAGAAAATGCTTGCGGGGAAAGCATACTCTGCGTCGTTTTGTAATAGCTTAAAAACGGCATCATGGCTCATGTATTCATCAAAATACATTCTCATCTGCTCACGCCACAAGCTGTGACGCACAAAGCGCGTGGTAGCCAAACCTTGATTGATTAGTCTAATCGCATACGTTTGCTTTAAGCGGACTGGGTCAAAATGATGTGCTTGACTGAAAGCGTAATTAAACGATGCGAGTTTATGTTCTAGCGTTGATATAGCAAATGTGGGCTCACAGTCTATCAACGGAAAAAGAAGCCGCTTTCGTTGCTTGGGTATAGAGACAAGCCGGCAGTGGTGCCTGTAACAAGTATTTGATAGCGGTAATTGATGCGCTCTAAGCCAGTATGCTTCACCAAGTTGCTCTTCTTGCTCTTTAGCGCACAGTGGGCAAAATTGATGAACATCGTGACATGAAATTCGATTAGCTAACAGCCCCAGGGTTTTAAATGCATCAAGACTGTTTTCTTTTAGCAACAGTGCTCTAGCTTGCGCTCTGACGCTTTCTGTTGAGAATAATGTGTAGTATTGAAATAATGAATGCTTATCAAGAAGCTCATCGTGAGAGCAGCCACTGACCAAGGATAGACGATTAATAAAAGAAGGTAAGATTGAATCTAACTGAATATTTTTATTATCAAATACATTCAGCATGGATTGAGATATCGATGATGACACATCATTCAGCACTAAGCGCGATGCGATGCTATAAACGGTTTCCTCGACGTAAATACGTGGGTATATTTGCTTCATTCGCATCATCAATCCCTGCTTTTATTAATTACGCGGCGTTATCATTTATCAAATCTTCAATCTCGAGCGGTGAAACAACCTGCGGCACCCGCTCCTTTACGTTTGGGCTTGCAAGGGAGTATTGCATTGATAAATCAAGCTCATCTTGCTTTAAAAACAGGTCTATCAGCATCAAGTAAATCATTGGATGAAAGTGTTTAGCAGGGTCTAAAAACCCCATCAGGCCAACAACAGAATTCAATGGATACAGCCCTGAAGCCAAAGCCCCCCAGCTAAAATAAGGCATAAAATGAGAACGATTAAAGCGTTTAGCTAGTCGATTTTGAACGTACTGAACTCGCTGCACGTGATACGGATCCTTTCTGTCATAAGAGAAAATACATATTTTTTGATGTATCAAATTCAACGCTCTTATCTTGCGTTCCTCTTGGGGTATTTCTTTCAGCGCATCAACCCAGCTTGATAAAGCGATATCGGTATTTTTATCATATTGGGACGCAACCACTGACTTAGATGACACTGGTGGCAGAGAAAAGTGATATGGGTCACTCTTTTCAAGCTTCACATTGTGTTTTCGACAAACTCGCTTGTAAAAGCACTGATGGGCGACATGAAAATATGTTGTACCGAACTTTTCATCGTCTTCGCGCGCGCACTCGGGACAGTAACGCCACGTCAAATCTTGCGATACATTCAGTGCGTTATGAAACTTGAATACAGATAGCTTGTTCAGCATGCTTTTGACAGAGCTATCTTTAAAAACTGATTCATCTAAAAACAAACTGTAGTCAGCGATATTTGTATACTTTTCAATGAAACGTGCGAGTGAATATTTTGACGAAAATGACTCTGCGAGCATTGAAAATGTTGGCTGCCACAGGCGCCTTGGCGAGTCTAATTTTGAGTTATATTCTGACTTCATCATCGTTTCAAATTTTGTAAATCGCGTCATTTGAAAGTAGCGATACATTATGCTCGCAGCGTGCTCGCCGGGCAGCGGCATAGGCGGCTGATAAATCATGACTCATCTCGCTTTTCATAACTTGCCACAATTGAATCAGCATCAATGACTTCGTCGCCTTCATCAATTCGCTCAACTGCACTTGCCGGCTTCAAGTGATGTGCACTGGTACGTTTTCGCCTAGGTTTTGGTGTGTATGCTTCAGCTTCATCATATAACCCATCTACATCTGTAGCCGCCGTCACATCTGCTTTATTTATATTTCTGTTTTTTGATAATGAAACATGATAGCTTTTTCGAAGATTAGAAAGTGGGCCATGCCACGTCTCCATACGCGCTTCATAAACTTGCTTAAGTAATTTTAAACAATTAACGTGCACGCCTTGTTTCGTGAGGGCGTGATAATTACGAATAAACGCACTTGAAAGCGCTGAGATTGCATCAGTCACACCTGTGCACAGAACAAGCAATTGCAACTTAAATTCATCACTGTAAACATCAGTACCTTTGAACAGGGAGGGCTGATAATAAGCTGAAAATAGTTCATTAAAATGTGGCGAGTCGATGCGCCACTGATTAACTTTAATATGTGCAACAGAGCTTAAGCGACGCACCGTTTGTAGCTTAGTCGCTTTTGTTAGTGCTTCACTTTCATTTATTTTAAATGTAGACAATGCATCATCAGTGGTCGAGATAACAATCGGCACCCCCATTTTATTAAACAAGGTTTCTATTTCAGGCAGCGTTGGTGCATCCTTAAAACTCGTCGAGGGGTTCAACACAAACTGTGCTTCATCAATATGTATTAAGCCAATATTGTAAACCACAGCGGCTACTTGCATTGCATGAAAAAGCTGATCGACTGAGTCCTTTTCTTTGATAAATGTCTTCTTAAATTTTGGGCCATCTTCAATGCCCAGAACACGGACTAATTCATTAAAAAAATTATGAGCGAGCGCTTTTCGACTTCGTGATGCTTGCATATCAAATGACATCCACACGATTTGCTTGGTGTTAAATACTTGGCCTTGGTATTCAGAGTGCTCAATAACTTGCGGAAATGTACTTAAAACACGACGAATTGATACTGTCTTGCCAATGCCAGCCTTGCCACTTACTAAGATACTAGGCGCAGTGGCAACATATTCAGCAGGTTGTTCAACATTGAATTTACCCCGCACTTTCAATCGCTCACTCACTGTATTGACAAGCCGACGCGGATCTGCGGCTAATGGGTTGCGGTTAAGATAACTTTTTCGTATTTCTGTGAATACATTTTCATATATCTGGTATGACGAAATTGTTGGAATATGCACAAGTTTCAAGTCTTTAATGCACTCTGTCGCATCAATCGCTGATAATTCATCAAAAAATGAAGGCAAGGGCTTTAGCACTCGCATTAGTTCAATAAGCTCACTTTCAGTAAGCTCGCTAGGCAGCGCCTCCACCAAGGGGTTACCCTGATATTTGGGAAGTTTTTGCTGCTGATAATTAGCTTTGACTCTTTTCACATTCATTATTAGCAATTCTCACTCTTTGTTTCTACATTACCCATTAATAAACCCCCTCATAATCATCATCGTTCAAATCTGTATACTGAGTAGTTTGCTCAGCATCTTTAAGCTGCATAAGCGCTTTTTGCTTTTCCGCTTTTTGTCTTTGTTCATCTTCAATCATGATTGCTTTGCGTTCAGCGATGCCGCTTTGTATTGTTTTTTGCGTGTTAGGCGGCGCATCTTTGAAGTCGTTTTTAAGACGATATTCTTGAACTTGCTCGATTTCATGCTCAAAGTTGACGAGTGCATTTTCTTTTTTGTACTCAAGTACTTTCCGATGACTTTTAATTTCATCGAGCCTAAACTGAGCTTGCTGCGCCGTCATTCCTCTATAAGATTCATACTCATCTTTTAGCGCCAGTGACTGAAGCTCACCGCTGTCGTCTTTGAAATAAATCTCGTCGACTGAGCCACCCAAGCTGATAACATCAACTTTAAAATGCCCCTCAACTGCTTTTGCAAACCAGCCCTGCGCTTCAGCCCATTTGCTGTGATAGCCAAGACCATTAAGTTTCACTTCAGTCCTCGCCACTGTTGCCACTTGCTTTGGCATAAGTGAGTACATCAATTCAGGCAGTCGCTTCTGTGATATTTTTGGACGACCTAAAAATTCATCATTCATTAGATGCGACCACATCGCAGAAGGGGTGGGTGTAACGTCATCCGTTGCCATCTCAACTGTTAACAAACGATCGCGAGCATGCATAGAATTATGTATAGATATTGCGCGAATGATAAATCGATGAATATCGTCAATCTGAAAAATAGCTCGTTGTGAAGAATGCGGAAGGCCAGCGTCACGGCCTTTTTCAACTGAGCCAGTCACATTTGAAATAAAGCTTTGAATAATGCGTAAAATGTTTTCAACAGTGCCTTTTGCGGCACCACGTGCAGGCGGACAATAATCGACACAAGAAATACCCAATTCATCATTTAGCACATTTAAAAATTGGTTCGGCGTATTTTCACCGCCGTTGTCGACACGAAGCCCTTCAGGAAAATGCTGGCATGGCCATTCATTGTCATCTAATTCAACATTATATTGCTCAGCATAGACTTGCTTGTTTTGCACGCAGTTTATGAGCGCCTCGGCCACGCTCATCCATTGTGGCGCGCCGAAGTTTAATGAATAACCCATAATCGATTGTGTTTTAACGCATACGACAATGCATATATAAACTTTACCAGCCGCCTGCCGTTTTTTTGTATTGAGAGGGTAAGCGACATACATTGGTAATTCTGTAGAATCGGATTCACACAGCTGCCCTGCACGCTCAATGCCCTCTGCTGCGTTGCCGGTTTTGTCTTTTCTGTTATTTTGATACGCTGACTTACCGATTTTCAACACTTGCTGCTGTTTTGAGTCAAATGCTTTATTAAACAAACGATTAAACTGCTGAGCATTGATTCTTTTTGAAACATCAATTACAAGCTCAAAGTGTGTTTCATTTCCTCTTTTAACGATTCGTTTAGTAGAGCAATACTCTTTTAAAAACAATGTATGCAAATGCTTTAGACAAAACTTACCGTCTTTCTTATCGACGCAATTTCTCAATGCAAGACGCTGAACGTTTAAAATATCATCAGAGCGCACCATTCTCGTCGCCAAATCAGGTAAGGTTTTTGGCTTTGGGCCAGTCTTCTTCATATCATCCCGCGGACCTCTATTGCCGCTTTTTGCATAATCAATCGGTAAAAGTGCATTTTTACGAAAGCCAAATGAGATATAGTAGTTAAGCGGTCGACGAATAGCTTTTCCATTCACATTCAAGTCGATTGCATGTTGTGCAATAGCCCGGCCTGACTGGCCTAAAAGATATTTCAACACAGCTTTATCTGATTGAAACGGCGCCATCAAAGACCACCTAATGTCACGCTTTTTTAACCATTTAGGGTGCTCACTCTTTAGCTGTTCATCGCTCAAACGAGAGAGCTCATCATACAAATAAAATAAAGCACAACCATCATCGTCGAGTGACTGCTTAAAATACGTATGAGCTGGGTTTCTTGTCAGCGCGAGCGGCTTTTGTGGCTCTTTCTTGCGCTTCATCAAAGATAGGTTTGTAATTATAAAATACTCAGCATACTCATCAGTTTCTTGTATAACTTTTGATACTAAAAACTCATCATCAACAGCAAACTTTGATTTATATTTTTCAACGCCCGCTTGGGTTAATTGCAGTATGTCATTTGCAGCAAACATCAGTCTTAAACCTCTTACTCAACGACAGTGCATAGATTAAGTGGCTTGTGCAGTTTAATTTTCTGCGTCAAGTCGATGGGTAAAATGTGTTTAAACATTGAGTTTGCAAACAATGTCATGCAGTGTGATGGGTTAACTTTGAGTGACGAAGAAACAGCTTTCAATGACTCTCTTAATGAGCTGTAAGGATGTTCAATAACATCATCAAGTAAAGCACTTACAAACTTTCTAAGTTCACTATCGCTAAGCTCTGCATCGTAGTAATTAATATAATTCAGTAAGTTATATGCTTTTATTTTTGAAACATCATCTCTCAAGACTTGCTCTGCTCTCACCCCAAATCGCTTCCAGTAAGCGGTCTCAATATCAAACTTTTGCATTGTGCGTGTTTTACTACGCGCATCGATACTGTGCTTAAATGAGTAAGCAACGCGATATTGAGCGCCTGATTTCTCACGGTAAGTGACGAGTAAATCAGTCGTTAAAACGGTTAGCTCACCTGTTAAATGTTTGCGTGGGTGGATGACATCAAATGCGTCAGCGATCTGTTGCGTAAGCATGTAATCAAGTGGGTATTGCTCTTTAATTTCAATCACATTTGGTTCAAATAGTTTTGTGATATAAAGATGCTTTTCACCTTGACTCATAAACGTAATAACTCGTTTTTGTACTGGACACCAAGAGATTGATCGAGTTCCAGTAGACATGAAAGTGCTTTTCACATATGGAATATGAACACCGCGCTTTTTAGCTTCGTTAAACGCTTTGATTCGTTTTACTGTTGATTCTGATACATATAAATCTTTCACTGTATTTACTCCAAATATCTCTTCTATTTTTAGTAATAACAGCAAATCAAAGTTAAGCAAGTAAATGTCAAAATTTATTTTTGTAACCAACTGTTTTTAAATATCTTTTTCTGGTTTAAATAGACAAAAACAAAACTAAACACTAACTATCTATTTATCACACAAAAAGATAAAATAGAAATAAAAATCAAACAAATTCAAAGGTTTATTTTTTTGAAATATAAAAAAGCCCTAAAATAGGCCTCTTTTTCCTGTATAAAAAACACTCTACAAATCATTAGATCAGGTTGAAAAATAAGCTGTATATCCATACATAATAAAAAGTGAGCACTGGAGGTGAAATAAAGCGTTGTACCTTTATTCTTGAGTTCACTACGACTTTTAATTTTTAATTGAGGAATAACTATTATGGCAAAAGGCAGTAGTATTAATGGAAATGGCGGCGGTCAAAATGGTGGTAATAATAGCTATACAATTACAGGGCGAGGAGAAGTATCACGCGCTCAACTTGTAAGAGAAGTTAAGCAAGGCCTACATCCTGATACACACGTTTATAAACGTGATGGTGTCGAGTATGCACGCAACAACCCAAATCACGATAAGCCTGACAATATCAATGATTAAACAACTATAGCTGAAAAGGGATTCGGCTAGTTTATTAGTTATTTCTCATAAATTGGTAAAAATGCTTTTTTAATAATGATTTAGAAACACTTACTTTACTACACCCCAGTTTTATTCCTGCAAAACTTTTGTAGTAGGTATCTCGGACTTTATCAGAAACAACAATCTCTAGAGTTTGCGGTTCAATTGATATTAAAAATCTGTCAAATAATCTATGAATATCAACTCGTAGGCATAAACCATTTTGCAAAACATTAGACTGCTGACCTTTATAAGGAATAATATGCGCAGCTTCAAGTAGAGCCTGTTCCTCACTGCCAGAAATCGCACATTTCAAATAGAAATTATCCAGAATAAGTGCCCTAAATCCTTGTTGACCAACCCTAGTTACTTGACTTCTGGTAACTCTACTTCTGTTATCTTCAGATAACGCATCTAAATCCAACTGCTCTTTTTGAGCAGATTTGTTTAAACTTTCATGTTCATAAAGCTCATCATCTATCTCGTCAAAATCGAAATCCAAGTCAAGAATTTGAGGGTGTTCTAGAAAAGCTTTCCAGTGCTTCTTTTGGTTATCAATTTTATTGGCATAACGAATAATTGCTAAAGCTTCACACGCTGCCGAAACTGAATTAAAGGAGTAATCCCTGTCTTCCCATAAGCTTATAATTCGCCTAAGAGGTAACTGAACTAGTTGCGAGCGACTATATTTTTTTCTATCAAATGGATTAATAGTTTTAATCGATTTTAAGCTTTCTTTGTTATCTTCATGAACAAAGTTATTACCTTTCAACTTACTTTCTAAATCAACAATAGATTCATGATTTAAGTAACTTTTCCACCCTTTATAACTATCAACATTACCATCATTAACATCCATCAGAGCAAGTACTTCTGCTGCGGCTTCTTTTGTGCCACATAATTGATGCCTGTGTAGCCAAACTTGTGAAATTTCATCGAGACTAAGTTCACTTACATCCTCTGGGTCAAAAACAAACAGATGAAGTGGTAACTCATCTCTTTGACTACTTGAGTCGGGATCTTTTTTCTGAAGCTTATCTACCTCGTAAGTGTATGTATGCGATGTTATAAGCGAAGCATCACTGTCTATTTCGAATGAACTACTCAGATATGAATCAAAGCTATCCTTAGCTAGAAGATACCGCTCTACATTAAACTTAGGACCATAACTTTTCGTTTCAAGCTTTTTGCTAGCTAACTTTCTATTACTTTTTTTCTTACTTATTTCATAGTTATTTTTAGCGCGTTCAAAGTCTAATGAACTTAAAAATTCAGTCATAGAGTCAATGGCATATGTATTTTCATAAGCTATACGAAATGCTTTCTTTTCAGCTTTACTTAGCTTAATTTTGCTCTTAGCAAAACACTGAAAGGCCTCATTGATTGCTTTACCTTTTGAATGGAGCGTTAAAACTTCCTGTTTTATTTTTAAAGAAAAATGATCCACTTTTTACCTTCAACTTAGCTCTAAGCCGCTCGATTCTTTTTAAAGTTCTCAGCTTGTTCGAATATCTCTTTATAAACTTCATCACGATCAACAGGTGGGTAGCCAAATTTAGCTAACAACATTATCAGGTCTACTTTTAGTTCAGCTTTTATATCGTCACGTTGGCTCCAGTCAGTGTACTTTGCTTTGTCATCAACAACATCTTTAACTGCTTTAGCTAAGTCTAGAAGTTTGTCTTCTGGGTATTGGAAATCATATTTAATCGCCAATGCCATTAAAATATCGTAAAAAGCTTTTTCTTCTAGGTTTATACCCATATCGGCAAACGACCCCATTTCAGACTTGAGATCTTGATACATATTGATAATCTCATCAGAAAAGTCTTCAAGCACTTCACTGACTAATACATCCTCTTCTTTGCGCTCGTTATATCTATCAACTAATGATTTAAAGCGAGCAGAAAAATCGACAGCTTTAAGCTTGTTTACTTGCTTAAACTCGCCAATTGCCTTTGCCAACATCTGCTGAAGTAGCTTGATTTTGGTATTGGGAAGCTTAATTTTTTCAATTTTTGCCAAATAATCATCATCGAAGATATCAACGCCATCTTCGCCTTGCCCTAGCTTGAAAATCTCTTCTACTCCGTCACTTTTGAGTGCGTCAGAAATCATTTCTCGTACCTTAGCATTCATTTGTGCAGTATCAGGCGCATTACCTTTTGTGAGCTTGTAAACAATAGAACGAACAGCTAAGTAAAAGTGAATGTAATCACGCTCTTCCTGCGATAGTTTTTCACTACCACAGCACACGTCATAAGCGGTTTTCAATCGCTTTACTAATGCCATAAAACGGTGTTCAAGTTTTTGCGTTTGTAACACAAACTCAGCGGCATTATTGAGGCAATTAAGTTGAGCAACAGAGTGCCCAGTGAAGTATGGCGACTCATCAAAGTGATGCATGAGTTTGCCCAATAAATCTAAATGGTCTTTAACAACAATAATTGACTGAGCAATGTCCTCAAAATTGGTTTCATCCGTTTTTGAATACATGGCCAACGCTTTATTCATTTGCGTTTTGATGCCGATATAGTCAACAACCAGACCTTTATCTTTCCCTTCAAACTTACGATTAACACGCGATATAGTTTGAATTAAGTTGTGACGTTGGATTGGTTTGTCGATATAAATAGTATCGAGGAATGGCACATCAAAGCCTGTTAGCCACATATCGACAACAATGGCGATTTTGAAGTTAGACTTTTCATTTTTGAATTGGCGATCTAACTCTTTACGGTACTCTTTAGTACCTAGCAAATCCCACAATTCTTTAGGGTCATCCTTGCCACGAGTCATCACCATTTTGACTCGTTCCATTGGTTTAATTTTTTTGCGTTCTTGCTCTGTTAGCTCTGCGCCAGCTTCGCATTCAAGTACTTCAAACCAATCTGGGCGGAGACCTTTTAATTCTTGATAAAATGAATAAGCAACCTCTCGCGCAGAGCTTACAAACATTGCTTTACCTTTTATGGTAGAGCCTTCTTCAATACGAGATTCATAATGGGCAACAAAATCTTTGGCCAACGCGCTAATACGATCTGGATCGCCCAAAATAGCAGTCATATTAGCGGAAGCTTTTTTACTTTCTTCAATCTGATGCTCATTACTTCCTTCATCAGCACACTGCTGATAATAAGCTTCTATTTCTTCTAATTTCGCGTTATCTAAAATGACCTTGGCCGCTCGACCTTCATAAACGATTCTAACAGTGATCTCATCTTTCACTGATTCTGTCATGGTATAAGCATCTACAACTTGACCAAACACATCAAGCGTGGCATCAACAGGCGTTCCAGTGAAACCTACAAATGTCGCATTAGGTAATGAGTCATGGAGGTATTTGGCAAAACCGTAAGTTTTCTTAACACCCTTTTCCGTCACTCTCACTTTCTGATCTAGGTTAGTTTGACTACGGTGCGCTTCATCAGAGATACAAATAACATTGCTTCTATCGGTTAGCAATTTGGTATCTTCTGTGAATTTATGAATAGTCGTTAAGAACACACCACCACTATTACGGCCTTGAAGCAGTTCGCGTAAGTGATCTCTGCTTTCAACGGCTACGACCGTTTGATCACCAATATATGATTTTGCATTAGAGAATTGTTGTGATAGCTGATCATCCAAGTCAGTACGGTCGGTAATTAACACAATAGTTGGGCTCTCAAACTCAACGCTTTTCATCAACAGTCTTGATAAGAACTGCATGGTAAAACTCTTACCACAACCAGTTGCGCCAAAGTATGTACCACCTTTCCCATCACCTTCAGGCTTTCTAGCAAGCTTAATATTGTGGTGAAGCTTTCTAGCCGCATAATACTGCGGGTAGCGGCAAACAATTTTTACTTCAGCCTTTGACGAATCAGGAAAATAAATGAAGTTGCAAATAACATCGCGCAGGCGAGCTTTATTAAATAATCCCTGCAACATAGTGTGCAGCGAATTAATTCCATCTTTTTCTATCGATTCATTGCCCGTTACCTTGCGCCATGCATAAAAAAACTCATAAGGTGCATAAAGGCCACCCATTTTATTGTTTACGCCATCACTGATAACACAAAAGGCGTTGTAAACGAATAAGGCAGGAATATCTCTGCGATAGCGAGTATTTAACTGAACATAAGCATCATGAATAGAGGCTTCTTCTTCACGAATAGCGCTCTTAAATTCAAACACTACTAATGGCAAACCATTGATATACATAATGCTATCTGGAATACGCTTTTCGCCATCAACGCCTTCAATCTCAAGCTGGTTAACTATCTTGTATATATTGGTGTCATTGAATTTAGCAGGCTGCTTTTCATATTCCGCTGAAGGCTCTGCTACTTTCGGTAGTTCTGGTACGCTTTCTTTTATTAAGTCAGGTAACAGACTTTGAACAACATTGGAGTAATCGACTAATTGGATATAGAGATCTTTTTGAGTATGCGGCTCTCCACTCACTGAAGGCTCTCGCTTTAACAAAAAGCCATCACTTAGCCATTTACAGAAGGTTTTATTACTGTCGTACAAATCACTAGCTGGTAAAGACTCAATTTGCTTGATGATTGAATCAATCTCACCAGCAGTAATATTGTCAGCATTGTATTTATCAGCTAAAAACTGGCGTAAATCATCTTTAATCAAAACATCAGTATTGCTACGAGTAAGCTCATAACCGGGCACGTAAGGAAAACCTTGCTCTCCCAGTAATTCAATAATTGCCGCTTCTAGCTGAGCTTCTGTAAACTTCATTAAGCAGCCACTCCTTGCTCTTTTGAAGATTTATCTGATTCGCCCTCAACTCCTGTCATCATCTTATAATGAGCGCCATGATCAGACGCTTCAAAAATTTTCTTGAAAACTTTTCTGTAGGTATCAATAACCCCAATATCTTGAGTTACGTACAAATCGTCAATGGCATGGTGAGAGCCATCGTTAACCCACGAAAACAATGACTGACAAATCAGCCTTTCTTCCCCTTCGAAAAGCTCAATCATGTCATCTTTTTTGATATTCCCTAAGAACGTAAAATAGTTCTCTAAAATCTTTCTCATTGTATTTTGAATAGTTAGCGAACAAGGTTCTGTCGCTTTTATCTCCTGCCAGAGTAATTCATACGATGATTTTATTGGGTTTGAGTTATGCCCAACAATTTTAGAAGTACCATCAACTTTCCGCACAATCCAAAATGTTTCATCCCTCATTTTATCTTGCCCTGACCGTTTTTTATTAAATGTAACTTCCTTAAAAAAGTAAGTGTTATGGGTCAAGATGAATAATTGCTTCATTAAGCTAGAATCATTTCTAGCATCGGACATTAGCCCTTTAATCAAGGTACTAACAATAAATAAGATATCGCTATCTAAGCTAGAAACTGGGTCATCGATAACCACAACCCGGTCAGTTGTTATGCCAACTTCGCTGAAGCTACCTTTCAGTAAATGGTAAAAATATAAAAAAGATATAAAGGTTTTCTCTCCTTCGCTTAAGGTCTCTTTTGCGCATGAACCATCCCTCCTAACAATTGAATAGCAACGGTCTTTCGTAGATTTTCCGATAGTGAAACTAGTAAACCCAAATGACTTTAATAAGCCGTTTATCGCATCAATTGTTGGCTGAATTGAAGTAGTATCCTTTTCTAACTCTTTTATTTCAGCATCCTTAGCTATCTTATCTGCCTTTTTAGTATTTATACCGACAGTTAAACCCTGAATTGCTTTTTGCAAACTTGAGGAGTCTTTTGTGTATTGCTGAATTTCAGCTTTTAGCTCCTCCTCCAACACATATTTCCAAACCTGATTGCTTAACAATTCTTTTTCGTTTTTAAAGTTGGATACAATTAAATTATGCTGATTTATTGAGTTGTTGGCGTTTTCCACTATCGTTCTAATCTCATCAATTATTTGATGAGTAGCTTTTAATGTAACAGTAGAAGCAGGCTCTGATACTTTATTACCAAGCAACTGCATATTCTCACTGATTATTGCTTTTAATGTGTCAAACTTGGCTTTTAATAATTCGTTGTCAATATCTGCATGATTATTAGCTACAAGATTTTCGAGATGTGAAATTAATTGTTGTGATGAACTAGAATATGACGCCACTGTAGCCTTTAGAGATTCAATGTTTTGAGTGAAGGTTTCATCAAAATAATTAGCTAACTGCTCTTCAAAGCCAGTCAGCAGTGATTGTTGACAAAATGGGCACTCACCTTCCGATTGAGGTAAGTAGTTCATACCATGTCTAACCCAGTCGCTGTTATTAAGCTTATTAATTACTCCAGCTATATCGACATCGCTTTTACCAATTATTCTGTCTTTTAAAATTTGATGCTGTTCCAATTCCTTTAATTTTGATGAGTCAACAGTTAGTGAAATCAAAGGTTTTGATTCAGGTGTATCACCAAATAATGTTTTTGCCTTTTCAATTAAATATTCTTTTGATTTTAAATCAGCAGTATTACTAGCGCTCTCACTAACAACTCGTTCTTTAAACTTAGATTTACTGTTACGTACACCTTGAAAAGCGTCTTTAAATAACTCATCTAATTTATCTTTTACTAACCAACACTTGTCTGTGAAATTATTGTCGATAACTTCAAGCTCTTTTATTTTACCCTTGTTGTTCTCGTCACCATTTAAAATTAACTCTTTGGATTTGATTTCTTCAACTATCTTATCTAATTCACTTTTTCCTTGTGCGATCCTATCAATAATTGCTTGATCAGCTTCCCCCAAGGTAAATACACCGGGCAGATCTTTTTGAGGATTGAAATTTTTCTCTACAAAATCTCGATTATAAACAAATGTTTCTATGGGTGAACCAGACCACTTAACGGCACAGTTTGCGTACCTTGTTGAATCCTCTATCAATCTAGAAATTGTTGTTTTACCAGCACCATTTGCACCAAAGAAGAAATTAAACTTTTCTAGTGGTGACACCTGTTGAGGGGTTAATCCATATGTTGCTGCGTTAGCAATCTCTAGAGAATTAATCATGCGACATCCTTGTTTGGTAATGTAATTTCACCTGAAATTAGTTTGGGTAATAAAGTATCTCTTAACTGCTCAAGTTGATTAGTACTTGCTTGATTAGCTTGGATCTTTGAAAAATACAGGTCCATAATCTCGTCAAACTTAGCCAATACGCTTTCACTAGGACAAACTACAGGCAATGCATTTAGTACTTTTGTGGTCATACTTGGTACAGCAGAACCTACGTTCATATTGTCAAAGTTCAACCTTTTAAGAAGGTAAAATGTAAACTTAGCAACATTTGGCAATTTAGGTATAGTAAAAAACATAGTGTCTACTGACCAAAATGTTTCGTTTACGTACATGATATTGGAAAGCGTTCCTTTTCTTGGAATAAGAACCGATTCCCCCTCATATAAAAACTTATCCACTCTTCGCATTAAACCACCAGAGCCATAGACAGGATACTCTCCTTCATCTAGCTTTTTGTGATCTTTTCCATATTTAACATCCAACAAATCACTAAGGTATATGGATGACCAACCTTTAGGTATCCAGCCTGCGATGCCGATACTTGGATCATCTGTTTGTTCAAATTCGCTTGGGAATAATGCGCGGATATCATCGGGCAATGGTTTGAAGTCTGGTAGCTGTTGTGCTTGCAGGCGCTGTTCAGCTTTGTGTTGCAGTGCTTCAGGAATGTTGTTGCCAGCAGCAAGGGCGTTGTCGATAACAGGATCAAAATCAACAAACCAGCTTTTGAATAATGCTTGTGCCATTTGCTCTAAGGTTTGGTTGGTTTTGCGATTTAGCGATATTTTGCTATCAACTGATTCAAGGTTTAAAACTATGTTTTCTCTATCTCTCCTTGAGGGCCAAATTACATCTAAGTTTTCAATAGCGTAAAGCGGTAATTTAGCCTGCACAGCACCAACGGTTCCCTTAAATATTTCCGCCTTACCCATTGGAGAGTTTAGATAATAAAACAGGTACTGCGCATCAACTTCATCTAAGCCAGATAGCTTGGCGCAATTCTCTGTTTGAGAAGCAAGGTGAAAGCGGCTGTCAATTAAACTAACTAACCCTATTGTCCCTACGATAGAAATAATTACGTCATTTTCATGAACAATATAGTTTTTGATATTAGGAAAAACATCATCAGGAACATATTCAAGCCCCACATCAGGGATATACTTCTCACCCATATCTCTTACTCTAATATATGGGTGTGAGTTCTTTGTGGTTTGTAGCTGTTTACCTTTTGGTAATCTTTTACCGCCTTTTATTTTAACTAAACTTCCTAGTTTAACTATTGGAAAGTTAATCGCCATAACCCAACACCTCTAAGTTTTGACGAATTGCTTTATCTAGCTCTTCAGCCTGATCCATTTGGCTATACAGGGTTTGGCTAAGCTCTTGCATTTTTACCTCAAAAGGGATGCCATCATCTTTCAACTCAGCAGCACCAACATAGCGACCCGGTGTTAACACAAAGTCATTATTTTTTATCTCTTCTAAAGTAGCCGATTTACAATACCCTGCAATATCTTGGTATTTACCGTCTTTTTTCTCACCTCGCCATGCGTGATAAGTTCTGGCAATTTCTGCGATATCGTCTGTAGTTAGTTCTTTATGAACACGGCTAACCATAGTGCCCATTTCACGGGCATCGATAAATAAAGTTTCACCTTGGCGATTACGGAAAGGTTCACGGGCATCATTAAAGTGCTGCTCAGTTTTATTTTTGGTAATGAACCACAAGCAGACAGGAATTTGCGTGGTGTAGAAAAGCTGTCCCGGTAGCGCAATCATGCAATCCACTAAGTCGTTTTCAATTATCTTTTGACGAATTTTACCTTCACCACCAGTGTTCGAACTCATTGAACCATTAGCAAGAACAAACCCAGCCGTCCCATACTCACTAAGCTTTGAGATCATGTGCATGATCCACGCATAATTTGCATTACCGGTTGGTGGTACATCAAAACCGGCCCAACGTGGGTCATCAACTAACTCGTTATCTGCACGCCACTGCTTTTGATTGAATGGCGGATTCGCCATAATGAAGTCTGCTTTTAAGTCAGGGTGCTGATCTTTAAAAAAGCTATCTCCTGCCACATCACCTAAGTTGCCGTTGATACCACGTACTGCAAGGTTCATTTTGGCTAGCTTATGGGTGGTACTGGTGTACTCTTGACCGTAAATTGAGATGTCTTTTTTATTACCGTTGTGACTATCAATAAACTTGAGCGATTGCACAAACATACCGCCACTGCCACAACATGGATCGTAGATCTTACCTTTGAATGGCTCAATCATTTCTGCGATTAGAGATACAACCGACTTAGGCGTATAGAACTCTCCACCACCTTTGCCCTCATTTGCGGCAAACTTACCTAAAAAGTATTCATACACACGACCAACTAAATCTTCTTCTGTCATATGACATTCGTTAGCGATGGTCTCTATGTTATTTATGGTATCGACTAATGCTGCAAGCTTACTTACATCGAGTCCTAATCGGGAAAAGTAGTTATCAGGCAATGCACCTTTAAGGGAAGCATTATTTTTCTCAACTGTATGTAAAGCAGTATCAATTTTTACTGCAATGTCATCTTGTTTAGCTTGTTTTTGAATAAACGACCAGCGAGCATCCTCAGGTAAGTAAAAAACATTGTCTTTGGTGTAAAAGTCCACCATGTCGACATAATCACCCATACCCTCTGCGACTAATTTTTCACGCTGCTTTTCAAATTTATCGCTAATAAATTTTAGGAAGATAAGGCTGAGTACAATATGCTTGTATTCTGAAGATTCGACACTACCACGAAGTTTATTAGCTGCATCCCAAAGTGCTTCTTCAAAGCCTTTTGTGTTTTTTATGTCTTTTTTGTTATTAGTTGCTTTAGCCACGATAAATCCTTGTTTTTATAAAAGCGTCCGCTTTTTAATATAACGCTAATAGTATCGGATTTTAAAGCGAAATGTCAGTAAAGCTAAACACTCATAATATTGAATAATTGGATCAAACCTTATTTAAGATGGGGCACACAAATAAAAAAGGTGAACATTTCTGCTCACCTTTTCTAGAGTTATAGTTTGGGAAAAGAATTCCCAATCTTTAATGACTTTCCCAATCTATAATAATCATTCCCAAACTATAATAACTCTGATCAAATCAAACCTTAGTCACGGTATGTCTCAACCGCTGGGCATGAACAAACTAGGTTACGGTCGCCGTATACGTCATCGATACGGGTTACTGTAGGCCAGAATTTGTCTTTTGCTACGCTTGGTACTGGGAATGCTGCGTAGAAACGGTCGTATGCACGGTCCCACTCATTGCCTAGTACGTCTGCTTGTGTGTGCGGTGCAAACACTAGCGGGTTGTTTTCAATTGACCATTCGCCAGATGCGATACGGTCGATTTCTGACTTGATTGACACCATTGCTTCGATGAAACGGTCGATCTCAACTTTAGACTCAGACTCAGTAGGCTCAATCATTAGTGTGCCAGCTACTGGGAATGACATAGTTGGTGAATGGAAGCCGTAATCTTGTAGACGTTTAGCTACGTCCATTTCTGTTACGCCTGTTTGCTCTTTGATTGGGCGTAGGTCAACAATACACTCGTGCGCAACGCGGTTGTTACGGCCACGGTATAAAATTGGGTAGTGCTCGCTTAGCTTCTCAGATAAGTAGTTAGCGTTCACGATAGCCATTTCTGTTGCTTGTTTTAAGCCTTCAGAGCCCATCATAGCAATGTATGCCCACGAGATTGGTAAAATAGCTGCTGAGCCGTAAGGAGCAGCAGAAACCGCACCGTTACCGATGTTTGTGCCAGCAACATTAATTACGCTGTGGTTAGGCATAAATGGCGCTAGGTGAGATTTAACACCGATAGGGCCAACACCTGGACCACCACCACCGTGTGGAATACAGAATGTTTTGTGTAGGTTAAGGTGCGATACGTCAGAACCGATTGAACCTGGGCTTGTAACACCTACTTGCGCGTTCATGTTTGCGCCGTCCATGTACACTTGACCGCCGTGCTCATGCACGATGTCACAGATTTCACGAATTGTTTCTTCGTAAACACCGTGTGTAGATGGGTAAGTGATCATGATACAAGATAGGTTTTCAGATACCTCTTCGGCTTTCGCTTTAAGGTCTGCCATATCAACGTTACCGTTTTTATCACAGTCAACAACCACGATTTTCATGCTTGCCATTTGTGCAGACGCAGGGTTTGTACCGTGCGCTGAACTTGGGATCAAACATACGTTACGGTGACCTTCACCGCGTGACTCGTGGTATTTACGAATCGCGATTAAGCCTGCGTATTCACCTTGCGCACCTGAGTTAGGTTGTAGTGAAACTGCATCGTAACCTGTGATGTTTACTAACCAATCATGTAGCTCAGTCATCATGATTTGGTAACCCGCTGCCTGATCAAGTGGGCAGAATGGGTGTAAATTTGCAAACTCAGGCCAAGTGATTGGGATCATCTCAGCTGTCGCATTAAGTTTCATTGTACATGAACCTAATGAGATCATAGAGTGGTTAAGCGCTAAGTCTTTATTCTCTAGGCGCTTGATGTAACGCAACATTTCAGTCTCGCTGTGGTACGAGTTGAAGTTAGGGTGCGTTAAAATTTCGTCATCGCGTACTAGGCTTGCAGGAATAGAGTTGCTGCCGTTTACTTCGATTTCGTTTGCTAGCGCATCAACGCTTAGGCCGTGATCTTCACCTAGAATGATGTCGAATAACTCAGCTACGTCTGCACGAGTTGTTGTTTCTGATACAGAAATTGAGTATTCACCTGCGCGGTTAGACGCAAAGTTAACGCCGTTTGCTACTGCACGTGCAACGATTTCGTCTTTGTTATCTGCAACAACAGTCAGTGTATCGAACCATGTGTCGTGCTTAAGGTTTACACCTTTCGCTTTTAAGCCTGCCGCTAAGATGTCAGCAAAACGGTGGATACGCTCAGCGATAGTTTTAAGGCCTTGTGGACCGTGGTATACCGCGTAGAACGCTGCCATGTTCGCTAGTAGTACTTGCGCAGTACAGATGTTTGAATTGGCTTTTTCACGTCGAATGTGTTGTTCACGTGTTTGCATTGCCATACGTAGTGCGTCGTTACCTAAACGGTCTTTAGAAACACCGATAATACGACCTGGTAGTGAACGCTTATACTTGTCGCGTGTTGCGAAGAATGCAGCGTGTGGACCACCGTAACCCATAGGTACACCAAAACGCTGTGCTGAACCAAGTACTACGTCTGCACCTAGTTTACCTGGTGCTTTAAGCATTAATAAGCTCATGATGTCTGCAGCAACACAGGCAATCGCTTTTTTGTCTTGTACTTGTGCGATTAGGTCAGTTACGTCAGTGATTTCACCGGTTGTTGATGGGTATTGGAATAATGCACCAAAAATCTCATGGTTAGCCGCTTCGCTTGCAGGACCAACAACGACGTCAAAACCGAACTGGTCTGCACGTGTAGCAACAACGTCGATAGTTTGCGTGTGTACGTCATCAGCAATGAAGAAGATGTTAGCTTTTTTAGCTTTAGCAACACGCTTTGCAAGGCCCATTGCTTCTGCAGCAGCCGTTGACTCGTCAAGTAATGACGCGCTTGCTAAATCAAGACCAGTTAGGTCTAGGGTCATAGTCTGGAAGTTTAATAATGATTCTAAACGACCTTGTGCAATCTCTGGTTGGTATGGTGTATACGCAGTGTACCAGCCTGGGTTCTCAAGTACGTTACGTAAAATTACGTGTGGTACGTGAGTTGGGTGGTAGCCTTGACCGATGTATGATTTGAACACTTTATTTTTGCTTGCTACTGATTTTAAGTAGCTTAGTGTTTCAACTTCAGTGCGGCTTTCGCCAATTGATAAACCTTGCTCTAAGCGAATGCTTGCAGGTACCGTTTGACCGATCAGCTCTTCAACACTCGATACTCCAAGAGCGCTTAGCATGTCGCTTACTTGCGCTGGGCTTGGCCCAATGTGACGGCGAATAAAATCTTGCTTTTGCTCTAATTGTTCAAGAGATTTGGCGTTTGACATTTGTCCAGATTCCTATGATCCAAAAAAAAGTGGTTACTGCCAATGGGTAACTGGCAATAACTTAAAAACAGGTTGATTCAGTAACTTACAACGTATGGAAAAGTAAGCTATAAAATCATAAAAGCCCCAGTGAAACCCAAGCTACGCATTTAATTAGCTGGGGATCTAGACGGGGCTTTTAGTCGGCGTGACTAATTAATTAGTCTTCGT
This sequence comes from Pseudoalteromonas simplex, assembly GCF_015278155.1. Classification (NCBI taxonomy): domain Bacteria; kingdom Pseudomonadati; phylum Pseudomonadota; class Gammaproteobacteria; order Alteromonadales; family Pseudoalteromonadaceae; genus Pseudoalteromonas; species Pseudoalteromonas simplex. The sequence goes on from NZ_JADILN010000011.1 coordinate 155,532, forward strand.
CGATTGTGTCAGCGTAGCCTTCAGCGTCTAACAGGTTATCAAGCTCTGATGTGTCAGATGCTTTGATACGGAATAACCAACCGTCAGTGTACGGGTCGTTATTTACTGTTTCAGGCGAATCTTCAAGCTCTTCGTTGATTGCAACGATTTCACCGCCGATTGGTGCGTAGATGTCTGATGCTGCTTTTACAGACTCAGCTACTGCGCAGTCTTCACCCGCGTCAACTTCATCACCAACTTCTGGTAATTCAACGAATACCATGTCGCCAAGAAGTTCTTGTGCGTGCTCAGTGATACCTACAGTAAACGTACCGTCACCTTCGTCGCGAACCCACTCGTGTGAAGTAGCATATTTTAATTCGCTTGGGATATTGCTCATCTTTTTGTTCCTTTGGTTTATATTGGGTGATAACACCAAATTTTTTATAGTTTAGATAACTGATTTGCCGTTACGTACAAAGCAAGGTTTAACAACCTTAACGTTAACCAGTTTTTTACGCATCTCTACTTGGGCTGTTTCGCCAGTTGAACGCGGAACGCGTGCTAGCGCAACACTGTGACCAAGGGTTGGTGAGAATGTACCAGAGGTAATCACCCCTTCACCACCTTCTACGATGACTTTTAAACCGCTACGCAATACGCCTTTTTCTTCAAGCACTAAACCAACTAGTTTATCTGTACTCTTGTCAGCGCGTTGCTGCTCTAATACTTCACGACCGATAAACTTACGATCTTCTGGCTCCCATGCGATTGTCCACGCCATGTTTGCAGCAAGTGGAGAAACACTTTCGTCCATATCTAGGCCGTAAAGGTTCATACCAGCTTCAAGACGTAACGTATCACGCGCACCTAGACCCGCTGGCGCTACGCCTGCGTCTAGAAGTTGTTGCCAAAAATCAGCAGCTTGATCGTTAGGTACTACGATTTCATAACCATCTTCGCCAGTATAGCCTGTTGTCGCAATAAATAAATCACCTGCTTGCACACCAAAGAAAGGCTTCATACCTTCAACAGCAGCTTGTTGCTCTGCATTAAGTACTGTTGCTGTTTTAGCACGTGCGTTAGGGCCTTGAACGGCAATCATTGCAAACTCAGGACGCTCAGTAACCGTTACGGCGAAATCAGCCGAAACTTTAGCTAAATGCGCTAAATCTTTTTCACGTGTTGCTGAGTTAACTACTAAACGGTAGTTCGTTTCTGAGAAGAAGTAGATGATTAGGTCGTCGATTACGCCGCCTTCTTCGTTAAGCATACCTGTGTAAAGTGCTTTACCTGGTACAGTTAACTTAGCAACGTCGTTTGCAACTAGCTTACGTAAGAACGCTTGTGCTTGCTCGCCTTGAATATCGACAATAGTCATGTGAGATACGTCAAACATACCTGCATCTGTGCGAACCGCATTATGCTCTTCGATTTGTGAGCCGTAGTTGATTGGCATTTCCCAGCCGTGGAAATCAACCATTTTTGCGCCAGCTTCAAGGTGCTTAGCATGTAAAACTGTTTTAGAAGTCATAATATTCCTTCACTTTTAAATTAACCCACAAGTTGTGGGGCGTGGCCTCAATTTAATGAGGGGGAATAACATGGGCGGCGATTATACATTAGTTGCACAGTTGTCACACCCAAATTGCGATTTTGTAACTAAAAAACAGCTAAACACCCAAGTGCGTAGCTGTTTTAAAAATTTTATCTTTTAAGCAACGTTGGCTAAGGCTAAATCAAAGCCGAGCTGCTGTAAGTGCGTTTGCCATTTATCAAGCTCTGCTCGGCGCGCCACCAGCTGAAATTGCTGTGTTGCTTGGTTATCTATGGCGGTAATAAATACCTCACCGCTTTGTGCACCATAGCAGCTGCGCATGTCTGATAAACGCAGCCCCGGCGTTAGCTTAAAGCTATCGACCAAGGCATCAAACGCTTGCTCACCACTTAGGGTTAGTGCGCTTAAATCGTCACGCATTACGTAATCAATGTCGTAACGTAGTTGTTGCTCATTAATAAGCGACTGTAATTGCACGCTGGCATCTTTACCTAATACAAAACGAAATGCAGTTTCGTTAAAGTAATACAGGGCATAAGCGTAGCTGCTTGTTAGGTCATCGTCTAATGAACTACGTAAGCCTAAACCGCTGGCGGTTAGCTTATTAATATCAAGACCTAAAATAGCCGTTAAAAATGGGATTGCTTCAGTGCCACTAAAATCCATAATGGCAGTATCGCTATTTGCTTGCAGCACGTTGTCTGCAGGGGTCTCAGCTTGGCTGTGGCGAGCAAACATTATTGGCGTAAAAGTCATATGTGACACCTATCAATCGTTAATGATTGAAGTATATTGCGCCGTGCTGGCAACAACAAATTGTAATTATTTATCAATTGATAAATAATGCTTATATACATAGCCCTATAAATAGAATTTTTTAATGAAAAACATTTCTACCGATAGTTTACGTACTTTAGTCACTGTTGTTGAAGTTGGAGGATTTGCCAAAGCAGGTGAATTATTGGGGCTATCGCAACCGGCTGTGAGCTTACAAATAAAGCGCCTAGAAGACATGCTGGGCCATAAGCTATTTAAAAAGCAAGGCCAGCGCCAAGTGCTTAATCAATATGGCGAACTGCTCATGCCATTAGCTAAGCAAATGCTGCAACAAAACGATGCCATTTTGCAGCAGTTCACCAGCGAAAACGTGACCGGTAAAGTGCGCTTGGGGATCCCCAGTGAATTTGCCGCACGTATTTTACCGTCGATCATTGGTGACTTCGTGGCCCTCTACCCTGACGTATCGCTCGAAGTGCGCTCTCGTTTGAGTAAACATTTGTTGTCGGTCTCGCGCCAAGATCAATTCGATTTAGTACTGGCATTAAACGAAGAGCTAGAATCTGCCAAGTTCCCTATTTTTATGCAAGACCAACTAGTATGGGTGGGCGATTTAAACCTTGCACAGAACGATGTGGTCACGCTTGTAACCGCCCCAGAGGGATGTATATATCGTCGCCGCGCAATCGAGGCACTACAAAGTGCGGGTATTAAATACCGCATTGCCTACAGTAATGCCGACTTAACCGGCCTAACTGCAGCGTTAAAAGAAGGCTTAGGCATTACGGTACTCGCAAAAAGCACCGTACCGAATGAGCTTAACTACCAACTGCAAACCAAAGACCTCCCCGAGCTTGGTCAAATCGGTATTAGTTTAATTAAACGTACCGACGACCCTGGCACCGCCGTAGACAAACTCGCCGAATTTATCGCCTTGCGTTTGACGTAGGCTTGAGTTGCAAGATTGTAGCCGTGATTTTATATCGCGTAGGAATGGTGCTAGGGGCTAGGGGCTAACAGAATATTTTTTTGGGGTTGGAATACCTTCCCCTTTACTTTTTTCGGCGTTAAAACGCCTTATATGGACTCCTCCTATTGCACAATACCCTTCGTTAATTTTGTCAGACTGCGTGCTTATATGCGGGCTCATAATGAGGAGCTACCTCGGCCCTTTGATGTATTCGCGCCCTTGTGCCTCTTCTCCTACT
>NZ_JADILN010000012.1:0-100721 GCF_015278155.1 Pseudoalteromonas simplex
ATAATACATCCTTAATTTTTCGAGTCAACACTTAATTTTAAACTTTCTTTTTAGACCGTTTTAAACCGAAGTTTTACTTAACTCTGTGTCACTTTGTTCAGCGCTTTTCATTGCTGCCCGCCGTGTCAGTGGATGCGCATTATAGGGAGATGGATTTTTAACGCAAGAACTTTTTGAAGGTTTTTTTGAATATTTTCAAATTAATCACATACCCACCAAATGCAAACAAGTTACCCACAAACACCTGTGGATAACTGATGTTTTTTAGCAGAATAACTAAACTCTCCTCGCTTGTTATGGTAACTTGCGCCGCAGATTTTCCACTCGCTCACAAGGCAAGAAAAATGACAGACATTATAAATAGTATAAGTGGTCTCCTTTGGGGTCACATTCTGGTTTACCTTTTAATAGCTGCGGGGCTATTTTTCACTCTTCGACTCGGTTTTATTCAATTCACTCAATTCCCACATATGATCAAAGTGATGTTTCAGAGCCGCCAAGGTTCTGGTGATGGCATTTCTTCATTCCAAGCTTTTTGTACTTCTTTAGCTGCGCGAGTTGGTACGGGTAATATGGCAGGTGTTGCCGTTGCACTTTATTTAGGCGGAGCCGGTGCAATTTTCTGGATGTGGCTTATTGCATTAATAGGTATGGCGACAAGTTTTGCCGAGAGTACCCTTGCTCAGGCATATAAAACGGTCGATGAAGATGGCAACTTTCGTGGTGGCCCTGCTTATTATATGGAATATGGGTTAGGTAAACGCTGGATGGGTGTGATCTTTTCTCTTTGCCTTATTCTTGCTTTTGGCTTGGTATTTAATGCTGTTCAATCAAACTCTATTGCTGCTGCATTTAATGTTGCATTTGGTATTCCAAACTATGTTGTAGGCATCGGCTTAGTATTAGGGTCAGGTATTATCATTTTTGGTGGCTTAAAAACTATTTCACGTTTTGCAGAAATGGTTGTGCCATTTATGGCGCTGGCTTATTTGTTAGTTGCACTTTATGTATGTGCCATAAACTATGATTTATTACCTAATGTATTTATGCATGTTATTAATAGTGCCTTTGGTATCGAGCAAGCGGGTGCGGGTGCAATAGGTTATGGTGTAATGCAGGCCATGATCCAGGGTATTAAGCGTGGCTTATTCTCTAATGAAGCTGGTATGGGTAGCGCTGCAAATGCTGCTGCAACGGCAACACCTAACCCACCGCACCCAGCCTCACAAGGTTATGTACAAATGCTCGGCGTATTTGTAGATACAATTATTATATGTACTGCAACTGCAGCCCTTATTTTATTATCACAACAGCTTATACCTGATTCAGGTGTGACTGGCATTGCGTTAACACAAGCTGCCCTTGAAGAACATGTTGGTAGCTGGGGTGCCACCTTTGTTGCAATTGCAATTTTGTTTTTTGCATTTACCTCGATTGTTGCTAATTATTCTTATGCCGAAACCAATTTATTGTTCTTAGAGCATAACCATGCATCGGGTATGTTGATCTTCCGATTACTGGTACTTGGTATGGTGATGTTTGGTGCGCTTGGAGAATTACCACTAGTATGGACCCTTGCCGATGTCTCTATGGGTCTAATGGCTATCGTTAACGTCATCGCTTTGTTTATGTTATCGGGCGTCGTTATTTGGCTCGCGAAGGATTACAACACCCAACGTAAGGCAGGTAAATTACCTACTTTTGATCCTTCGCAAAACAAAAAGCTAGATCAAACCATTCCTAAAGGCGCATGGCGTAAATAATCTAGTTAAGTAAATTCTTATTTAGGGAGCGTTTGTGCTCCCTTTTTTGTATTTGTTAACTTTTCGAAAACAGACAATATGAATGTAATTTGTTGCTCGTTAAGCTTTAACTCAAGCTTAGTAACAAGCTGATCTTTAATTTGCGCTTTTAATGCTTGTTTTTGCTCTGCGGTTAGTAATGGCTGCGATTGTTGCTGATAAGATTGCACAGCATTAAGCATATCCATCACCACGTCATTATCAAAATCGGTTAGCGCTGCTTTGGCATTACTAATTACTTGTTCTGATTTATCGAAGACGGTCGATACTTTATCAACAAGCACGCTCACCTCATGAATTTTAAGTACGTCGTTAATGTTCGACATAATAATCGCAACAGGAATAAGTACTAACGAGATCGCTAGACAAAGACCAAATACTGCGCCTACCCAGAACTGATTTAAGCCACGTTTAAATTGCTCCATTCTCTTTCCTTGATCCTATTTAGTGAATTCAGTAGTGCTGAAAACTTGAAAACGCATTTGCTTATTTAAAAAGACTAAGGAAACTATAGAGCTATTTTGGCAATAAAAAAATAGTTAGATGAGGTTAAAAAAAGAAATAAAAATGAAATAGAGAAGAGGTATTTTATATAAATGGTGCCCGGGGCCGGACTTGAACCGGCACGCTGTTACCAGCGAGGGATTTTAAATCCCTTGTGTCTACCAATTCCACCACCCGGGCATCGGGTCGCTCCAAAGAGCATGTGGAGTATTATATGGAGGCGGAACCCGGAGTCGAACCGAGGTAGACGGATTTGCAATCCGCTGCATGGCCACTCTGCCATTCCGCCTTATCGCTTCCAAATAATTGGAGCGGCACACGAGGCTCGAACTCGTGACCTCAACCTTGGCAAGGTTGCGCTCTACCAACTGAGCTAGTGCCGCAAATTTGTTTCTTTCAGTATTTTGTCCGTTGGTGCACAACCTTGGGGTTGCGATGATAACGTTCTGGCAACTGAACTAGTGCCGCAAATTTTTCTTTATCAAAATGGTGCCCGGGGCCGGACTTGAACCGGCACGCTGTTACCAGCGAGGGATTTTAAATCCCTTGTGTCTACCAATTCCACCACCCGGGCATCGGGTTTGCTATTTAAAGCAAGTGGATAAAGCTAATATGGAGCGGCACACGAGGCTCGAACTCGTGACCTCAACCTTGGCAAGGTTGCGCTCTACCAACTGAGCTAGTGCCGCATCATATTAACTCTAATATTATTTTTATAACTACATTTGGTATTGTAGTTAACCACAAAATGGTGCCCGGGGCCGGACTTGAACCGGCACGCTGTTACCAGCGAGGGATTTTAAATCCCTTGTGTCTACCAATTCCACCACCCGGGCATCGGGTTGCTCATAGAGCGCGTGGAGTGTTGAATGGAGGCGGAACCCGGAGTCGAACCGAGGTAGACGGATTTGCAATCCGCTGCATGGCCACTCTGCCATTCCGCCAAATTAGATAATTGGAGCGGCACACGAGGCTCGAACTCGTGACCTCAACCTTGGCAAGGTTGCGCTCTACCAACTGAGCTAGTGCCGCTTTCTTTATCTTGGGGGCTATGCCCTCTCAACACGGACGCATTCTACAGAGATTATTAAACGCGTCAATATAAAAAATGCTAGTTTTGAACTGTTTGCTTATTTTTTATCTAAAACGGTGTGTAATTAAACGTTTAGGATCAATTTTTGGTCAATTCTGACCATGCCGCTATTAAATACTGCAACATAGAACTAAGCGTTAAGAATGTTGCAATGTATAAAAGACCATAACTTAAGTAGATCATCCATGTATCAAACTGCCAAATCAAACCAATAATGGCTAGCATTTGTGCCGCAGTTTTAAACTTGCCCATGTTTGATACAGCTACGTTGTCACGTTTACCCTGCTCTGCCATCCATTCGCGTAAAGCAGAAATAACAATTTCACGGCTAATAATCACTAATGCCGGAATAGTCATATACAAGGTTTGATAATGACTCGATAAAGCAACCAGTGCCGCACACACCATTACTTTATCTGCAACCGGATCTAAGAACGCACCAAATGGCGTTGACTGATTTAAACGACGCGCTAGATAGCCATCAAGGATATCTGTGATTGACGCAAGCCAGAAAACAAACGCAGCTGCGAAAAACGCCCATGAGAAAGGCAAATAAAATATCACCAAAAAAATGGGGATAAGAAAAAGTCTAAAGGTTGTGAGTGTGTTTGGAATATTCCACATAACTACTTGGAGATGTCTTTTTTTCTATATTCGCACGAAGGCTACGCCTTGTCATGCAAATGATTAAATATCTTTTCAGCCATTTCAGGGCTGATCCCAGGAACTTGTTTTAATTGGTCTATATTAGCAGCTTTTACCCCTTGCATGCCCCCTAAATATTTTAATAATGCTTGTCGGCGCTTTTGTCCTACGCCGGTAATTTCTTCTAACAATGATTGTGTGCGTTGTTTTTGTCGTTTATTACGATGCCCTGCAATGGCAAAACGGTGCGACTCATCACGAATATGCTGAATTAAATGCAGCGCTGGTGCATCTGAATCAAGTGGTATTGTTTTACGTCCGCCATCAATTAATAGCGTTTCTAAACCTGGTTTTCGGCTAGTACCTTTTGCAACACCCACCAGCAATGGCATTTTATTATGCGGCCAGTTTTCAAAATATTGCTCAGCACGAGATAATTGACCTTTACCACCATCGATGAAGATGACATCTGGAATTTTTTCTTCATCGACTACTTTGTTGTAGCGTTTATTAAGTGCAAATTCCATCGCAGCATAATCATCACCGCCGGTGATACCAGTAACATTAAATCGACGATATTCTTTATTATTAGGCCCTTGCGAATCAAACACCACACAACTTGCTACCGTGTTTTCACCCATTGTATGGCTGATATCAAAACATTCCATGCGATTAATATCATCGAGACGTAATGTTTCTTTTAATTGTGCGTAACGTTTGTTGATTGAATCCTGCGTGCTTTGCTTAACACTAATGCTGTTAAGTGCATTTTTATTAGCAAGCTTTAAATACTGTGCCCGCTCACCGCGATTAGCAACTTTTAGACTCACTTTACGTCCAGAGATTGCCGTAAGCGCTTCGCTTAATGGCTCACTTTCTTCAATACAAAACGGTAAGATAATTTCTTTGGCAATGCGCCCCGTTGCACCGGGTGCTAAATAATATTGACCTAAAAACGAGGTTAGAATTTCTTCTTCACCGGAGTCTTTTGGTACTTTAGGGAAATAAGTTTTACTGCCTAGCACTTTGTGGTCGCGGATCATTAATAAGTGAACCGCATTTAAACCATTTAAATGCGCAAAACCCACTACATCCATTTCGGCATGATTACCTGAAATAGATTGTTGCTCCTGCATTTTTCGAAGCAACATGATTTGGTCACGGACTTTGGCCGCAAGCTCAAATTTAAGTTCTTTACTTGCTTGCTCCATCTTTGTGACTAAATCGGCGATAACTTCATGAGATTTACCCAGCAAAAACTTACGGACAAAATCAACTTCTTGTTGGTACTCTTCATCGGAGATTTTATTTACACACGGTGCTGAGCAGCGCTTTAACTGATATTGTAAACAGGGACGGCTTCTCGCTCGATAATAGGCATCTTCACATTGGCGAACCGGAAAAATTTTTTGCATTAAACGCAAACTTTCAGAAACCGCTCCCGCACTTGGGAATGGACCAAAATATTCGCCTTTAATTTTTCGGCTACCACGATGAAAAGCAAGTCGCGGGTGCTTATGATCAGTTAACAGAATATATGGATATGACTTATCATCTCGCAGCAAAATATTATAACGAGGCTGATATTTTTTTATTAGATTGTTTTCGAGTAATAAGGCTTCGGTTTCGGTGTTAGTCAGGGTGACTTCAATACCGCAAATATTACTGACTAAGACACGCGTTTTACTATCAGTTACATTGCTACGGAAGTAACTACTGACACGCTTTTTTAGATTTTTTGCCTTACCGACATAGATAACTTGCCCTTCACTATCAAGCATTCGGTAGACACCGGGCTCACTTGATAGTGTTTTTAAAAAACGGGCTGGTTCGAAATCAGACATTGAGCAAATTAATGCGAGCTATCAATGTCGATCATTTTATGACGAATTGCTAAATGGGTAAGTTCAACATCCCCCCCTACATTTAGCTTTTCAAACATGCGATAGCGATAGCTATTCACCGTTTTTGAACTGAGGTTCAAACGCTCTGCGATGTCTTGCGCTTTCTCACCTTTAGTGATCATCAGCATGATTTGCAGCTCACGCTCGGACAAACTCTGGAAAGGGTTTTCATCTGTTCGCCCACTTACCTGGGCAAGCGCAATTTGCTGCGCAATTTCAGGCGCAATATAACGTTGTCCTGCATTCACTGCACGAATGGCATTAACCATTTCGTCAGAACCGGCACCTTTAGTTAGATAACCGTGTGCACCGATTTGCATTACTTTACTTGGGAATGGGTCTTCACAATGCACAGTAAGCACAATAATTTTTACATCTGGGCAATAACGACAGATTTTCTTTGTCGCTTCTAAACCGCCAATACCTGGCATATTCATGTCCATCAACACGATATCTGGTGAATGTTGACGGCAAAATTGCACCGCTTCTTCACCGGTTTTAGCTTCACCCACCACTTTAAAACCGCGAACATCATCAAGTATACGTCTGATCCCTGTCCGTACAAGTTCATGGTCATCAACTAAAAGTACATTAATCAATGGAACACCCTCAAATAACCAAATAGCTGCTTTCGCACAATTTAATGTGCCACATTAGCACAGAAAAAGTGAAACGATAAATCAAAATATCGTTTCACTAATTAAATTTAAGCTGATGCTTTCTCGCTGAAACGATCAACCCATAGGGCAATGATACCATCACCTGTTACATTACAGGCAGTACCAAAGCTATCTTGTGCTAAATAAAGTGCAATCATTAATGCAACTGCACCTTCATTAAAACCAAGCATACTTGTTAAAAGACCCAATGCCGACATAACTGCCCCACCTGGTGCGCCAGGAGCAGCAATCATTACAACGCCTAGCATCATAATAAATGGCAACATACCAAATAACGATGGTACATCCATATTCGGTGATAAGAACATTACAGCCATTGCACATGTCACAATCGTAATTGTTGAGCCCGATAAATGGATAGTTGCACATAAAGGTACTGTAAAGTTAGCAACATCTTCTTTTACGTTATTTGCTTTGCTTGAGCGAAGTGAAACTGGAATTGTTGCTGCACTCGACATTGTACCTAAAGCAGTAAAATAAGCGGGTAGCATATTTTTTACAAGCTCTAAAGGATTACGCTTTAGTAAAAGGCCTGTAGATACATATAAAACAGTAAGCCATAGCCAATGCATAATTAATGCAGCTAGCAAAACAATACCAAATGTTTGCAGCGTATCAACCACGGTGCCAGCAACTGTCATTTCCGCGAAAACACCTGCAATGTAGAAAGGTAACGCAGGAATAATTACTTTTGCTAACAAGCCATCAATCACATCACGGCCCTGATCAGATACTTTCTTTAACGTATCAAGCTGTAACTGGCTCATACCAATACCAAAAATGAATGCCGCAGCAAGTGCTGTCATTACACTCATAAGAGGTGGGATTTCTAAATCAATAAAGCTGCCCACTTCGGTAGCAACTTCTGCTTCAAACGTTAAACCGCCATCAAACAATGGGATCATAGCGCTGACAAGTAAAAAAGCTAAGGTTCCAGCAATAACGGTTGAACCATATGCAAAGCCAACTGTTTTTCCTAACAAGTGGCCTGACCCTTTTGGTAAACCAGCAATACCTGATGCGATAAAAAATAAAATAATTAACGGGATGGTAAAGGTGATCAACTGACCTATTATTTCTTTTACTGTGTAAAGGAGTTCAACACCTGTTAGTGGCACATATAAGCCCACTAAAATACCGGCAACAATACCAGCAATTAATTTTAGAATTAAATTCATAACGATCACTTCAATTTTTAGGTGGTAATCTTTTACCACGTTTTAGTTTACTTTTGTTATAAAACAGCCAAATTAACGTTTAACTGCGCAAATTACCACCACAGCTTGTTAGAATCTAATTTGAACGTAAATATATGCGCCCTGTCGCGTTGCATTTGTTAACAAAGTTGCAAATTAATAACATGCTCGCAGTTTTGAATACCCGTATAGTGCTTATGTATAAATCAATGTTAAGTGCCGCTCTATTGAGCGTGCCTTTTACTACCTTGGCCACCAGCCAACCTGTCACCCTCCCTTTTATTGCGGAGCAAGCAACAATCGACGGCCAGCTCAATGAGCCAAGTTGGCAACGTGCCAAAAAAATTACCATAGACAACGTTACTTGGCCTTACGAAAACAGTAAAAGCCCAGTTACCACCCACGCTTATGTTTATGAGGATGGCGAAACACTTTTTATTGGCTTTGAAGCGAATGACCCAAACCCAGAACTTATTCGTGCTTTTTATCGTGATCGTGATGCCGCCTGGGATGATGACTTAGTTGGCCTAAAAATAGATTCATACAATAACTCTCAATTAGCCTATCAATTTTTTATTAATCCTCTTGGCGTACAGCAAGACTCAATAGAAAATGAACTAACCAAGCAAGAAAGCTCATCATGGGATGGTATTTGGGATAGCGTCGGTGTTATTCATGATAAAGGCTATACAGTTGAAGTGGCCATTCCATTACGCGTATTGAATTTTGACGACAGCGTAGCGACTAAAACGATGGCAATGGAGTTTTTACGCTTTTTACCGCGCAGTGAACGGTTACGTATCTCAAATATGCAGATTGACCACGGGAACAATTGTTGGATTTGCCAAATGCCAAGTTACCAAGGCTTTGAACAAGCAAAGCAAGGCAATAACGTAGCGATTATTCCATCTTTGGTGCTTGGCAAAAATGAGACCCGTGATATTGATGGCGCTCAAGTAGCTGATTGGGAGTCAGAGAACAATACTGAAGCCAGCCTAGATGTTAAATGGGGGATCACCCCAGATATCACCTTAAATGCGACGATTAATCCTGACTTTTCTCAGGTTGAAGCAGATGTTGCACAATTGAGTGTGAACAATAACTTTAGTTTATTCTTCCCTGAAAAGCGTGCCTTCTTTTTAGATAACGCTGACTACTTTGCCTCTACACTTAACCTTATTCATACCCGTAATATTGCCCAGCCAGATTACGGCACGAAAATCACCGGCAGCAAAAATGGTCATACATTTGCCGGCTTCATTGCCAATGACACGCAAACCAATGTGTTGATCCCTGGCAATTTAGGTTCATCTCTTGTCGCCCTAGACGAGAAAAGTGAAAACGGTGCCCTGCGTTATCGATACGATTTTGAATCAGGCTTATCACTTGGGTCAACTGCAACACACAGACAAAGTGATGACTATAAAAACACAGTTTATAGTTTGGATAGTAAATACAAACCAACAGTAAACGATGTGTTCTTAGTGCAAGTATTAAAGTCACAAACGCAATACAGCCAAGATTTTATCGACGAGTTATGTGATGGTGATAACTGCTCACAACCCGAGCAAGTGAGTTGTGAATTAAATGGTGACTGCGACTACAACGAAGGTGTACTTCGTGTTTTAAGTAAAGAACAGCAATCAGGTACTGGTTACTACCTAAAGTATCAACACGACGAGAAGTACTGGCGCGCATTTGCCGATTATAATTACCGCGATGCTGATATGAGAGCTGACTTAGGCTTTATCTCACAAGTTGATTTTAAAAAGTTTACGACTGGTGGCGAATACCGCTGGTATGGCGATAAAGGCAATTGGTGGAATCGCGCTAACCTATATGCTGATTGGGATATTACTCACAACGAAAATAATGAACTTCTCGAAAAAGAAGCACAAACCAGCTTTTCAGTCAGCGGCCCGTTACAAAGCTTTTTTGAGGTCTCTGTTGAGCATCGTAATCGCACTGGCCTTCGCCACGACAAATCACGTTTAGATATCGACGGCAACACCGACTTGTTTAGCGAAAATGGCGTTGGCTTGTACAGTGACTTTAAACCCACCGCTGGGGTATTTGCTTCTTTATATATGTACACAGGTAATGCCGTTGATTTAGCTAATAACCGCGTTGGTGATAAGTTCCATATACGCCCTGTGCTGAATATGAACCTTGGTAAGCATTTTGAAGTGCGTTTACGTCATACTTATGAGCAACTTGAAGCCGATGGCAGTGAAGTATTTACCGCCAATTTAAGTGATGTGCGTTTAACTTACCAATTCAACGTGAATAGCTTTTTACGCCTTGCAGTCATTTATACCGATTTAGAACGCAATCAGGCTAATTACATAGATGATGTTGATAGCCAATATAAAAAGTTAGCCACTCAGCTACTGTATTCTTACAAGCTGAATCCGCAAACTGTATTCTTTGCTGGTTACTCTGATAATGGCTATCAAGATGATGAGCTGTCATCAATGACTAAAGAGCAGCGCACGTTATTTGCTAAATTTAGCTACGCTTGGTTGCTTTAAGACCTTATCAGCGCACCTTTTGGTGCGCCCTCCCCTTACTTTGTTTGCTTGCTCCTAAACTATATTAATTCCAACTGAAACTCGCACCTTGAGATGGTTTGGGTATCTAAGCCTATTCGCTATATGTTATAGCCAAACTTTACTTTCGTTTTTTATTCACCACAGTAAAGTGTGACTATTACAGATCAATAGCCTAAGCTCATTGATCACGATTGAATAAATTGCTTCCAAGGGAACAGTATGTCTAACATTTTTGAAGATAATTCATTAACGATTGGTAATACACCAATTGTAAAGCTTAACCGCGTAACATCAGGTAATGTTTTTGCTAAAGTAGAATCACGTAACCCAAGCTTCAGTGTTAAATGCCGTATTGGTGCTTCAATGATCTGGGAAGCAGAAAAGTCAGGTGTCTTAACTAAAGACAAAGAGTTAATCGAGCCGACTTCAGGCAACACAGGTATTGCACTAGCATTTGTAGCGGCTTCTCGTGGCTACAAACTAACTCTAACTATGCCTAACACAATGAGCCTTGAGCGTCGTAAATTATTAAAAGCGTTAGGTGCTAACCTAGTTTTAACTGATGGCGCTAAAGGCATGAATGGCGCAATTCAAAAAGCAAAAGAAATTCAAGCAAGTGAGCCTGAAAAGTACATTCTTTTACAACAGTTCGAAAACCCAGCTAACCCAAAAATTCACTTTGAAACAACAGGTCCTGAAATCTTTGAAGCAATGGACGGAAAAATCGACATTTTCGTAGCAGGTGTTGGTACTGGTGGTACTATTACAGGTGTTAGCCGTTACCTCAAACTAGAGAAAGGCTTAAATGTACAATCGGTTGCTGTTGAACCAACTAACTCGCCAGTTATTAGCCAAACTTTAGCTGGTGAAGAAATTAAACCGGGCCCTCATAAAATCCAAGGTATCGGTGCAGGCTTTATCCCTGGCAACCTTGATTTAGAAGTTGTAGATGCTGCAGAGCAAGTATCAAATGAAGATGCCATTGCCATGGCTCATGAACTGATGAAAAACGAAGGCATTTTAGTGGGTATTTCTTCAGGTGCCGCAGTAGTTGCTGCAAAGCGCCTTGCTGAAAAACCTGAAAACGCAGACAAAAACATTGTGGTAATTTTACCAAGTGCAACTGAGCGTTACTTATCAAGCCCATTATTTGCTGAAGAGTTCAGCGATAAAGAGCTTGTTCAGTAATCACCAAGAATCTCTTAGTTTTTAAAAAGGATGCAAACATGCATCCTTTTTTATTATCCTAAATAAATAAAACTATTAATTTTACCGAGTTAACTTTACATCATGCTCATTTAGTCACACACTTTATTTTAAGTTCACTCGAAAAACTACAACAATGAAAAATATACTTTTAATTTTTATCCTTTTAAGTAGCAGCATTCTTTCCGGTTGCGGCTCTGAAGATGCACCAAAAGGTGAAAAAAACACCCCAGGTAATGTAGCGACCCTCTATTTTGATGCTTTGTATAACCAAAACGATTTAAATAAAGCGATGGAATACGCCACGCCGAAAATGGCGCGAATTATGAAATCTTATGGTACCGCTGGGCAGTTCGCTCGCAACTTAGTCAATATGCAATACGATGAAGTGGTGATTGAAGTCGATATGACTAACATGAGCTTGCGCGAACAGTATGGCGATAAAGCCAACATCAATTTGATTTTTACGGGTTATTTTAATGGTAAGAAAATTGATGATATGCGCAGTGTGAAAATGATGCGTAAAAAAGGCAATTGGTACATAGAAAAAATAAATGCCGATCCGTTTGCGCGATAATTGATTACTAAAACTAAAAAGGGCCTGATGGCCCTTTATTGTTTTAGAGTATTACTGCGAACTGATATTCGTATTACTCTTCGTCAAACTCTTGATGTTGACGTTGTGCAGGACGCGCTAAGATTTCAACATAAAACGATGTAAGCTCTTTTGCTTCAATATCGCTAATACATTTATTAATCTC
Source organism: Pseudoalteromonas simplex (assembly GCF_015278155.1). Taxonomy (NCBI): domain Bacteria; kingdom Pseudomonadati; phylum Pseudomonadota; class Gammaproteobacteria; order Alteromonadales; family Pseudoalteromonadaceae; genus Pseudoalteromonas; species Pseudoalteromonas simplex. The sequence goes on from NZ_JADILN010000012.1 coordinate 12,344, forward strand.
TGCCACGTGAACGACATTGGCCTCATCCGCTGATTCACCAAACTTACAGTCAAACGCCCAATAGTCGGCACCTGCTGGGAGTGTTTTATTACGCTCACGTTTCAAGTATTTTTTTACTTCGTGCTTGGCTGCATCAACCATACGAGGGTATTTAATTTTCTCGTGGTTTAGCGTGAATGTTTTCTTCATTATAGTCCTAGTAACTTGGTTCAATGACAATGGCATTAAGCCATAGACTGCTATTATAACAAGCGCATCTTAATTTAGCTGTACTTTTTATTAAGTTTATTCATAGTCTATGACAATTCGATTAAGCCTCGAATGCTAAGCTGTCGCCAAATGCAGAGGTTGATGTATCGCCTCATTAGTAAGACTATCATAAAATGCGGCAGCGTCGATTTGTGGGCGCTCAACGGGTTTGTTTTTTTCATAAAAGCGTTTTCTAACTGCTGGCTCACAGTTATCAATCACTTCTAGCGGCACATGTTGCTTATCATCACGAACATTCAAAGGCTCTGGATTTAAGCAATGACGTAATTTTATATCTGATAAACCACCTTGCAATAGTCTAAATGCATTTTCTTGCCCAATTAGCATATCAAACTGTTCGGGAGCTAATGGTTGTGTAGGGCCAGCACCTAATTCAGTACGCAGAGCAGACTCAGATACTTCAGGATTGCTTAATTCAGTTTTTGGTAGGTGGAACTGGCTAAAATCGAGCGCATCATGAGAAAGCATTGCGAGTAATAAAGCAAACTCTCCAGAGCGGTGCTCGTGAACACTTTTATTTAGACGATTATCGAGTTGACTCTCTGTGAGCAACAAACCATCAATTTGCATAGTCTTTAGCCAAATAGTTTCTTGATTAACCAGTTATCGGCATTTATGCATTTTTCTTTAGTTTTTTTCTTTACTTAAATAATCAGTTTGCTATTATCAGCGCCGTTGCATTGGAGGGGTTCCCGAGCGGCCAAAGGGATCAGACTGTAAATCTGACGGCTCAGCCTTCGCTGGTTCGAATCCAGCTCCCTCCACCACTTTTCTTCTCAGTGAAGTGGGGCCAAATGCAATAGTAAAAATTTGTGTGGAGGGGTTCCCGAGCGGCCAAAGGGATCAGACTGTAAATCTGACGGCTCAGCCTTCGCTGGTTCGAATCCAGCTCCCTCCACCACTCTTACTCTTTCTAGCTTTACTCTTTCTAGCTTTACTCTTTCTAGCTTTACTCTTTCTAGCTTTACTCTTTCTAGCTTTACTCTTTCTAGCTTTACTCTCGCTAACTTAATCTACCAACTCAAACTGCTCCCATTCGCTTTTAACCATTGCTCTGCTTTTTTATAGTCTGGATAAAACTGGCTCACACGTTGCCAAAACTTAGCGCTATGATTCATATGTAAAAGATGCGCAAGCTCATGGACAACTACATAATCAATCACCCAGGTTGGCGCACTTGCTAAATGCAAATTAAAAGTCAGCTCACGGCGTTTGTTACAACTGCCCCAGCGACGTTTATAATGTTGAATTTTAAGCTTTGTAGGCAACGTCTCAGACATTTGCAAGCAGTAATCATGCACTCGCATTTCGATATAGCTCTCAAGCTTTTCATGCATAAACTGCTCAAGCAAAGCGAGGTAGTTAGCCTCTTGATGTTTGACACGTGATGATATTAGTAAGGTAAGCTGAGGCCGCGCATCTTGTTGCCAAGTGTTTTTCGGGCCTGTGCCGAATACTATTGGGACGTTTTGCCCAAACAACTTAATAGTGGCGTTTACTAATGGCAATTGGCGACGCTCAGCTTGCATAGATTGCTTTGCTATTTGTTCAGCGACCCAATCTTGCTTAGTGTTTAGCCAGGCATCTATTTCAGTTTGTGGAACATAAAAAGGCGCATACACAGTGAGTTTCTGCTCAGCAACTTTAATTGCCACGGTTGTTCTGCGTTTACTGCGCTTTAGGGTGTAATCCAACAAAAGTAAGCCAATTCAATTAATAAAAAAATGAGAGATTCCATTTTACCCTGCTAAATAGCTGCTAATCTATAAAGATGACTCACAAATAAGTTTTCATCCTTATGCCTGACAAACCATGTTGTAGTTATACCTCACCAACAGGTAACAAGTGCCAAGAAACAGATATGGGCTCTGGATTTTGCTTTTGGCATGATAGTAAATTTGATAAATCAGGGCTAGATCTAACCCAAAAATTAGAACGCTATGCCAAAAAAGGAGGCTTACTAGAAGGGTTACAATTAAAGCGAGCAAATCTTTCTGGGCTTAACTTAATCAAACAGGATGATGAAGAGGGCTATAACCTTTCTTACTGCAACTTCTATCGAGCAAATTTAACGGGCGCTCATTTATTTAATAATAAGATTGCTAATGCCTCACTAATGAAAGCTAACCTTCACAGTGCTAGTTTGCATTACTGTGACTTAAGAAATACCAACTTATTAGGTATCAAACTCAACGACAGCAGAATTGATAATATCGAGCTAGGCGACCAATTACTGCAAGAAACGGCGGCCATTAAAGCCCGCAAGAATAAGCACAACTCAGAAGCACGAGACTTATTCGAACAATCTGAAGAAATATACCGTAATTTAAGAAAAGCTTCTGAAAATCAAGGACTATTTGAGCTTGCCGGTAACTTTACTTATAAAGAATTGCGCATGCGTCATGCGCAATACCCTAAAGGTTCAAGTAAACAAATAACTTCAAGCTTTATCGATATGTTATGCGGCTATGGCGAAAAGCCTGAGAATGTCATTCGTTTTAGTTTGTCGCTTATTATTTGTTGTGCACTCTGTTATTTTTTATTTGGGGTGAATTATCAAGATACGCTAATAAGATTAGATTTTTCTAACTCTATTGAAGACAATTTATTTGCATTTCTAAATAGCATTTATTTTAGTGTTGTTACCTTTACGACTCTAGGTTACGGTGACATAACACCTATTGGTTTCTCTCGATTTATTGCAGCAGTTGAAGCATTTTGTGGGAGCTTTTCACTCGCTTTATTCGTTGTCGTATTCGTCAAACGCATGACGCGTTAACAGTATCTATTGATAAAAAGTGATGGATAAAAAACATGAATTTAAAACTAAGCATTTATAGCTAATATAAAATAATTAAATTCATTAATTTCACATCTTTTACTCTTAATAAATTTTAAATTGTATTAGACTGAAAGCACATGCAGCCTTTAACTTATTCTATGCTAGCAGAATTTTTTCTTACTGATCAAAGTTCAGATTTATTAATAAACGGTACCTACGACCCGACTCTAGTCCTTTTGTCGATTACCACGGCCGTCTTTGCCGCTTATTTTTCTTTACACCTTATTGATCTTGCAAATAAAACTAACTTTAATTCTTACCGTCAACTCGCCAATGGTACTGGCGCACTGGTTTTATCTGGTGGTATTTGGAGTATGCACTTCATTGGCATGCTGGCATTTTCACTATGCACAACAATTAACTACGATCCGACTTTAACATTCTTTTCGTTTGTACCGGCATTTTTCGCGTGTTTAACAGCATTTTCTTTTCTTCGGCGCAAGGGTAATACCCAGATCCCAAAAACGTTAAAGCTTCTAGTCAGTTCTGTATTATTAGGTGCAGGTATTGGCACCATGCATTATACAGGCATGGCTGCGATGCAAATGAGTCCATTGTTACGTTATGACCCTTGGTGGTTCGCTGCATCTATTGTTGTCGCTGTTGGGCTGTCATTCATAGGCTTATACACTCGCTTTCATTTGAGTGACCATTTTAAGCGTTTATCTAACTTTCAAAGTAGAATAATTTGCAGCATTATTCTCGGTTTTGCCGTTGCCGGTATGCATTACATGGGAATGGCTGCGACTCGCTTTGTTGCGACTTCGCCCCTCTTATCCGATAACGTTGATACATCACATATTGAACTTATTGCTATCTGCGTCGCGTTTGCCACCGTTTTATTAACTGCACTCGTAGGCATTATCAATGGAATGGTTCGCTATCGTATGCTGTTGGTGGAGAAATCTGCCGAAGAATCTCGTTTAGATGCTATTTTAAGTACAGCTATTGATGGCATTGTGACTATTAACATTAAAGGAAAAATTTTAAGCTTTAATAAATCTGCAGAAGCTATTTTTGGCTGGCAGCAACAGGAAGTTCTCGGACAAAACGTTAAAATTTTAATGAATGATGAAATTGCTGCACATCATGATGATTACTTATTAAATAGTGGCAATCATGAGCTTAAAAAAGTAATTGGCATCAACAGAGATGTTTGCGCAAAACATAAAGATGGCCATTTATTTCCTATTCGTCTTGGCCTTGGAGAAGTGAAACAACCAGGTGAAGAGACTCTATTTGTAGGGTTTATTACTGATTTAACTCAGCAACGCGCCCTGCAACAGAGTCTAGAAGAAAAAGAACTACAATATCGTACCTTGATGAATAATACACCCGGTGCTGTGTTTCGTTGTTTACTTGATAAAAACTGGACGATGCTGTTTATTAGCCCACGAGTCTTTGAATTAACCGGTTACACAGCACAAGAGTTCACATCAAACGAAGTAGCATTTGCAGATATCATAAATTCCAAGGATGAGCAGCACATAGCAGATGCCCTAGACGACGCCATCTCAAATTCTAACCAATACGCTGTTGAATATAGAATTAAACACCGTAATGGCCAAACAGTTTGGGTACTAGATCAAGGCACAGTTAACCATAATCCAGATTCCAACGACAAATGGATAGATGGCGTGCTAGTCGACATAACCTCACGTCATGAATATGAGGAGTCATTAAAGACAGCCAAGCAAGAAGCTGAAGCCGCTGCACAAGCCAAACAAGCATTTATGGCGAATATGAGTCATGAAATCCGCACACCAATGAACGCTATAATTGGCTTTAGTGATATTTTGATGGATAGCCCGCTTAGCAAAGAACAACAAAAGCATATAATTACTGTTAATAGTTCGGCCAGGTCATTATTACATTTGTTAAATGATGTACTCGACTCCGCAAAGCTAGAAAAAGGTAAATTAGATATCACGCTTGAACACTTTAATTTGCAGGCTCTACTAGATAATATCGTTTCAACCTTTTGGCTTGAAGCGAAACGAAAAAACTTACTTCTCGATTTAAAAATAGCCGAAAATGTTGCGCCAATATACATTGGAGATGATTCGCGTATTCGCCAAGTATTAAACAACCTAATTGGTAATGCGATTAAATTTACTGAAACAGGCTCTGTGACAATTAGTATCAGTAAAACGCAAAACAACCAGTTGTTTTTTGAAGTGCAAGATACAGGCATTGGTATCGCAAAACATAGACTAAAAGCAATTTTCCAGCCATTTGAGCAAGCTGATGGAACTATGACTCGCCGTTTTGGTGGCACAGGGTTAGGAACAACGATTAGTAAGCAACTAGTAGAGTTAATGGGTGGCAGCATTAGTGCTGTGAGCACAGAAAACAAAGGAAGTTGTTTCTTTTTCTCTTTACCTCTAAAAGAAGGTGATATTAATAAAGTTGATAAATTAAGTAATAATATCTTAAACCTGCCGCCTCTGAGAGTTCTAGTTGTTGACGATATAGAACAAAACCTCGAGTTACTGAATATTTTACTTTCTCAAGCTGGTCATGTTGTTACAAAAGCGAAGAATGGCTTAGAGGCTATCAGCGCCTTCGAAAAAAATAGCTTTGATGTAATTTTAATGGATATACACATGCCAGAGTGCGACGGGATTACAGCGTGTAAAGTGATTCGAGAAAAAGAGCAGCAACAACAACTCAAAAAAACCCCTATCATTGCCCTAACTGCCAGTGTTTTACAGCAAGACAAATTAACCGCAAAACAAGCCGGTATGAATGGCTTCGCTAATAAGCCCGTTGATATTCAGCAAGTTAACCATGAAATAGCAAAGGTTTTAGGGTTAGAAGTTAATACAATATCTCAACAACAGCCAGATAAATCTAAGCAGCATATCAACTATGCAAAAGGCCTGAAAATGTGGGGAAGTAGCGAAAAACTAAACTCAGAAATAGCAGCGTTTTTATCTGATCATTATACCAATATGATTCGTTTAAAAGAGCTTAATACTGATAGTTCTGAGGTGAAAACAATTTTGCACACTTTAAAAGGCGTTGCCGGGAATTTAGCGCTAGGAAAACTGCTACATTTACTTTCTCAAGCAGAGAATGAACTAAGAGGGACTCGTTTTATTTCACTCATCCATGCATGTGAAGATGAATGGCATTTTTTACGCTCAAAAATAGCCGAAACAAAAACTCAAGATCAACAAACATCAGTTACTATGATGCCTACGAGTGAGCTAAATAAAGCCTTAGTCACACTGCTAGAGCACGCAAAACATGCCGAAATTGACGATGACTTTTTGGCTCAAGTGGCGTCGAACACCCAGCCTGCTTTTAAACCGCAAATAAATGAAATTTGTGAACATTTTGACAATTTTGATTTTAATGCTGCACAGGAAGCGATTGAAAAATTGCAACGTGAAATAACTGCAAGTGAGGAGAAATCATGAGCGAACTTATTGAGCGCGAAAGAATTCTTATCGTAGATGATGAACCCGCTAACCTTAAAGTAATGCGTGAAGTATTAGGCAATGACTACCGCTTATCATTTGCGAAATCAGGTGAACTTGCATTGCAACTTATTAAGAATGAGCCGCCAAGATTAATTCTATTAGATGTGATGATGCCAGATATGAATGGCTTTGAAGTCTGTGAAATACTGAAATCTACACCAGAAACCGCTCATATTCCGATTATTTTTGTAACAGCTTTATCACATGAACAAGACGAATCAGAAGGCTTTGCGCTAGGTGCGGTAGACTACATTACAAAACCCATCAGCCCTGCAATTGTCCGAGCACGAGTTAAAACTCATTTATCATTAGTGCAAGCACAGCAATTACAGCTCGCTCATATTGATTTGATAAACCGTTTAGGACGTGCAGCAGAATACAAAGACACAGATACTGGTGAACACATTGCGCGTATGAGCCGTTACAGTAAAGTACTTGCACTTGCCTACGGAATGACTGAATTTCAAGCTGAGCAACTAAGACAAGCAGCACCGATGCATGATGTTGGTAAAATCGGTATTCCTGACGCCGTGCTTCTGAAGCCTGGGCGCTTGGATGAAAATGAATTCGAGCATATGAAGCAACATGCAACAATCGGGGCGAAGATTTTAGAAAACTCTAGTTCGCCTTTATTACAGCTAGCACACAAGCTGGCACTTGAGCACCATGAAAAATGGGATGGAAGCGGCTACCCTTATGGACTAAAAGGTGAAGAGATTAGTATTGAAGGCCGGATAGTGAGTATTGCCGACGTGTTCGACGCACTAACCTCAACAAGGCCATATAAAAAAGCGTGGTCTGTTGACCAAGCTGTCGAACTGCTCAAATCTGAATCTGGTAAGCACTTTGATCCGCAGTTAGTCGACTTATTTATAGGTCAGCTGGATGCAATTATAGAAATAAAAAATACATTCACTCGATAAATAGAGCCTCCTATCTGGAGGCTCTTTTATTACTAAGGTAAAGACTTAAGATCTATTTTAGGAATGTCTGTAGGGGTTCTTTCAAACTCGCTGCCATAAGGAGTGGGAGCGGAAAAAAAGCCTGTATTTTTTAGGTAAAACCCTTTCTCTGTCGTACCGCCTTGATAGTCAAAACGCGCATTTTTTTTGGCTGTGGCATCGTAAGTAAATTTAGCTTGGGTCACTTCTTGCCATTCCCCTCGCTCAGGTTTAGCCCATTGGTTTGTATAAATTGCACGACGTTCAAATTGCCCTGCCCCAGGTATGAAGTTCTCTAAAAATGAATAGGTGCCTTGATGATATATACTCGTCTTTGGGCGCCTGAAACTTGCAATTAACTGCCATTTTTCAACCATAGGATCATAAAAGTATGCTGTGAAATCAGTACTTTCAGTTCCTTCAACTGGCCTAATGTGAGTTAGAAAACCATATCGCGTGTCAGCTTTCCAATCGTATCGCATATAGCTTTGTCCGCCAGAGCCTTCATTGCCAAATTTACCTACATGCACATTTTTACCATGCTTTAAGGTCTGTATTCGGTACTCAGGTGGAATTAATGAAGGATCATCTGTTGAAAATGGACTCCAAATAGAGAATAACACTCTGCGCTCACTATCAGAGTTTACTTGTATACCAAAATAGCCCCCATCAAAACCATTCGCCATGTAATACGAGCCTATTGCATCGGCTCCTTTTGGCACTTCTATTTCGCTATAAAACCACGGGTAACTCATCGTTTGAGAAGGCAACGAGTATTGCAGGTGAACCGAAGGGCCTCGACGTCCCCAGTAAAAGTCATCTTTAACATAACTAACTTTACCTAAAGCCACTTCGCCGCCGATTTTAATCTCACTTATGGCTGGTAAAAGCGTTTCTGCTTGCTCTAATCCCGTGATGGTTAACTTTTGATAACCTAATTCATCAAGGTTAAATGTACCAACAGGTACGCTCATTGGTTGATTATTTTTTACTGTAACAATTTTGCTTTGCCCAGCTATCGAAACTTCAATTGTTGCAGGTTTGTCTTTCACAAAGGTTTGCAAAGAAACGGCTAACTCACCTGTTTTAGATGTGTAAAAATAAGTGCTTAAACTGCCTTGTTCAGCAAACCAATGGGTCACACCACTCTTGTCTATCAGCTTATCTGACAGCTCAACATTATTATCAATCCAACTGTTTCCTGCCACTGGAATACTGATCGTTGTTTCTATCTTTTTATCTTCTAACTGTAACTGCTGATTTCCACATGCGACCAAGGAGGTCAAAAAAAGTGATAAAACAGCCGTTTTTATTCTGTGATTGTTCATTTTCTTTCCCACAAAAAAGCACTATCCGTAATAACGAATAGTGCTCCTTAAAACAGTTTATGGATTTATACGAACAGAGAACTCTGCCGCAGATGCCCAAGCACCACCACCTTGCTCCTCAAGAGCAACAAATTTAACGTAACGCCCATTTGTCGCTGGAAGAATGGCTGATTTTACATCACCATTTGAAGCCCATTCACCTTGTGCAACAGGCTCACCAAATTCAGTTGCTGTTTCACTTACGTACACTTCATATTTAACTACAGTACCATTACCGCCACCTGGGCGAGGCGTGTAGTCAAATTGAGCAACCTCATAAGACTGCCCTAAATCAATAACAACGTCGTGTGGGTAAGTAACTGAACTGTCACTCCATGATGTATGCCAGTGCGTGTCAATATCACCATCGAACGCAAGCTCAAGTTCATTTCCAACCTCAGCTGCAGAGCTTGATGTTGCAGAAACGGAGCTCATGTCAATTGCTTGAGTTAAATTAACTCCCACATTTAATTCTCTTGCTGCCGCCCAAGGGTTACCACCGCGTTCTGCGAGTGCAACAAACTTAACAAAACGACCTGTTACATCATTAAACGTAACCGTTTTAACATCGCCATTATCAGCAAAGCTGCCACTTGATACAGGTTCGTCAGCAAAAGCCTGCTCATCTTCGCTTACATATAACTCATACTGCACCACTGTACCATTACCGCCACCATCTCGTGGCGCATAATCAAAGCGATTGACAGCATAATTCTCACCTAAGTCAATGACCACCTCATGTGGATAAACAACGGATGTATCATCCCAATTGGTATGCCAATGCGTGTCATCTTGGCCATCAAAAGCAAGCGCCAACTCATTGCCTGGTTGTGCAGGAGATGTTGATGAGTAGCTAAATGTCGTATTATCTAAAAGCGTACTATTTACTTCGACCGCTTCAGTAGCAGGCTCTTCAACAGGTTCATCTTCATCACCTGTGCCTGAACCATCAATAGGTTCATATACGTTGCCATCATCAATGCCGACTCGCAGTTCAGCAGCTGAAGCCCATGCACCACCACCACGCTCTTCTAAAGCGATAAATTTAACAAATCGGCCAGTCACAGGGCCAAAGACTTCTAGCTTCAAGTTAGTGTTATCAGCCCAGGTACCTGAATGAACTTTTTCACCATAATCAACTGACGACTCTGAAACATAAATTTCAAAGCTAACAATCGTTCCGTTGCGTCCGCCGTCTTGGCGTGGCGTGTATTCAAAGCGATTTACATCAACTGTTTCGCCTAAATCGATAACAACTTCATGAGGATACTCTTGCATATCATCACCCCAAGAGGTGTGCCACATGGTTGAATCATCGCCATCAAAGGCATATTTTAAGTCATTACCCGGTTGTGCAGGTGTGTTGCCCGTGACTACAAAATTAGCACTATTTAGCATGCCATTTTCTTCGCCATCATGTGTAGCTGTTAAACTCAAACCCTCAACATCAGAGCGTGCAACAACAAGGATTGTATAAGGCGTCTCTTTACGTACATTTACAGCAACGATGCAAGTTTCATTGCTCGTGCCACCATAGCCGATACATTCTGCATTATCAGGGTTAGCAGCTTCTTTTGCAGTGACATAAATATCTGCATCACCAGCATTACCACTTAGTTCTACGGTTAGTTTATTTGCAGAATCTATAGCCATGACCTCATACAGACGCGTTTCTCCTTTACTCATTGCGTCAATTGTCATAGCTTCACCACTAATTAAAGGCTCTGATTCAGTATCAAAAAGTACTGTATCATCATTATTTGTAAGTCCATCAGCTACAGTGCCTGTATAACTAGTAACTTTGCCAAGAATGTTTTCAAGTTGTAACTCAACCACAGCATCTGTTGCAATCGCGCTGAAACTTGCTTCACGCACTGATAAATCTTGCCCGCTACTAACTACCTCACCATTGACGATAACCGTGTACTTATACATAGGCGTAGATGTTGCCGGAATTGTCCAACGAATACTTTGAGTATCAATAGAGTCAATCGTTGCTGCCAAAGGGCTATTTTGCGGTGAGAAAGAAGAATAAGGACGAGATAATACATCTGCTGCTTCAATTTCATCAGGAGAAATACTGCCGCCAGAGCTCATCCGATAATATTCACTTGTTGATGTCGCATCATAGCTTTCATTGTATGCTGCAGTTGCTTCCTCTTGAATGACATTAAAATCTGCTTTAGTAAACCCAGCCCAAGAACCATCCAACTGACGTTTATGACCAGCGGTAAATAATGCAGTGCGGGTTTGATCGCCCGTCCCCAGCCAATCCTCTACAAACGAGCCTGTATTGCTATTAAAGTAGACATTTTCAACTGGGTAATCCATGGTGACTATATGTGTCCAAATACCCGTTTCTTTATCCATTGACCAATAGCCAAATTGCGTATGGCCATCTTTTTGCCAAACTTTAGCCACCAGCGTATACCAATGATCAGGCTGCCATCCAAGTTCAAAATTCCATGATTTTAACCCTGTACCTTCGCCACCAAAGTTCACTACTTTAGTACCTGCACCTTGATATGGTGCAGTGATAAGTTCACCATTTGAAGGATCCCACAAAGAAAATATAAAATTACGGCCATCGGGATGATCTTGTATGCCAGCATAACCGCCCCCTTCCATACCTGCGTTCCAATTTAGAACCGAATAGTATGTATAAGGTGTTAAACCTTTTGCTGGAATATACACATCTTGCATGATGATGTCCCCAGCCGCATTATCATTAAAGCGCAACCATACTGAAGGGGCTCGATCAATCGATCCTGGGGTTGCAACAACTTGCTTTCCTGTAGATCCTACTGAGCCTTCAGGCTCTTCGGTCCCGCAACCGAACAGTGTTGCTGTTATTACCGCAATACTGAGCACAGATAATTTATTTGTTAAGCTCATAAATTTACTCACTTATATTTATTCTTTTTAAATTAGGCAATACAACTATTGCCGTGAATTTATCTACTGCTATTAAAACCTGACATTTACCCCAAAGGTAAATAGGCGCCCAGCACTATCAAGTTTATGAACCTGATCAGAGCGAGAGATATAATGCCAGCCACGTTCATTGGTTAAGTTATTACCTGAAACATTTAAATTGATTGATTCAGTAATATCGTAACTAGCACTGAAGTCTAACTGGCCATAGTCTGCAACCCACTGCGGGCCGCCCCATGCATCTGCATTTGCAACATATTCATCGCGCCAGTTATAGGCAAAACGTAATTGAAAGTCATCCGTCTCGTAGTACACGACTGCGTTATAAGAATGCTCGGACATTCCTTGATAAGGAAGGCCAAGGCTTCTAAAGTCGTATTCAGGATGATCTTGAGGAACCTGATCATACCCTGAGTCAACATAGGTGTAGTTAAGTTGTACCCCTAAATTATTAAATGGCGCTGGAAGTAATTCCGTAAAGGCATGCTGATAGGCAATCTCATAACCTTCAATGGTACCTCCACCGTCACCATTGATAGATGACTGTACTTTGAAGGTTTCTCCATTGATATCTATTGATCCATTTTCACCATTTATGACAAATGACTCGATATCTTTATAAAAATAAACAGCAGTGAGTGCACCATTCTCAGAAAAATACCACTCAAGAGCTAAATCTGCTTGATTAGCACGAAGCGGTTCGAGTCCAGGATTTGAGGCGTGATATTCCATTTTATTGAAGTTGATGTAACTCCAAGCCTTGAGTGATTGGATACTTGGGCGAGTAATTGCTTTTGAAGCTGTTGTTCTAAGTAATAAAGTATCTGTTAAATTTAGTTTTAGATTTAAACTTGGTAATACATCCGTATACGTATCCTCAAATTCCACAATATCTTGATAATCTTCAACTTTACCTTCGTAGCTTGGATTACCTTGTTTATCAGGAACAAATACAACTTTGTCTAAATTAAGTGAATAACCTTGGCTACCTACAGTTGTTTCAATAGCCCGAACACCTAAATTTAAAGCATAAGGAAAGCCAAAAACTTTGTCTTCTATATTCACGGATGCGTAAATTGCATTGGTTTGCTCATTTACTTCATATGAGTCTTTAGGGCGCGGAAGCGCTTTAATTAACTGATTAGCAGCTTCCGGACTAATAGATTCATAAAATGCGAATAACTCATCGTAGTCAAAACGAGGCCACGGATTAGGGTGCTGACCGGGTTCACCTTTAAAGAAGTTCTCAAAGTCACCATCAATTAACACACTTTCAGGGAGTCTAAATAGGTCAAAGCCGTTAATATTTTCAACTGATGAGTAATCTACGCTGAAGTGATCATAACGTTCAGAATCAAGTTGCGCTCCAGCATTACTAAATGCACTGGCATTTTCTGACGAATTAACATTTGTGGTCTTCGTTTGATCGCCAATATTTAAACCAAAATCGATTGATTTGATCCAATCAACATTTGGCATCCACTGTGCGTCAATACGAAGTTCATTTACGACATCTTTAACACCTGTTCCACTGTTATAACTGTAGTGGGCGCCAAAAGGAGAGTTCGCAGTTAAGTTAGGAGAAATTGATACATCAGGTAAAAGGTTATTACCTGATTTATCTAGCATAATTTCATCAACAAAACCACGTGCTACAATGTATCTATTGTGACCATCATTTTTATTTTCTGAACTCGAGTGCGCAACATCGAATGCAACACTAAAGTTATCAGCAACAAACCATTTTGCATTCACGCCAACTTGATACGTTTCGGTAACTCGAGGCGACGATACATTAAGTATTTCAGCCATCGCTCCAGTACCAAATAAAGTCATTTTATTAACTAAACCCTCATCATTAAAACCAACATCTTTAACGCCAGGTATGCCTTCGGTCCAACTTTCATCATATGTAACAAACGAAATTTGCGACTCTGTTGCATCCGTTTTATATGATGAATAAATGCTATCAAAATTCATTTCAAAGTCAGAGTTCGGGATCCATTGTAATGCTAAACTTCCGCCAATACGCTCACGAGTATCTTCTTGGTTACCATAACGCATATAGCCCGGTATGATTGAGCCCCACTCGTTATCAACTAACGGATCAAATGCCCCATCACCATTCACATCTTGGCGAACCGTAATATCTGACTCCGTTGTTTCATTCCAAAAGCCTTCACCTTCATAACTGTCGATCCTTAAAGTTCGCTCAGAATAAACTGCAGTGAAAAGGGCACCAAATGTGTCGTCGAAAAACGTGTCGCTTAATAGAAATGAAGCTTGAGGTGTTACATCTTCGGTTCGATCTTCGTAAATACCTTTTATAGAACCTGATGCCGTGAAGCCATCAAAATCCATCGGTCTACGTGTTTTGATATTGATAACAGATCCAATTCCACCTTCTTGAGTGTGTGCAACGGGAGACTTATATACTTCAACGCCACCTAACAGCTCAGCTGCAATCAAGTCGTAATTAAAGTCACGGCTGCTATGCTCTGAAGCCATACGTCGGCCATTTATGGTTGTAATGTTATAGTCCCCACCTAAACCACGCACTGTGACATTTTGCCCTTCTCCGGCATTACGCGTAATCGTAATACCCGAAATGCGTTGTAATGCTTCGGCTACGTTTTGGTCAGGGAACTTACCGATATCTTCAGCAACAATTGCATCAACAACCTGTATTGAGTTTTGCTTAATAAATAAAGATTCTTTCAAACTGTTACGAATACCGCGAACTTCAATTACCTCAACAGCATCATCGTCAGTCTCTTTTAGTTGTGGGTCTTGCTCATTTGCCGCTAATGCGACTGCTGACGAGGTCGAAAGTATCGAACCTATGAGCAAGCTTAGGTATTTCTTATTGTAATTTACCATTGCACTTCTCCGAATTAGTTATTCCATGAAAGAACATCTGTAGATGTATAACAATTAATTTACACCTTTCGAAAGAAAAAAATCAATAGAAAACACAATAAAACTTTCATTTTCTTTTAATTTAATAGTCGCATTTTTATCGCTAGATAAAAAACTAGTTAAAAATCAACACTCAATCAATATGGAACTAAAGGGAAAATATTTGGACTTAAATCGAAAGTCTTCGAAAAAGGAACTACGTAAGTAAGGTACCTCACCAGAAGCAGGATAAGCATAAAGTAACAAAATTGAATCTATTATCAGCTGAAGCAGCCATTTTTGACTGACAAGAGTTGGACTTTCAACTTCAACATGATTCTTTTTAATTTTTACAAATAAAACAACAAAGTGAATTTGAAATACTTTGAAAGACTGATAATCTAATTTGAAATATTATGAAACAAAATTAAGGTAAATCAATTTATGATTAACTTAATAAATAACCGTGTTAGTTTAATCAAACGAATATTAATCGTCTGTCTTTGGTCTAACTGTGCCTTTGCAGCACTTAGCAATGATTGGGAAAATCCAAAAGTTGTCGGAATAAATAAATTACCCGCTAGGGCAAGCTTTTTTCCCTATACCGTTGCAAATTTACAAGCGCCAGATCAAGCGCAAAACTATTTGAATTTAAATGGTATCTGGCGTTTTCATTTATCTAAGAACCCCGCATCAAGATTGAAAGACTTTGAGAGCCCTACTTTTAATGATAGTGATTGGTCAACAATCAAAGTGCCAGGAAATTGGGAGTTGCAAGGTTATGATCGTGCTATATACGTTAACCACCCCTACGCTTTTGCGAAAAACCCGCCTTTTATTCAACAACACGACAACCCAATTGGCCATTACCGTAGAACATTTAATTTAGATGAACTGTGGACTGATAAGCGAGTAATTCTACATTTTGGCGCCGTTAAATCAGCGTTCTACCTTTGGGTAAATGGACATAAGATAGGCTATAGCCAAGGAAGTAAAACCGCTGCAGAATTTGATATTTCTGATTATGTAAAGTCAGGGTCAAATACACTGGCAGTTCAGGTGTTTCGCTGGAGCGATGGTAGTTATTTAGAGGCTCAAGATTTTTGGCGGATCTCCGGCATTCAGCGTGATGTATACCTGTACTATACACCTAAAGATTATATTGAAGATGTGTTTGTAAATGCCGGCTTAGTTAATAACTACAAAGATGGAAATCTAAACCTTGCTGTTGATTTAAGCCCATCAAATAAAGAGCAGACACTGCAAATTCAGCTCAAAAATCCTAACCATGAAATCATTTTCGAAACCCAGCAAACTTTAGCCAAAAAAGAGCTCAGCCAAACAGTTCAATTCAACAAACAATTTAAAAATATAAAAGCCTGGTCTGCTGAATCGCCCACTCTTTACGAATTAAGCATATCACTTTTTGATAATAAGAAGCTGTTAAGTCAATACGTTAAGAAAAAGATTGGCTTTAGAACCTCAGAAATTAAAAATGGCCAACTGCTTATTAACGGCCAAGCTATTTTGATCAAAGGGGTCAACCGGCATGAGCATGACCCTATTACAGGGCATGCCGTTTCCCGAGAAAGCATGGAATTGGATATAAAACTATTCAAGCAATTCAATATTAATGCCGTGAGACTCGCTCACTATCCTAACGATCCTTACTGGTACGAATTATGCGATAAATACGGCATTTATGTGGTTGATGAAGCCAATATTGAATCACATGGCATGTATTATAATTTGGCAAAGGGCCACACATTAGGAAATAACCCCGACTGGAAAAAAGCCCATCTTGCACGAATTTCAGCCATGGTCGAACGTTCAAAAAACCATCCTTCAGTAATTATTTGGTCACTTGGCAATGAAGCTGGTAATGGCTACAATTTTTATCATGGTTATGAATGGGTAAGATCTCGCGACCCATCTCGTCCTATCCAGTACGAACGCGCTGTTTTTGAATGGAATACCGATCTCTATGTACCCCAATACCCTACTCCGCAATATCTAAAAGAGTATGCAGAGTCAAACCCTGAGCGCAGTATGATCATGAGTGAGTATGCGCATGCTATGGGCAATAGTGTGGGTAACTTTGCTGACTTTTGGCATCAAATACGTAAGTACGACAAGTTACAAGGTGGCTTTATCTGGGACTGGGTTGATCAAGGTATACAAACCACCACCTCTGAAGGCAAAACTATCTATGCTTACGGTGGGGATTTTGGTGTTCCAGGCACTCCTTCAGATGGTAATTTTCTTTTAAATGGTATTGTTTTACCTGATCGCACACCGGAACCTGCTCTATATGAAATTAAAAAAGTTCATCAATCTGTTTTGTTTTCTTTCAATGACAAAGAGTTAACTGTATTTAATGAAAACTTTTTCAAAAACCTCAACCATTACCGTTTAAATTGGCAATTGATGAGCAATGGTAAGGTGTTTAAAGAAGGCCGCATCAATAAACTTGAAATATCACCACAGCAATCCGCTAACTTCACGCTTAACTATTCAATTCCAAAAGAAATCAATGATGAAGTATTTTTGAATGTAAGTGTAGTGACGCGGCTTGATGAGCCACTAATAGGAAAAAGTTTTGAAATCGCAAAAGAGCAATTTTTAGTACAAACAGCACGTGCGAAAGAACAACAAACTGATTTAAGAAAACTCAATGTTTATCGAACTGTTACCGATAGCGAGATTATTGGTAATAACTTTGTAGTAAGATTTAATCACGCGCGAGCAGAGTTAACAGGCTATCGCTTTAACGAGGTTGAATTAATTAAAACACCTGCCAGAGCCAACTTTTGGCGCGCTCCTACTGATAATGACTTCGGCGGAAATTGGCAAGATAAGTTAAGGGTTTGGAAATACGCCTCAGACCGTCAACAGCGTACAAAATTCACTTTAGTAGAAGCAGAAAACCAAGTTGTTGTTACCACTGAGTTTGATGTGCCAGATGTTTCTGGAAAATTAAATATTATTTATATCATCACAGCTGATGGCAAAGTAAAGGTCGATTACAAGTTCAGTTCATCTATGCAAGATATGCCTATGATCCCTCGCGTCGGTATGAACTTGGAATTATTTGCCGAGCTTAACAATATTACCTACTTTGGCCGGGGACCACAGGAAAATTATCGTGATCGACATACCGCAGCACATGTTGGTTTATATCACTCTAAAGTGTCACAGCAATATCATCCTTACATCAGACCGCAAGAAAGTGGCTATAAAACGCAAGTACGCTGGCTTCACTTGACCAATCAACAAGGTGTAGGATTAAAAATTACTGGTGCACCTCATTTTGGTATGAGTGCTTTACACTACAGGATCAGTGATCTAGACCCCGGCATGCGACGAAGCCAAACACATTCCGGTGAACTTCAGCCTCGTCCACTCGTTTCACTGAATATTGATTATGGGCAAATGGGTGTTGGCGGCGTTAACAGTTGGCATACAACAGCACTGCCAGAATACACGCTGACAGCCTCAGAGTATGAATATAGCTTTACTCTGCAAGGAGTTAACATAAATTAAAATGTTGGATAAGGGCTCTTTTGAGCCCTTATCTCTTATATGGTTTCAATTACTTATAAACAGCAATCTCTGCTGCACTTGCCCAAATACGACCATTAATTTCACTTTGTGCGACTAAACGAATATACCGCGCAGTAACAGGTACAAACTGTGTTTGCTTGATTTGTGTATTCGCAGCCCATGTACCAACAGCGATGGGTGAGCCAAAGTTGATACCATCGTCACTCACATACACCTCATAGTCTGCAATAGTGCCGTTTACGCCAATGGTTCTTGGTAGATAGGTAATTTTTGAAAAGCTTTGCGGGTTACCTAAGTCTATATCAACCGAGTGAGGGTACTCAGGCACTGTGCTGCCAGACCAATTCGTGTGCCAAATGGTGGCTGGATTATTATCAAAGGCGTAGATAACTTCTTCGCCAAGCTCTGCCTGCGAGTCGCTACTCACAACAAAGCTCGAACTATCAAGTTTTCCAGTGTGATATAGCTCAATCTCTGCCGCACTAGCCCATACATTCTCGTTTACTTCTGACAAGCCAACCAATTTTATAAAGCGCGTTTGCGTATTATTCAGTGCAACCACTTTGCCTTGTTTGCTGGCATCCCAAGTACCCGCAGCAACTAATTCATCATAGGTTACACCATCATGACTTACATACACTTCATAGTCTGCAATTGATCCATTTTCGCCCACAGCGCGTGGCGTATAATGAAGCTCTGATAACTCATAGTGTTTACCAAGATCAATGATGACATCGTGAGGGTAACTAGACACTTGTGGAGTTGACCAACTGGTGTGCCACAGCGTGGTTTTGTCTCCATCAAATGCGTTTGCCAATTCATGATAAGGCTCTGATTGCGAGTTAGAACTTACCGTCAATGTGGCGCTGTCGATCAGGTAGTGTTGTGCTGACGTATTATCAATCGTGACAGTCGCTGAGTGCGAAACTGTTCGACCGAAAATATCTTCGAGGGTAATGATAACGTTGTCATTTTCACTCGCAATAATATCTACTTGGCGCTTTTCTGGTTGGCTTGCTGATGCAACGAGTACGTTGTTTATCATCACAGAATAGCTAAATTGAGGGGTGCTCGTTTGCGGCACTTGCCAACTTACGCTTCGCGTAGTGGCATCAGTGATGGTGAACTCAATATTAGGTTGATTGGGGGTATCCGCTACATTGTTTCTTGTTAACGGAAAAAGTGAATTTCTCCCGCAAAACGCTGTCAAGTTACCATATGCATCCCTACAGGTTTGATTGCTAATACTTAACGTAGGTGAGGTTGTCCCGCCAGTTGTCATAGTAAAATAACTTGGGTTTGCGCTTGCATCATAGTTATTGTCGTAATTACGTTTTGGTTGGTGTTGGACAACACTAAAATTTGCAGAATCAAAGCCAATCCAGCTACCATTTTCGAGCTTTTTATGGCCATTTTTGAGCCTCACAGTTCTCGCGTTTTCGCCGCTATACCACCAATCTTCAACAAATGACCCTGTTGTCGTTTCAAAACGTACATCAGCTACAGGGTAATCCATGGTCACCAAGTGCGACCATTCTCCAGCAGCCTGATCATGCACCCAATAGCCGAAATGAGTATGTGAACCTACCGGCCATGCCTTTGCCACTAAGGTATACCATTGGTTAGCTTGCCACCCTAAATCAAAGTTCCATGTTTTTAGCCCTGTACCCTCACCGCCAAAATTTTCAGATTCCGTACCATGACCAAGATAGCGGGCTACAATTGGCTTTGAAGAGCTGCGCGGATCCCATATGGAAAATATGTAATTGCGCCCATCAGGGTGATCTTGTATGCCAGCATAGCCCCCACCTTCTATGCCCGCATTCCAGTTAAGCACTGAATAGTAGGTGTACTTAGTAAGTCCATTGCTAGGCACATACACATCCTGCATGATCGTGTTACCGCGACCTACATCATTAAAGTTAAACCAAATCGACGCGGCCCTGTCTTCAACCGTATTAGCTTGGGCACTCCAACTACTCAACATACCGACTACTGCCAATTTTATTGTCATTTTTCTCATGCTAGCTCCTGTAAGTGATAAAACTTAATTTCTAGATTCTGTGGACTTATCCTTTAGTAGCAATAAAGAACCAAAAAATATAAACCACCGAGTAATTAAGGTTCAAAAACGAAAGAATCGCAATTAAAAAACATAAAATGAAAAATATCGAATGAAAATGAAGCTAATTGAAAGTTAATAACAACGTAAAAATGAGTGAAAAAGCCGTATGAAGGATAGTGAAAAATGTATTGCTTGATTTTTATAAGGCGAAGTGGCATGAAGGTTAAAATACACTATGAAAAGTGCATTTATTAAAACCTTTAGGTAAGAGCTGATTTTATAGCTTCATAATCATGAGAGGTTATTTCATGGCTGTTACCAGCACAATCTTTAAAGTACATTGAGTAAGTAACACCATGATCGGCAACAACAGTTTTAATCTCAAGCTGAGCTAGATGCTCAAGCCATGCTAAAAACTGTGTTGCATTTGCGCCAAAAGCAATACCTTTGCTTCTACCGTCAGCTTCAAACAGTGCCAAACGAATTGTTTTTGCTTGATCTTCTAAGGTTAAAGGGCCTTTTCCCTCATCCCAAAATGCAAGTTCCGGTATCACATTAAAACCAAGTACTTGTTGATACCATTTTACAGCAGCCGCTAAATCATCAACATTTAAGTGGCAATGATCAACACCACACAAAGCTGGAATAGCCATGTTACTCACCTATTTCTGTTTTTAACTGCTCTAAAAAATCGAGCATGTAATCTGTACGTCGTTTGGCTTCATCTTTTGCTGATGGCGTGTTCATACTCTCACCAATGTGTAACAGCTTAATAAAAAAGTGATCGAGGGTGTATTTTGTATCGTCAGGTTCGCGGTTTAAACAAAATGGATCGTCTTTATGATACAGATAGCGACCAATTGAGCCCCCTACTTTCATGCAGCGGCTCACCCCGATTGCACCTAATGCATCCATTCGGTCTGCATCTTGCACAATTTGCGCTTCGACACTTTGTACTTTGATATTGGCACTAAAGCTATGTGCGGCAATAGCATGATGAATAGCACTAAAATACTGCTCAGGATAATTAATTGAGGCTAAAAAACTTAGCGCTTTGTCTGCGGCCATGGTCGATGCTTTTGCCCGATCTGGGTGGTTCTTTGCAACCGCAACACAATCATGTAACCAAGCTGCGGGTAACACCACGGCCATTTCTGCCTGCTCGGCAATACACAATTGTTTTGCAACCCTCACTACTCGTTCGATATGACTAATATCGTGTGCGACATCGGCATGGAGTAAAGACAAAATAAAGTCTCGACATTGAGTTTCTAACGCTGCAAAGTCTATTTTTGGCTGCATATACTGGCTATCACCATTTACTGATTGAAATTATGCTTACTTTAGCGTGGTTGCTAGATTTGTTCAAAACATTCATTGTATGTTTGCCAGTGCTTCATTAAACTATGCCCCCTTTTGTTTGACGCGAGAATCCCTATGTCATCTGCTATTTACCTGCAAGCTGGACGAGAAAAATCATTAAAAAGAAAACACCCATGGGTGTTCTCAAAAGCCATTAAAAAAGTAAAAGGTAAGCCAGGACTAGGTGATACTGTCACTATCTATGACAATGACGGCAAGTTTTTAGCCATTGCAGCTTACAGCCCGCAATCGCAAATTCGCGCTCGCGTATGGAGCTTCGATCAAAACGAAGTAATTGACCAAGCATTTTTTGAAAAACGTTTACGCCGTGCCTATGCTGCGCGTGAACAGGTGATCAGCGAAGGCGGTTTAACGGGTTTTCGTTTAAGCGCTGCTGAGTCTGACTACTTGCCAGGCATCACTATCGATAAATTTGATAATGTATTGGTGTGCCAACTACTTAGTGCCGGTGCAGAGCGCCATAAAGGTGAAATTGTTGCTGCATTAATGACTATTTTTCCAGGCTGCGATATTTATGAACGTTCAGACGTTGATGTACGCACTAAAGAAGGCCTTGAGCCAATCAAGGGAATACTTTGGGGCAAGGAACCAACTGAGCCAGTCATCATTGAAGAAAATGGCTTAAAACTCGAAGTAGACATTCTAGAAGGCCACAAAACAGGTTTTTACTTAGACCAACGTGATAGCCGTGCAGCCCTTGAGCGCTTTGTTAAAGACAAAACGGTGTTAAACTGCTTTAGCTACACAGGTACTTTCTCACTGTATGCTTTGCGTGGTGGTTGTAAGCACGTGACTAACGTTGATGTGTCACAGCCAGCGCTCGATACAGCAAAGCGTAACGTTGAACATAACAACCTTGATTTATCGAAAGTTGATTTCGTAAAACAAGATGTTTTTAAGTTGTTGCGCCAATACCGTGATGAAGGTGTGCAATTTGATACTATCGTTATGGATCCACCAAAATTTGCTGACAACAAAGCGCAGTTAACCGGTGCCTGCCGTGGTTATAAAGATATTAATATGATTGCGATGCAAATCTTAAAACCAGGTGGAACCTTACTTACATTCTCGTGCTCTGGATTAATGGAACAAAATTTATTTCAAAAAGTGGTTGCGGATGCAGCCCTTGATGCAGGTAAAGACTTGTTGATCATGGAACGACTAAACCAAGCTGCCGACCACCCGATTGCTGGCAGCTACCCAGAAGGCTTTTATCTGAAAGGCCTGATCTGTAAGGTTTACTAATTAAAACTTACAATTTCTAACCCAGCACTCAAGGAGCCATCTTGCTCCTTGGTTGCCCGAATTACACGGGCTGTTGCATCAAATGAAGTAATCGCCGTGCTAGTCGAAGCAATTAGCACCCGATAAAGACTACCAATTTCTAAAACTTCATCAAGGTGTATTGCCAACCCTGTTGCACTTAAGTCAGTACACGTAACCTGAATTTCTTCGCCATTAACTGCATCTAATGGGATCAGTTTTGCAGGGGTATGAATTTGCATGCGGCGAAAATCGCGTTTCTCCTCATGAAACATATGGCCTCCTATACCAGTGTTTTTATTTTTTCTATTAATGTTTTAACAGAAAAAGGCTTCACTACATAGGCGTCGCAACCGGCATCAAACCCCGCTTTTTGTTCAAGCTCGGTTTCAAGACCAGACACCATGACAACAGGAATTTGCGCTGTTTCTGGGGTGTTTTTTAGTAAGCGGCACGTATCATAACCATCTAAGCCTGGCATACAAACATCGAGCAGTATAGCATCTGGTGGCTCCGCAATGGCAGACGTTAAACACGATGCGCCTGAATTTGCATAACTTAACGAAAACTCATTTCCAAGGCTTGCTTTGAGCATTTCAAAATTAAAATATTCATCATCGACGACCAAAATAGTTGGTCGCGGTCGATTTACCGCCCGTTCAGGAACTGAGATTGGTCTTTCCTTTTCAATGCCCACATAACCTCCTTTTAGCATCTGTGTTTTAGCGTCAAGCAAGGAGGTGACACCTCCATTGCTCATTCCTTAGTATTATAACTCAGATTCTTTAATTGCGTTTAAAACACGTTTAGCAGATACAGGATAAGGTGTCCCTAGTGTTTGTGCAAATAAAGAAACACGTAACTCCTGTTGCATCCAAAATATCGCACTGATCTCTTCAGGAATTGGCATTCCCTTAGGGATTTTGTTCGCTAGTTTTTGATATTGCTCGGCTACTTTTTCAAGCTCAAGTACACACAACCTATCGCGGTTAGGGTCAACAGGTAGCTTTTCTAAGCGGCGTTCAATGGCTTTTAAGTAACGAATTAAATCCGTCATCTTTGCTGCCCCATGCTGGCTAACAAAGCCTTTGAACACTAAGCTTTGTAACTGTGATTTAATATCACCGTGCGCTGTTATCATGGTTAGATCAACGCGTCCTTTCATCCGTTTATTTAAGCCATGTGCAATACTTAGCACTTGCTCTACTTGGGTGGCAATCTCAACCACCGTGTCACCAAGCTCACCACGAATTTGCTCTTTCGCTTTTACAAACGCATCTGCAGTGCGGATGTTGCCATATTTAGTTAGTAGGCTATCGACGGCTGCAGCGATACAGTCATCAATTAAGTCATTGACCTTACCAAACGGATTAAAGTACAAACCTAATTTAGATTTATTCGGTAAATTTTGCTGTAAATACTTAATCGGTGATGGCACATTTAATAACACTAAGCGACGTAAACCTTGTTGGTGCGCCTGCTGAGCTTTGTGTTCATTATCAAATAACTCAACCGCTGCTGAGTCTTTTTTATCCACCAGCGCTGGAAACGCTTTGATTTCGTATTGACCTTGCTTTTTCACGTAAGAACTTGGTAACTCACCAAAACTCCACTCGGTCAAATCAGCTTTCTCTATGCCCTTGTCGGCTACTTTCGATAAGGTATCCGTTACCTTACCTTGTAACTGAGCTTTTAGTTTAGATAAATTTAAACCGCGAGCGAGTAACTTATCGTGTTCATCGCGTACTTCAAACTGTAAGCGTAAATGCGGAGCAAGGGTTGATAAATCCCATGCATCTGGCTCAACACGCACACCTGTCATACGTAATAAGCGCGTGCTAATTGCATCAATTAAGTTGCCTTGCATCGGCTCGATTGCAGCAAGTACCGCATCGGCGTAGTTTGGCGCAGGCACAAAGTTGCGACGGATCGTTTTTGGTAGCGACTTGATAAGCGCACAAATTAATTCATGTCTAAATGCAGGAATATGCCAATCAAAGCCAGTTTCTTGCACTTGGTTTAACAGTGCTACCGGAATTTGTACCGCAACACCATCAACGGCTTGCCCTGGATCAAAGTGATAAGCTAGTGGTAACAACAAGTTCTCTTGCTGCCAAGTATCTGGGTAATCAAACTCAGTGACATGATCGGCACCATGCTGCATTAATTCTTCTCGAGACATGTGCAAAAAGCGCTTATCTTTTTGTTTTTGTCCCTTCCACCACTTATTAAACGCAGCACGATTATTTACATCTTGCGGAATTTTCTTGTCGTAGAATTCAAATAAGGTTTGTTCATCAACCAAGATATCACGGCGGCGAGATTTATTTTCAAGAACCTGAATATCTTCAATTAACTCTTGGTTATAGTGTAAAAACCCTTCATTTTGACCCAGTTCTTGCTCTACCAACGCCGAGCGAATAAACAACTCGCGACTTACTTTTGGATCAATATTGCTATAAACACAGCGGCGCTTATTAACAATTAATAGGCCATACAGGGTTTGCTGTTCAAACGCGATAACTGCACCCGGCTTTTTCTCCCAATGCGGTTCGCTGTAGCTGCGCTTTACTAAATGCTGTGCAAAGCCTTCAACCCATTTTAGGTCTATGCGTGCGTTGATCCGCGCATAAAGTTTGCTGGTTTCAACAAGCTCAGCCGACATAATCCATTTTGGGCTCTTTTTAAATAATCCTGAGCCTGGAAAAATATGAAACTGGCTATTGCGTGCGCCTTTATAAATTTGTTTTTCATCTTTAAAACCAATATGACTTAGCATACCGCTTAATAAAGATTGATGGATTCGTTCGCTATCAGCAACATTGGTAGTGGCCTTCATGCCCATTTCATTACACACCGTTGATAGCTGATAAACAATATCTTGCCATTCGCGGATCCGCATATAGGCTAAAAAGTCTTTTTGGCATAACTTTCTAAATTGGCTATTGCTCAATTCAGATTGCTGCTCTTCAAGGTAATTCCATAAATTTAAAAAGGCGATAAAATCTGAATCTGGATCGTCAAAACGGCCGTGCTTTTCATCCGCTGCACCGCGTTTTTCTTGTGGTCGCTCTCTTGGGTCTTGAATCGACAATGCCGCAACAATAATGATCACTTCACGCAGTGCACCTAAGCCATCGGCAGTCAGCACCATTTTCGCTAACCGTGGATCAACCGGTAAACGGCTTAAGCTTCTGCCTGATTTAGTAAGCTCAGTCTTTTTATGACGTTTAGCTGGCTTAATGGCTTCGAGTTCTTCAAGTAGCGTTAAACCATCGTTAATATTTCGGCTATCTGGCGCTTGCACGAACGGGAACTGTTGCATGTCGCCAAGCCCTAAACCAAGCATTTGCAAAATAACAGAGGCTAAGTTGGTGCGTAAAATTTCAGGATCAGTAAACTCTGGACGCGAATTAAAGTCTTCTTCGCTATATAAACGAATACAAATACCCGCTTCAATACGACCACAGCGGCCTTTTCGCTGATTGGCACTGGCTTGTGAAATTGGCTCAATCGGTAATCGTTGTACCTTGGTACGATAGCTATAACGGCTGATACGCGCGGTACCTGGGTCGATAACATAGCGAATACCCGGCACCGTTAGTGATGTTTCAGCCACGTTGGTGGCTAAAATAATATGACGGCGGCTATGCGGCGCAAAAATTCGGTTCTGTTCAGCGTTTGATAAACGCGAATATAGCGCTAAAACATCGGTGCCTTTGAGGTTTCGCTTTGATAACGCATCGGCGGTATCACGAATTTCTCGTTCACCGTTCATGAAAATTAGAATATCGCCGGGACCTTCATCACACAGCTCATCAACGGCATCAAAAATACCCTGCAATTGGTCACCATCCGCTTCCATCTCGTCTTTATTGATTTCAGTGGTTGGTCTGTAACGAACCTCTACTGGGAAAGTTCGACCTGATACTTCAATGATGGGTGCATCGTCAAAATGTTTAGAAAAGCGCTCAGGGTCAATTGTTGCTGAGGTAATAATAACTTTTAAGTCAGGACGTTTTGGCAGTAAATTTTTTAAATAGCCTAAGATGAAATCGATATTCAGACTACGTTCGTGGGCTTCATCGATGATGATGGTATCGTACTGATTTAGGTATCTGTCTTGTTGAATTTCAGCCAGCAGAATACCGTCTGTCATCAACTTAATGTAGCTATTGTCAGAGACTTGGTCACTAAAGCGAATTTTAAAACCCACTTGTTGACCTAGCTCGCATTGCATTTCTTCTGCAATACGATTCGCGACACTTCGAGCCGCGAGTCGACGAGGCTGCGTGTGGCCAATGTATCCATCAACACCGCGGCCAAGCTCTAAACACATTTTTGGGATCTGCGTCGTTTTACCAGAACCTGTTTCACCGGCAATGATCACCACTTGGTTATTGGCAATCGCCTGTTTAATATCATCTTTCTTTTGGCTAACAGGAAGTTGCTCTGGGTAGGTCACTTTAGGTAAGGCAGTCAAACGTTGCTCGCGCAATTGCTGCGAACGGCTAATATCTTCAGCTATTTTTTGCGCTATGCTCGCTTGCTTAGTTTCATCGTTGATTTTTTTGATGCCATGAAGGCGTTTTTTGAAGATGAATTGATCTTTGCGTAAACACGTTTTTAATTCGCCAAACAGCGGACCTAGGTTAACCACCC
Source organism: Pseudoalteromonas simplex (assembly GCF_015278155.1). NCBI lineage: Bacteria > Pseudomonadati > Pseudomonadota > Gammaproteobacteria > Alteromonadales > Pseudoalteromonadaceae > Pseudoalteromonas > Pseudoalteromonas simplex. Next base: position 40,021 of record NZ_JADILN010000012.1, read on the forward strand.
GATACCCTTATATTTCTTAACCAATAGACTGATATTGTATCAAATAATCTATCAGGTGGTCATGGCTTTATTTAATCCGTTCGGTTGGAATTGGCATTGCACACACATCGATAAAATTGGGGCTTTCAACAAACCACGCTTCTACTCGGTTTTTACGTGCTTCGATAAGGGCTTTAAATGCATTTGAGTCTGTTTTCATTACCCGAAATTCACTGTTATCAGTGTCTTTAATATCTGCTAATACTTGCATATCGGTGATGGGGTTAAATGCCTGACCTTCAGTGGCTGTACGCTGCAATAAATTAAAGTGTTCCATGCCTTCTAAAACACGACCAAACACGGTGATATTACGGTCTAAATAGCGCTGGCTATTGCCAATGGTTACATAAAATTCGGTACCACCCGAATTGATATCATTATCGCGGGCCATGGCAAAGACCCCTGGGCAATGTACTTGCCATGTTTCTGTTTGGCTTTGGTTTTGTGCCACAGCAAAGCCATTTAAAAAGCCCGTTTTAGTGGCATAGCCATCAGGCCCTTTAAGCTCTGTAATCGCTAAAGGCGTCTTTGTGCGTAGATAAAACTCAGCAGGTAACCCTTTTTTGGCATTTTTAACGGGTTTACTTTCGCTAGCATCCCCGCCCTGCGCGACAAACCCTTCAACAAATCGATACACACTTAGGCCTTGGTAAAACCCTTCTTTGGCAAGCTGTCGCATGTTATTTGCGTGAATGGGCGCTAATTCATCGTTTAGTTCGATATAAGCCGCCCCCGTAGGTAAGGTTAATTTAATGACGTTTTCGGCACTGACTTCTCGCCACTCACTGCTACTTGCGGTCATAATGATTTCGCCAGCAGAACGTTTTTGACTAGTTTCTTTTGCATCAACATCAATTGGTGCAGCTAAGAAGGCACCAAGGCATAAGGTTAATAGACTTAATTTCATTATTATTATCTTTTAAGTAATTGACAATTCAGCCTATTAACTTAAACCTAAATAAGCAAGTAAAAGCGATGTTTGATCACAAGCGTAGGTATTAGTCCCAATCAAACTTGTAAAGAATATCAACATTTTGATTCAAGCCACTGGTCACCTCAATATACAGTTGCGACAGCAGTTGATAGCGAACCGCCACTTCACTTAGTGAATCAAAAATGCCGACACTGTATTTCACTTGAATACCCGGAGTAACATAGCCTGATATTTCAACTTTGGTGTCATCGCCACTACCACTTGAACTTAAGCTGACATCTGACAAACCAAAGCTTTCGCCAATCTTAGAAACCATTCCTTCACTACGGTTAACACCTTGGGCAAGCAATAATTGAGTGAGCATCGCATCGGTCGAGCTATCTCCTTCATCAAGAGGTTGCCCATTTAATAAATAAGCCAATGCTTGTGCTTGATCCATCGCAGGCTCTGAGAATACTTTTAACGAAGGTTGTTCAACATTACCTGTTAAGGTAATACCTGCAATCACACCATTCGAGGTGTTATCAGGGTTACGAATTGCCTTAATATTTAGGTAAGGCTTCTCAATTGAGCCGCTAAAACCAACTTGTCCAGTTCGGATTATCAAATCTTGACCAAAAGCGCGATAGGTGCCCTGAACAAGGTTCAATTCACCCGTTGCTATCATCGGTGTAACTTGGTCCATGCTGATGTTGATGTCGCCTTCAACTTTCGACTGTAAGCCAAACGAGTCAACGCGCACATCATTTTCAACCAACACCTTTAAGTTAATAGCATAATCAAAAGGGACTTTTTCTGACTGTTGCTGCTCAATATCAACAATGACTTCATCATCGCTGACTTGCACAGCACCTTCAGGCAGCTCTTCAATGGCGATACGCCCCCATGGCACGACGACTTGGCCATCAAGATTAAACGCATTATCTTTCAACGACATAGTTAAATCTGGAGACACTTTAAAGGTAACATCTTGCTGAGCACGAACAAAAAACTCTTTACCATTTAACTTCACATCAACGTCTGGTAGTTCTTGCTGCCAATCAATCCCACCTGACAAATCGAGCGCGCCTCCTTCAGCATCTTTGAGCTCCCCCTTGAGCGTTGCACTTTGATTATTAAAGGCAATGTTCACATAAGAGTTTTGCAGCGATACAGGCAAGGTTGCCCCTTCAAGATTGATTTTTTCGACATCAAAGTCACCATTGAGTAATGGTTCTTTCAAGGTGCCTGCAATAGCTAATCGGCCTTTAATGTCGCCTGTTAATTGCTCAAGTGACGAAATAAAAGGCCGTAAGTTTGTTAACTCAATTTTCTCAATAACCAAGTCGCCCGCTAAGTTCTGCTGATTTTGAATATCATCAATGTTTAGCTCGGACGTCACTTTACCTAACACAGAGGAGTCAAGGGTAGCATTAAGTTTACCAACTTGCGCGTCACTCATTGCCGAGACCTCTAAAACCTCGACTGGTAATTTATAAACATTTGCCCCATCAATTAAAGATGCTTCTAGCTGCTGAGTTTTGATATTGGCACGGATGGTTTTTAATGCGCCATTATTCCAATTAGCAACAAACTCCCCGTTTGCATTGCCAGTTACTTTCAAGTTATCGGGTAAGAAGTGTTTAAATTCAGCAATAGATAACGCAGCAAGCTGTGCATTTAACTGACCTAATTGTTTAGTTTGCTGCAAGGTCTCAAAACATAGTTTTGAGTTATCGCTTTGCCAGCAATGCGCGCCTACATTAAAGTCAAAGGTTTTGGTATTCACTTGAATATTAACTGGCTTATTAGTGCCAAAACGCACCTGATTATCAGTAACAAGAATTTGACTTAATGCACCTTGCCAAGTTTCTTTATTAAATTTACCGTCAACATCGAATGATGCCTTGCCTTGATCTGCATCGAGTAAAAAAGTTAAATGGTGATCTGTTTTATCGCCACTGGCATCTAACTCAATTTGATTAATTTTGTGCTCTGCGATCGATGCGGAATCAAGCACCAGTGATACATCCGTTTGCCAGTTTGCGGCGTAATCAAATTGCCCTTTTAATGTTAAACCGTCAACCTGAATATCTTGATAACTCAAGGTATTCAGGACTAAACTTAAATCAACAGTAGGCTCAAGACGCTCTCCACGCAAACTCAGATCAGCAAAGCCCTTGCCTTGCATAGGCAAAACATCTTGATCACTTGCATCTAAACGCAATTTACCGTCGACACGCCATACTTTATCCACCTGTCCCGATAGCGCAATTTCATTTTTACCGCTTTTTATTTCAAGTTTTTTAAAACTTGCATGCAAGCTACTATCAAGCTCAAAATCCGACAACAAAGTCACTGGAATTTGATTCACAGAGCCATTTAATTGTGTGTTATCTAACGCAAGCTGCCACTCACCTGCCTGTAAGTTAAATGAACCATTGAATTCACCAGATAAATCACTACTAAGAGCATCCGTTAAATATTGGGCTTTTAAGTGGCTTAAAGCCCCTTTAAATTCGCTTTTTACCCCATTCGACCAATCAACAGATGCGTTAATATCTGCTTTACTGTCATTAGCATTGAGGCTTAATTGCTCAAGTTTTGCATTTGTTAAACTACCCTGTAATTTTGATTTCACAGTCATCGCAGGTAATGCGTCTAGTTGCGTGACTAAACTCAAATCGACAGCATAAGCATCGGCATGGCCTTTGGCTTTTAAATCAAAGTCCGATAATTGCAGCTGCTGTGTGTCTGTGGCAATTTGCCACTTTGCTATCTGGCCTGTTAAATCAAATGGGTAATTTGTTTGTTTTAGATTCACAGCCCCTTTTAACTGTGCAGGGTATGTTCCTTGCATTACTAAACTTAACTTTAAATCCGCAAGCGGGCCTGAAAGCGACAAATTAGCTTGATGTTCAGTGCTTTTTACAGACACGGCCCCCTCAATAGTGTTTTCACCAGAAAGCTCAGCCGTTAAATTAGTATGCAATTGCCATTGCTGATAGCTTGCAGCAAGCTTTTTAAGATTAATATCGCTCTCTTTGGCTAAGGCAACCAATTCAATATTTTCAATAAGCTGAGCCTGTTCTGCGCCATAAGGGGTAATGGCAACTTTACTTATTTGAAATTGCTTTAGCTCAACATCAATCGGGACCCTAATATCAATTGCGGGCAATGCTGGCAACTCAGTTAATGGGGCTGATTTAGGCTGCTCTTTTGTTTCGTGCAGCATTACAGCAACATCAGCAATAGTCAGTGTATCCACTGTTAAATCCGATGCTTCGCCGCGAGCACTTAAGTTTAGTTTGTTGACTGTTACATCGGCACTCGGGTGCGCTAGATTAAAGCGATTAATTGCAACACGCTTAACAACGACCTTCATAGGTAAACTAATTTGTGTGACTTGCTCAACATTAGGTTCTGTTTCAGTGCTCTGCTCAGTTGATGCAGCCTGATTTTTAATATTTAAATCAATCGATTGGGCGCTTAAATTATCAAGACAAACCCCATCACAACGCCACCAAAATAAATCAATTTTTAGCTGCTTTGCATCAAACTTGATGCTTTGATTTTCAAAGTGAACATCAAACGCATCGTTATATAAAAAACGACCAGATGGCAACTTGATTGATAAGCCATCAACTAACTTATTCGCCGTGAATGCAATAAAGTGATTACCAGGCGCGGTGAATAACAAACAAAACACAATAACTAGCAAACTTGCCAGCGTAATTAATAGAACCTTGGTTATCTTTTTTAACATCTTCATTAGATTTCAGGCCCTATGGTAATACTTAATCGGGTACTTTTACTTTCTTTTGTTAAACCCCAAGCATGGTCGATACGTACAGGACCAACCGGTGTTAAATACCGAAAACCAAAGCCAGCACCGACTTCGACGCGGTCGCTAAAATCATTTGTTGCGGTACCACTATCGACAAATAAAGCTGCTCGCCAATGCTCGGCAAATTGATAGTTATACTCAATTGTACCGCTTATTAAGTATTTACCACCAATTAAACGACCTTGTTCATCTTCAGGTGAAATAGATTCATAAGCAAAACCACGGACACTTTGATCCCCCCCCGCATAGAAGCGAAGCGATAACGGTACGTCATTAATATCTTCAACCAGCATGGCACCTAAATTAGCTCTTAAGTACAGTAAATGACGATCGGCGAAGGTATTCAACCATGCGTTTTGCAGTTGTAAACGTAGGATATTAGTTGAAGACATCATGTCCTCTAACCCAAATTCAGCTGACAGCAGCCATTGGTACCCCTCATAAGGAGTCGTTCCGCCCTCAGTGTCTTTTTTCGCGTAGCTGATACCCGGCATCAACATTTTTGCACTTTGTTCTTCTTCTCCAATTCGGTAGGTTTCATAATCACGGCGGATAAATGCGGTTCGCACCCAATCATCTTCGGTTAGCCACTGGCGCTGTAATTGGCCAGTTAAAATTTTACTGTAAAGGTCATTTGTTACACCATCTTCGAGTTTATAGCCTAACGAAAAACGCCAAAGATCATCATTAGGGTCGTCTACTGGGACGGTATAACCTAGCGAAATATCTTGCTGCCTCTCTGACACATTTAAGTTGCTTTCAAGATAATGACCGTCTTCCGTTATCCATGGCTTAGTCCATTTAAAGCGAACTTTTGGGCCAAAATCTGTATTAAAACCGCCACCCACTTCATAGCTATTGGCTGGTTTATGTAATACGTCAACATTAACAGGCACTTGGTTGTTTTTACGTTTTGCAATGTCTGCATACACACGGACACTGGCAAAATAAGGGGTGCTCGACAGTGCTAAGTTGTAATCAGAAATGTCAGTCGCTTTATATGGCTGACCTTGTTTAAATTCAGCCAGCGAGCGAATGTATTTTTCAGCCGGGGTCTCAGTACCAATAGTGATATCACCAAACTGATAACGAGGCCCAGTATCGACATTAAAAATAATCTTTGCGCTATTATTTTTTAGCGATACCGCCAATTTATGCTCATGCCATTTTGCATCAAAATAACCTAAGTCTAATAGTTGGCTTTCGATGCGCTTTCTCGCGGCCTCATATTTGCCGTGATTTAAAAAGTCACCTTGTTTGATTTTGATGCTGTTGACGGCAGACATAAATTCGGCGTCATCTTTACCGGCACCTGTAATGGTTACATTGATATCTGCGATTCGAGTAACAGGACCACGCTCAACATCGACAATTAATAGCTGTTGTGCGTTATCAAAACTAATTTTGATAGTCGGCTTATAATAACCAAGCGCTTTTAAACTCATTTCTACTTGGCTTTTAGCATGACGCTTTAATGCCTTTGAGGTTTTTTCATCAATTAGTTGCTTAATGTAAAGCTCAACGTTTTTTTCGAGCTCACCACTGATCCCCTGAATTTTGTAATCTTTAATAACAGTTGAGGCACTAATCGCGTGCTGGCTGTATGAAAAGCAGAAAAAAACAAAGACAAAAAAGAAATGCCGAGTATACAAAAAATATCCTTACTTTTTTGGAAGAGTCATAATCTAAAATGAGTACAAAAAGATACTAGCACAGTGCCATAGCCACTGACATAATTGAAATGTTAAAATTAGTACGCGTTAAACAATTATTTTCGCTACAATAGCGGATAATACCTAGATTTATAATGAACGAGCGACTAAATGCACTTCCCTAATGACGAAAACGGTCAATTATTAGCTGAAATTGCTGACGCTGGTGTTGATTTAACCAGTATGCAAACTATCGATTTCTATATTCTTTTTGAACAAAAGCCTGAAGCAGAGAAATTTGCTAAAGCGATAACAAGTGATGAGCTTGCCCCTTCAACAGAATTAACCAAGTGCCCAGATACAGGGGTGTGGGAAGTCATTACCCGTGTGAAGATGGTGCCAGAACACACCTTACTTAGCCAAACAGAACAATACTTAGAAAGCATCGCTAATGGCCATAATGGATATGGCGATGGCTGGGGTTTAATGGCCGAAGAAGAATAAGCCACTCCTACATCTCGTAAGGGGATCAACTTAGTTGATTCGCCTTACGAAAACTGCCCTGATAATCAAAAAGCTTTTCTGCCACTTTCCAACCGTATTTTTTATTTTTACGCGCAATCACAAAATCGGGTGCAAGTAGTTGCTGTTGTAAATTAACAACCTGCTCCGCGCTTTGCCAATCCATTGGGGTAAAACCGGGTGCTGCTCGTTTACCAAACTGCTTATTAAAAATAAATCGCCCGGTGTCATTTGCTAAGTTAAAAACCTCATCACAACTAGCTCCATCTTCATCATAGTAGCTAATTTTAAGTAAACCTTTTGCGAGCAACTGTGCCGACAAACCACTACACCTTAATACCAAAGCATCTTTTAAATTAAGCGCTTCCCGCAGTTTATCATCAGGGTCTGCCATCATGGCACCACAAGACTGACACTGCCTTGCTGCAATGTCATTTTGCTCACCACACTGCTCACATTCTTTAAAACGAAAACGATAATCACACTGTATTTGCTCTTCACCATCGTCCAGCAAGCCTTGGCAGCGCCTACCAAAATGCTCAATCACTTTGCCTTCGCCATCTGTTTTACCCCAAAAAATATTCGCAAATCCACAGCCAGGGCATAGCACTTGAACTGGCTCATTATCACTTTGCGCTTTTTTACTCCCTACCTCTGGGTAGAACAAATCAAAGCCATTACCAGCATAATCAATAACTAAGCAGTCTTTTTTTCCTTCGCTTAAACGAAGGCCTCGACCCACTATTTGTTGATATAAACTGACAGATTCGGTGGGCCGTAAAATCGCAATATAATCAACGTGAGGGGCATCAAAGCCCGTCGTGAGTACGGATACATTAACCAAATACTTTATTTTTTTGGCTTTAAATTGATTAATAATTCGATCACGCTCGTTATTATCAGTATCACCGGTGATAAGTGCCGTACTACCCTCAGGTAAGTAGCCAGTAATTTCTTTGGCATGCATCACGGTTGCAGCGAAGATCATCACACCATGACGCTGTTCACTGTACTCTATTACTTGCTTGATAATGGCTTTTGTCGCGCGCGTGCTGTCTTTTAATAACGCGTTCATATTCTCAATGCTGTAACGACCAAATGAATCACTCGGCAGTGATGAAAAGTCATAATGGCTAATAGCTGCATCGACTTCATGAGGCGGCGTTAAATAGCCGTTCTTGATCATATAGCGTAGCGGTAACTCAAAAATACACTTTTTAAATGGTGCGTCTTTATCACCTCTAACAAAACCATGATAGTGATGATGGTAAACCCAACCCATCCCCATACGAAATGGTGTTGCGGTTAAGCCAAGTACTTTAAGATTGGGGTTTTGTTTTTTTAGACTCGTTATCACCTGCCCGTACTGACTTTGTTCATCACCACTGACACGATGACATTCATCAATGATCAACAAAGAGTAAGCATCGGTAAGCTTATCGGTATTACGTGCCAATGATTGCACACTCGCAAAGGTCACTTGCTCCGTTAATGACTTTTGTTTTAATCCCGCAGAAAAAATACTTGCCTTAAAGCCAAAGCTAATATACTTCTCGGCGTTTTGTTCTACTAATTCTTTAACATGCGCAAGCACCATTATTTTTTGTTTGGCAATACGCGCAAGTTCAGCAATAACCAGGCTTTTTCCAGCCCCTGTTGGTAACACAATTAGTGCTGCGTCATCTGTTTGTCGAAAGTGAGCAACCGTGCGCTCTACGGCCTCTTGTTGGTAGGGTCTGAGTACGTACTTCATGTTATCGGACTATAATCGACATAAAAAAGGGAAGCATACGCTTCCCCTGGTATTCTTTAAAGCAAAAAATTAAGCAAGGTGTTTTGTTAAATCGACACCTTGGAATGCTTTAGGTCGTTTACCACGGCCTGTCCATTCTACAATTTCGCCATTAAATTCGATGCGGTACTTCGGTTTTACCTTAGTGCGTTTGTCTGTTGTTACTACATCCTGTAGATCTTCTAATGTAAGTCCTTTTTCTTTTAGTAAATCGAGTACCTCTTTTTTAGCTTCTTGCTGTTGAGTATATTTCTCGATAGCTGTGTCGATTAGCTGTTTTGCTTTTTCTAATTCAGATAATGACGCAGATTTTACAAAAGATCGGATTTCTTTCATTGAGAGCTCTCTTTAATATTAAAGTTAAGTAAAATGTATAAACATGAGTTAGTATATGCCCTATTCATAAAATAATCTATTCGACTCTAATTCTTTATCCTAACTTTTTATTATACCCATGCTCTGATCTGAACAATGACGTCTTTTAACTCAGTAATTAAATCAATAACAATGGCAGTATCATGATTATCAATAAACGTCTTTTCCGTATCTACAATTAGTTTTGAGATAGGTGGATATTGAAGCATGACAAGCGCTCCTTTCAGTTTATGAATAGCAGCAGACACTTTATCCAACTCATCACTATTGAGGTGACCTTCTAACGTACTCAAATCATCCTGCAAACTATTTATAAATACCTCTGCCAACATTTTTGCATCACTTTCGTTACCAAAAACATTAAGCCAATGCTGTATATCTTTGATCCCTTCTAAACTTACATTCTTACTCTCTGTAATAATGTTTTCATCGTCTTTATTAAGATCAATAAATTCTGCAAGCCGATTATACAATTCATTAAGTTTATACGGCTTAAACAAAACACTGTTCATGCCTGAGCTGAGAGCTTTATTTAAACAGGTCTTAGAGTCATCTGCAGTAAAACCGATAATTGGCAAGTTTTGGAATTTTTCTATCGTCCTGATCTGTTCGGCTAACTTAAAACCATCTAAGTGAGGCATATGGCAATCTGTTAAGAGTAGATCAAAGTCCCCTTCTTCAAGCGCCCTTAAAGCAGCTAATCCATCCTCGACCATTACAGCTTTTATACCTAATTTTTGACATTGTTTTTCAAGTAATAATTGATTAGTTTTATTATCTTCAGCAATTAAAATCTGGCCATATAAATGCGCTTTATCTGGGCTAATTATATCTAAGGTGGTATGAATATTATTAAGTAGCTCTCGTAATGAATCGGGATAAAGTGGTTCGATAGGTAGTAAATGACAATTACAATCATTTACTTGTTGAGTATTTCGGCTTGATGGCACAATAGTATACTTAGCAGCAATGCCTGCTTTTTTAGCACGCCACTGCTCTCCTAGTAACTCAACCATGTATTGCTCATCAATAATTAAATTTTCAGTCTGACTAAGTTCAGATAACTCCAAGGGCCAATCAAGTATGGTATGTTTGACTGCCATGGTTCCAAGCAGCCGGACCAGCTCTTCACTTTTACTACAAACAATCCAATACCCAGATGATGTGCTTAATTGAGGCTTTTTAGTATGTTGCAATGGGATAGATAAATAAACATGCGTCCCCTTGCCGTATGTGCTAGACAAAGTGATACTGCCTTGCATCGCGTCCACCAGCTGTTTTACTAGCGCTAAGCCTAAGCCTGTTCCGCCAAATTGGCGTTGAAAAGAGTTATCGGCTTGCTCAAATGGTTTATAGATTTGAGCAAGCTCTTCAGTTGTCATCCCCTTACCGGTATCTGTAATTGTGATATTTAACAACTGTTTCTCAAACTTTACCTCGCAAGTTATTGAGCCCTGACTTGTGAATTTAACTGCATTACTTAGTAGATGTGATAAAACATGCATTAAATGATTAATATCAACCGATGTCGATGTGTAAGCAGCAGTCAGCCAATTTAAATTGAAATGAAGTCCCTTCTGTTTAGCCTGATGTTCATGTGCTCGTAGAATGCGACACAAATGAGTTTCCAAATCAACATTCTCAACCACTACTTCGATGTTACCCGTACTAGTGTCTGCAAAATATAGAATATCATCAACTAAACCTTGTAGTTTAGTTACTGAAACCTCAATGTGTTCGATTAAAGTAGATTGCTCACTGTCTACTTGTGATGATTTTAAAAGCTCAATAAAACCATTTACCCCAGATAAAGGCGTCCTTAATTCATGACTCATCGTCGCAATAAAACGACTTTTAACTAAATCAGCTTGAAGCGCCTGTTGGTTGGCCTTATTTAATTCAACTTGATGATGTTTGAGTAAGCTAATATCTAATAAGATACCATTCCACCTAACCCCTTGTTGTATATCATTGCCTTTTGTTTGTGCATTGGCAATATAACGACACCAAACTTTTTGGCCAAGATTATTAATTCTAAACTCAATATCAATCATGCCTTTGCGCCTACTTGCTTGCTTAAAGGCTTTAGCTATTTGCACCCGGTCTTCATCAACAATACAAGGGGAAATACATCCGGTCATACCGCGGCTATTGAGTTGTCTTGATGTTACTCCCAATAAACTTTGCGCCCCTTTGCTAATATAGGTATAACACCCTTCACCATTATCATAATATTCATACTGAAATACCCCGCCAGGGATAGTATCAGTAATCGTTTGTAATAATTGTTGAACCGCTTGGTTTTCCCTTTGAAGGTTATGATGTTCAGTCAAATCAGTGATGACGGTCATAATCCCTGCCAACTGACCATCAACTCCAAGATATGGCTTTTTAGTGTAGAGAAGCTCAAGCTTCTTTCCTACTTTATTGGTAAAGTTCATTTGACGATTAAAAACTTTTCCAGAGTGCAAGCTTTGCTTATTCTGCGTCAATAACTGGCTAACTTGTGCTAACTCGTCACGTAAATACCGTTTTTTTTCGTCCCATAAATGAGCAAAATTATCCTTATAGGCTTTGTTCCACATTATCCTTTTTTGCTCAGAATCTTGTATCACTACCATTGTAGGTAAATCGTCGATGAGCTTTTGAGTAAAGTTCAATTTACTTAACGCAACTTGCTCAGCCTCTTTTCGTTTTGAAATCTCACGGTTTATGGTAATCCGCCAGCTAACAAAATAAATAATCGAAATACAGATAAGAATTAAGGTTAAAATTGCAGTTGTATTAACGGTGGTTTTGTCATATCCACGCTCGATATTAAAAATACCATGGCGATTGACAATATGATTGAAGTCATTGCTCGTTAGTGTTTTGAAAAGGCTTTCAAGTAAACTGACTAATTCAGTAAAGTTTTTATTCACAAGGAAATAGATCGGCTGATTATATCGGTATTTAGGGTTGATATAAAATTCGCCTATGTAAAACTGATTCAATTGATATGCCGCAATGCTTTGCGGTAAGATAACACTATCAATCGTGTCGTTCCTCAAAGCATAAAAAAGTGTCACAATTGAGCTAAATGACACCGTTTCTAAATTCTCAGCACTTGGCAGCTTCTTTTTTGGATCTGCAAACAGATCTATATAACCAATACGCTGAGTTTTACTCGAACGTTTAGAAATTAAAACCATTTCTACGCTTACGTGCGGCGGTAAAGCAATCAAAACACCTTCATTAATTCTTGTTGGTGTCATCGTCGGAATGAGATCGATCTTATTCGCTAAAAATAATCTTTCTAATTCTTTGGAATTTGCAGCAGGGATATATTTAAACTGGAACCCACTTCGTTCAGATAGTAACTCAAGGGTATCATTTAAATAGCCTGTAGCTTCGCCAATTTGATTTGTGTCATTAATTGGAAACAAACCATCAATAAACGAGAACGTAAGTAAATAATTATTGTTGCCTTTCACACTTACTTTATTGAATTCACGTTTGAATTGACTATAGGCTTTTGCGGCCAAATATTCTTCACTTGCCGAACTTTCCCATAATTGTTTCGTGGTTGGAGAGATAGATGCTAAAAAAGAATTAACTTGATTACGTAAAGCCGTTTTCTGTTGGTTGAACATGACATGAAATGTTTCACTAGAAAGCCAGATAGGACTTACAACTTTAAGACCGTCTTTACCACGGTTTTTTAACTGATGAGACAAAACTGAATAATCACCTAAAAAAGCATCAAATGAGCCATCGGCCACTTTTTTAAACGCATCATCTGGTTTTATAAACCGACTTATATAAAGCGCACCATTTTCAGCTAGATATTCGCAATGCGAACTCCCAGTGATACAAACCCATCGTAAACTAGCAAAGTTCTTTAAGGCACTATTTGCAATAGATTGATTTACAACTATTCCACGTGGACCTTCCATAAAGGGTGTTGAAAATAAATAATGTTTTTTGCGCTGCGTAGTTTTATTCAATCCAACCGCAAAGTCTATTTCACCAGCTTTAAGTCCGTCCAGAAGCTCGTCAAGACTGTCGTAAACTCGGTACTCTAAATCGGCACCAGCTAAACGCGCTATTTCGTTACTGTAACCAACAATTACACCAGTATATTGACCATTTGCGTCTTGGGTGTGATAAGGAAAAAAATTATAACTTACGATACCCGCTTTGAGTTGCGTCGCAGAAGCAATACAAGAGAATAAAAGCGTAATAGCATAGAGGTAAAAGAGAAATCGTCGTTTCAGAACTAAACCAAGCAAAAGTAAATAACTAGCTACATTCTAGCAGTGAAATTTAAATACTCAATTTTTGTTTAAAACTAGCTACTATAAAAATTAACAAATAGAAGATTCGATACAGACGTACAGTCGCCATTCGAATAAAGATTGCGTTAATTATTTAAAAATAGCATGCGCATATTTTCCACCTCTAAACTATTGCAAAAGCCAATGGGTATGAAGTAAGAAATAATCAAGAGCAGTTAATTAAACTAAAAAAAACCCACTTTAGTCAGTGGGTTTTTATTTTTATTTACACATTAAAAGCTTTGTGAGTATCGGAAGTACAATTGACGACCAATATCAAAGCCACCGTAATATGAATAAGTAGAACTTGGGCCTGAGTACATAATAGGACCACGTTTATCAAATACATTGTTAGCACCAATAGAAAGCTTAGATTCCCATGGCGTATTATAAGTGAACTGTAGGTCGTTAAATGTAGTAGAGCCTACTTTATTTTTAGGCACAACTACACCATTAGTCCAATCACGTTGGAAGTTTGGATCACTACAACGGTCTTCAAAATAACAGTCCTCACGCATTGAAGAGAAATAACGCATCGCCCAGTTTGCACTGAAATCTCCATACGTCCAATTCAAGCCAAAGTTAGCACGTGTTCTAAATGTATCTCCATGACCTACATCTGATTCAACTTTAGTTGTTGGATCATTTGTCGATTTTGAATCATATTTTAGTAAGTATGTGCTATCTAGAGTTGCACGGAAGTCACCAAAACCAGTTTCAAATGCATATGCTAATGATAGATCAATACCTGATGTTTCAGTGAAACCAGCATTGCGCGTACCATATGTTAAATCGTTAACAATTGAGTTGTTCGGATCACGTGAAAACATTGCACATCGTGATTCATCACCGCCAATATAACAATCTTTTAAGATCTCATTTGGTGAGTCAGAAACTACCGTGTCAGTGATTTTAATACTCCACCAATCAAGGATGATATCAAGGTTTTCAACATAACTTGGGTTGTAAACAAAACCAACGGTTTTACTGACAGACTCTTCTGGTTGTAACAGTGGATTTGAACCACTATTGAATGGCACTGGTGTTTGAGCTGCAGGGCCAGTCGTCGGCACAAAGCCTTGTTGTAACTGACGGTAATCAGCTGGTACATCTTGTAAACAGCGCGCAGAGCCAGCTGCTGTACCATAAACTGAATCACATGGATCGATAAAGCCTGTTGTAAAAGTTTGAGAACCACCACCATACAAGTTACTAATTGTTGGAGCTCGGAAGCCTTCAGCCCAAGTACCGCGAACCAATAAATCATCAGTTGGACGCCACTCAATGCCTACTTTACTGTTCGTTGTATCACCAAAAGTACTGTAATCTGAGTAACGAGTCGCAAGACTAACGTTTAGAGACTTAGCACCAACAACATCAGATAAAATAGGAACATTTAACTCTGCGTAACCTTCAGTAACATCGTAACCGCCACCCGTTGCACCAGATGCAAGAGTAGTACTTTGACCGAGTTGCGCTAGTGCATCAGGATTATACTCACCCGACTCTTTACGATACTCAGTACCAACAGCGAAAGTTAATGAACCTGCAGGTAACTCTGCAAGTAAACCACTTATGTTAGCAAAGTACATTGTTGTTTGAGTTTCACCACGATAATGCAGTGTAGGATACAAGAAGTCTTGTACATCAGGATCTGCTAGCGAGTTTTCAACAGGCCCTGCACCGAAGCCTGCTAAAGGATTCCACGCAACACACTCAGCTGATGAAATTGGATCATCTTCAGTACCACACTGAACTTCTCCCGATGCGTTTAAAAATGAAGGGCCAGTAGCGGCTTCAATAGCAGGCTTATAGAAGTTACCGTTGTCTACTTGAACAGTTGTGCTCTTGCTGTAAACACCACCAACATCCCAGTCAAAATAACGATTAGCTAACTCGAAAGAGCCTTCTAATGCGGCAGTAAAACGTAAAGTATCTTGATTACTTTCAGTTGTACGTGGAACTTCCCAACCACGACGAGTAAATGAAACATCTTCGCCAACTGGGTTAAAATAGCTATCACCACTTAACACAAAGCCATCTGACGCTGATTGATATGGATAACCTGCTACCTGACGTAACGCTTCACGTTCACTATATCCGATATCACTTGTAAAACTAACACTATCAGTAATATCGTAGTTAGAGCTGATATAAAGAGAGCGTGCACTTAAAGGCGTTTCTAAATGCATTTGGTCAATTGAATTACTTGAACCATTTTCATAAGTTTGCGGTTCAAAATCGTCAAAAGATGAAGCATTGCCTGGGCGCTTAGCAACCCACCATTGATCATTATAATAAAAACGACCATATTGACCCACTAAAGTACGGTTATTTGGAATATCATAACCTGGATATGATACTTCTGAGAAAGAACGGTCTCTCGCCCATACATCACTTTCATCACGCCACTCAGCACCTAAAGTAATTGAACCCTTTTCTCCCGAAAAGCCAGTGACCATACTAATGTTTTTCTTCTCACCATCACCATCGTCATAGCCACCGCCGTATACTGTGAACTCAAGACCTTCATAGTTTTTACGAGTGATAATATTAACAACACCAGCCATTGCATCTGAACCGTACATTGCAGACGCGCCATCTTTTAACACATCAATACGTTCAACCATTCCCATTGGAATAGCCGAGATATCTTGATAACCAGAGGTAGTAATACCCAAACGCTTACCATTGATTAAAACTAAAGTACGGCTGGCGCCTAAGTTACGAAGGTTGACGTAGTTACCACCCACATTCTCACCAGACACTAATGGCTCAGAACGACTGATTGGCGGTGAACCAGCTGCAGACATATTTTCAATCAAATCAATAACAGATGTGAAACCTTGATTAGCAATATCTTCACGACTTATTGTTTGGATTGGTTGTGCTGTTTCAAGGTCAGTAGAGCGAATACGTGACCCCGTTACTTCGATACGCTCTACTTTTTCTGCACCTTCATCTGCAGCTACTGCAGAAACTGAAAATGCTGACGTTGATGCTGCGCCAAAAGCAATTGCTAAACGCACTGCTTTTGAAACTTTATTATTTAACATTTGAATCTCCCTGGTCATATCCATGTTATGACTCTATTAATTTATTTAAACCCATAAAAGGTACTAGTACCCTTTAAGGGAATTAAATACTAATAGTATGGAGAGTTTTTGGTCAACAGCTTTTTAACTCATTATTTTCAATGTAAATTTTTTAAACAAACAACATCCCACAATTAGAGATAATAAGTTTACATAATTTAAAACCACTCATTAACAAATAAAATTAAAAGCATAAAAAGCAGGTGAAAATGGTTTTTTTATAGATATAAAATAAAATTTTTAGATTTACTATTCATGTGAAGAATTAACAAAAAAGACTTTATCGCATTAAAAAAATTAAAAAATAATTACCAAATTGTTTAAACCCAGAAAAGGCAATTACAAACTTAAAAGTGGTTGCAAAAAACCGTAAATTGTAAACAAAAAGAAAAGGGGTTAACAGCAATGTGGTTTTTTAAATCTACTGATAAATGAGCTTTTGTCAGTATGATTATTTCAAGTGACTTTCGAGTTATAAAAACTTACATACTCCTAAAATCAAGAGAGCAACAGTCAAGAAAGCAACCACATGGATAGGAAGGAAAAAACCTCATAAGATTTATGTGGTGAGCAAATGAAACAACCATTTAAAAATTCATCATACTGGTATTTAAAAAGTAAAAAAAAGCCACTCTAAGAGCGGCTTTTAAATCGTTTAAGTTACTAAATTAGAACTTGAATGTTGCACGTAAATAAACAAAGCGATCCATGTTAACGTCATACTCTGTTACAGAGAAGTTGTTAGTTGAGATAGCTAAGTCATTATTTAGGTACTCAGGAGATGGCTCTTTTGCAAATAAGTTTTCAATACCTAGAGTAAACTTAGTATTATACGCATCCATCGAGTAACCTACTGAAACATCGTGTACTGTGTATGAACCGATTTCTGCCGCCATACCTGGGTAGAAAGGTGTGTAGCCTAAAACGTCATAGTAGTTTTGCATACGATCTACATAGCGAGTTTGCCAATGAGCATCAAAGTCACCTAGTGCCCAATCAAGTGCGAAAGTACCTTTATACTCTGGGTAACCAGCATCACCATATTGGATACCAACTTGGTCTTCACCATCAAACTCATTTGTCATTACGTAAGAAACGTCTAATGAAGTACGGAAACTACCATATTCAGTTTCGAATTTATACGCAGTATAGAAATCGATACCTTCAACATTGTAAGTACCAGAGTTTTGCAGGAAGTTACGTAAGTCAGTTACGTTACCATTAGCATCACGGTCGATGTAGTCACAAGATGCTTCATTATCACCTGTAGCACATTCATTAAGAATACGTGAAGCACCATATCGACCGATAGAGTTAGTTACTTCGATGTCATAATAATCAACAGTAAACTCTAAACCTTCAATTGCGCTTGGGTTATAAACAAAACCGAATGTTTTAGACTCTGATTCTTCCGGTTTTAGATCCGGTGAAGAAACATTCGTGATACGGATTTGAGTATTAGCTTGGGCGTAACCATTTGGTACACCAGCACAGCCAGGTAAATCAGGAGTAGACCCATCTACTGAGTTACACGGGTCAGTAAGTGTAGGATATGAATCCGAGTTACCAGCGTATAAATCAGAGATAGATGGAGCACGATAACCTTCAGCCCATGTACCGCGTAACAATAGATCATCGATAGGACGATATTCAACACCAACTTTAGCTGTTGAGTTGCTACCGTATGCACTATGGTCTGAGAAACGAATTGCAGGAGAAATTGATAAGCCATCGATTACAGGAATTGAAAGCTCCACATATGCTTCATCAAGACGGAAGCCACCAGAAGTTGCATCACGTTGGTTACCTGAAGTTTCACCGCTTTGTGTTAATGGATCTGGAGTGTCATAGCCAGATTCTTCACGGCGCTCAAAACCAACAGCCATACCAACAACACCAGCTGGAAGCTCAAAAGCATCGCCTGCAAAGTTTAATGTGTAATCTTTCAGTTCAAGACCTTCACGAGAAACACTATCAAAAGTAACATAATCGATCATTTCTTGAGTTAGTGAACCTGCTCCGCCAAATAGATTTAGAGGCACACAAGAAGTCGCAGCATTACAGTTATCGCCTAAAGCTTGGTTGATACGAGTCAGGTTTAATAGACCTGTAGTATATACATCTTGGCTATTCTTACCATAGATGTAAGATGCATCCCAAACCCAAGAAGTGTCGCCGATACCACCTTCAAGACCGACCATTGCACGGTATGTAGTATCATTTTGACGATAAATACGGTTACCAGCTTCAACAAAACGACGTTGACCAGCAAACGGGACATAACCTTCTACACCAGAGCGCGCAGCATCACCATAAAGTGTTTCACCAAATGGGTTATAAATGTTGTTTTCATGAATATCAACACGGCTGGCAGCTGCACCAAAAGATGCACCTATAGTCAAAGGCATTGCCGCAAGTAATTGAGATGATTCACGATTAGTCATCATGAAATCTGAAACAAAGCGAACATCGTCGCTGATGTCATAGAAAGCTTGAACGTAGAAACTATTACGCTCTTGCGGTGTAACTAAATAGTTTTCTGGAGCGTAGTTGTATACATCACCGTCACGATCACGGAATGAATCAAGACCAACAGATGAACCGGCACCATTAGGTACTAGATCAAAACCTGCATTTGATTCACCAGCATTGTTCTCAGTGTAACCTTGTGCAATTAATTGATTACGAAGATCAGAGCTAATAGAGTTAGAGTTCAGGCGAAGGCGGCCTTTTTCTGTAGTAGAGCTGTTACCCATAGAAGAAATGTCACGGTCACCTGCCCAGATTTCTTGTTGAGTTACGTGGCTTAGATTTAGCATTAAACCACCACGTTCAGAAGTAGTACCAACAGTCAAATCAGCAGAGTACTGACGACCATCGTTGTACTTCATATTTTCACCGCCATAAAGAGATAGCTCAACACCATCGAAATCACGGCGCGTGATGATATTTACAACACCAGCAATTGCATCTGAGCCGTAAATAGCTGAAGCACCATCTTTAACTACCTCAACACGCTCTATTGAGGCAGCAGGGATTGAGTTTAAGTCAACAGTTGAGCCTAAAGAAGAAACCCAGCGCTTGCCGTTAACTAATACTAATAAACGTTGTGCACCTAAATTTCTAAGGTCCATATTGGTAGCACCATTACCACCGTTATTGAACGCTGTGTTTAACGCAGCACCAGCTGCAGGAATTTGTTGAAGAATATCACCAATGCTTAATTCACCGGTTGCTGCAAGATCTTCACGGCCAATTACTAAAACAGGGCTCGCACTTTCTAAATCGGTTCTTTTAATACGTGAGCCAGTTACTTGAATACGTTCTACTTTTTCAGCGCCTTCTTCAGCAGCAATCGTGCTTGCTGAAAATGAAGCGGCTGAAGCTGCACCAAAAGCAATCGCTAAGCGAACTGCTTTCGAAACTTGATTATTTAACATTTGATTCTCCCTGGTCATATTCATGTTATGACTTTATTAATTTATTTTTAACTCTAATGGGCCACAAATAACCCTTTAGAGGTAACAAATACTAATAGCAGGCAGAACTTTTGGTCAACTTTTTTTTAACCTTTGTTTATAAAGAAATTTTATAAAGTTCACATTTAAAAAACAATCCAAAAAACTTGTAACTTTAATGTTTTTGACAATTGCAAAAAGCAGCACAATAACCACTTAAAAACCAATGAAACTGAAAAAAAGATGCAAAAAACACAACCAACCCAAATTATTAATTTCACTTTTTAGAATAAAATAATTATACAAAAAAAGAATACACTGAACTAGAAAAGTAACATTGATTTTCTAAACACGCTGTTTATTTTGTCTTTAAGGATTATCATGAATTACATTTACTTCCATGAATATAAGTAGCGAGAATGTTGCAACTTTCATAACCAAGAAGCTGACCACCCTCCACTTCAATACTTAAAGCTTTTAATTGTTCTAAAATATTTTTTGTGTTTTTAGCAGCTGCAACTAACTCAGAAAGTCTTTTAATTAACAAATCAAGTTCTTCCATAAATAAACGATAAGCTTCTTCAAAGTCTAAATTCCCGTGTATATTTTGAAGTAAGAATTCTATAAAAGCTGGAAGGTTTGTACCTTTCAACGCTTCTTGCTCATACTTAAAATGAGTGATTACCTTAGCTTCAATCTCTTCAACAATTTGCTTTGATAGTAAAAGATTAGAAGAACGAACCGATTTGACGAGCCTTATCAAGTGATTTTCAATATCACTTTTAATGAAGTTTGCGGCCTTTAAAATTTTTTTGTTTGGTTTAACAATTATAGACTCTGGATGATGACAAACAAATGTGAAAGATCCACCACTTGAAAGTACACGATAGATTTCATCAATACTTTGACTAACTTGACTATACTCTAATGAAAATTGCGCTATTACATTGGAAAATACATTATCATTGAATGGTAAGCACTCGACCGAAGTCTTAGCTAAAAAGGTACCATTAATGCTTTGGGTGACACCTTTGTGCATCTCAGCTTTGTCTATTCCATAACAATTAAACTGATTATTATTTTGAATCAGTTCTATCAAAGCGCCATTTCCAGTACCGACATCAAGAACAGTTGAGTTTTCTCCAAATTTTTTAGCTGTAGCCTCCCAAAATTCCTTTAACTCACCTTCATAATTCTTTTTAAACCCACTCCCGAAAGACGTTAAGTGACCTCCGCTCCAATACTCGGACCAATGACTACTCATTATTCACCCAACTTTAGCTGTAATTTTTTATATATGGTCATTTTATAAACTTACTAATAAAGGCCTCAGGGTACTTAAAAAGCCCCTAACGGGGCTTAAAATTTAAAGTGATTAGTATTAGAAGCTTATGCTATAACCAGCAAATACTTCACGACCAATATGACCTGCATAATATAAAGTATCGTCATTCCAAAACCCGTCATCATCTTTAACAACACCTTTGTCGAACAAATTACGTGCGCCTAAAGTAAATGTGCCAAATGATTCTGTGTAATACTTAATATTGATATTATGTGTTACATATGTTGGATCGTGATTCTCACCTTTGTAACGGAAGTTTTCAGGGTTACCGTCACCTAGGTCAAGATACTGATCTTCATATACCGATGAAATCAGGTCAGTTGTCCATGCAACAGATAAGTTATCCATCGAATAATTAATGTTAAACTGCGAGCGCCAATCAGGTGTACCTGGCATACCTATGAAGTCTTGAGAAGGTCCTGAAAAGTAAACATCCCCAGCAGATTCAAGCAAGTAAGTTGTTGTATTTCCGAAGGTAAAGTCACCAAAACCTGTTTCAAGTTTATACTCTAAATTTAAGTCTAAACCTTTTCTAGACATATATGCGCCATTTTCAGAACGTGTAATCACGTCACCTAAAACAGCACCATTTTCGTCACGCTCTAACTTAACACCTGGGTATTTAGCCATCAGGTCATCAAGTTGACCCCCAACTTCAGCATTAATTAAAGACTGTACAGTAATAGATGAGATTACGTTTTCAACCTCTAAAGAGAAGTAATCTAGCTTTACTGCAAAGTTCTCAATACCTGAATAAACAATACCCGCATTGATATATTCTGATTCTTCAGGACCTAACTCGTCATTACTTTGAATTAAGTTATCAAACTGACGAGATTTACATTCTGAGGCAGAAATTCCTTGAGCTTCACAAGCTACATAATCTGTAGCACTTGTTGCACTAAACGAAGTTGCTGCTAGCAATTCATCAAGAGATGGAGCGCGGAAACCTTCTGAATATGAAGCACGTAATAAGATGTCATCTGTTGGGCGATACTCTAACTTAACGCTTGGATTAGTTACTGAACCAAAATCGCTGTAGTCATCGCGACGCAAAGCTGCGCTAACGATTAAATTATCAGTGAATGGCATTGAAATTTCATAGAAGAAAGCTGTTGTGTCACGCTCACCCATTGCTGAGTTACCTGCTGAACCACCTATAAGACCAGCTTCAGATTGTGCATCATACTGCGAATCAAACTGTTGATCGAAATACTCACCACCAAAGTAGTGCTGGATCTCACCGCCTGCTAATTCACCTAAAGCAAAACCAACACCAAAGAAGTAATGATCCATTTCGTTTTGGTTTTCTGTATAAGTTGTTGAACGAAGATTATTAATACCTTCTTCAGAACCTAAATCAATGCCATATTTCTCATTGTAAGCTAAACCTGAATAGCTCAAGTAGTAACGACCTACTGAACGGTAGTCTAATTTAGCTTTATGATATGCGAATTCCCAATCTATTGAGTCACCTGCGATACCTTTTAAACCAATCATATAGTCTTGCTGGTAATCTGTAACAAGACCATCGCGATTACCGATACCGTACCAGCGGAAGTAGCCAGTTACTTCTTCATCATATGGATTGTGCTCATTTCCAGCAGCCATATTATTCCATTTAGCTGCAGGCGGAGCGTAACGACCAAATGAGTCATTTCGGCTAAGCATAGCACGCGCATATAACTCAATATCGTCCGTTATATTATAGTTTGAGCTAACCATAATTGAGTCTTTGTTAGTCGAGGCCATGTTAGCTGACACATTAGCGTATGCATAGCCACACACCTCACCGCCACCAACACCACCAAGAAGTGAGCCTTGGTCTAATACCCCAACAAAACCAGGTACAGAACTTGCTAACTCATCACATTTCGCTGAAGCAACAAAGCCGTCAGGGCCTAAAATAGTTGCGCCATAATAACTTACACCAACTGTTTCATCATAAATTGAAACTAGGCCATCACCATTAGTATCTTCCCAAGAAGCAGCTGTATACTCACGATCTTTATCGAATATTGCGCCTTGCTCTTGATGGTCATAGACAAATGTAATGTTACCCTTTTCAGAGCTTACACCAAACGAAACTGACATTTGTTTAGTATCGGCACCTTCATTTGATGGACGACCGAATTGAACATCAAAAGATGCACCTTCAAAGTCTTTTTTAAGAATGATGTTGATAACACCCGCAATTGCGTCTGAACCATAAATAGCAGAAGCACCATCTTTTAGAATTTCGATGCGTTCAACTGCAGCCATTGGAATCGAGCTCAAGTTAGCTGCTGAACCACCTAGAGAAGGTGAACCGGCAACACGTTTACCATCAACAAGTACAAGAGTACGATCACTACCAGCACCTAATAGACTAACTGTTGATTGCGACTGAGCTGAAGAGCCTGAGCTTGGAACAAATGAGCCGAAGCTGTTAGAAGTTACACTGCGTAGAGCATCCGCAACTGAGATACGCCCCTGCTCTTCAAATTGAGCTGTTGTAATCACTTCAACTGGGCTAGCGCCCTCAAGGTCTGTTCTTTTGATACGTGAGCCAGTAACTTCAATTCGCTCAACCTTTTCAACCTCATTTTCATCAGCAGCAACAGATGATGCAGAAAATGCAGCTGTCGATGCAGCACTAAAAGCAATCGCTAAGCGAACAGCCTTAGAAACTTTATTATTTAACATTTGATTCTCCCTGGGCCACATAGTGTGGCTTTTTTTAGCATAAGCTTGTTTATTATTTGTTACCACAACTGTACTGCGGCCAACAAATAATAAACAAATCAAAATAAATTTCCAGAGTTTTATTAATAAAAACACAACAAAAAACACAACAAAAACCCAAAAATTAACAAAAAAGAATTTGTTAAACTGAAACAACTACAACATAAACATGAGGTTAAGGAAGGAGATACAAAAAGAATATCAAATGAGAATTATCTGACCATTGGGCTGAAAGGGATTGTTACAAACTAAATCATTAACAATTACCCTCACAATTGGTAATAACTGCTTATTGACATAAACTAAATAGTCATAATTATATTTACCCATGTAGTACTCGACACCCTGAGTTGTATAAACATATTCAATTATTTGACCACGCTGAAATGCAAAATGTGGGTTTTCAGCTAAATACTGCTTAGCTGCTTTTGCATGAGGAGGGATGTTTTTTTGATAATCAGCTAGGTGCCGGCCTAATCGTTTGCGATACACGAGTAATGAGTCAAACTCTCCCGCATAGAGTTTTTTAACGTACCTATCAAAGGCTTGTATTATTAATTCTTGACTGTAATTTTCGGAGAATAAAATCTCAAATAATTCTATTTGAAACTTGTGGGCAAGCTCTGTCCAATCACTCCTAACGGTTTCCATACCTTTGAAGACTAATTTTGAGGTGCCATCTTTTTCGACTTTTCCTACATAGCGCTTTTTAGACCCTGTTGTTTTTCCTCTAATTGTGGGCATAAAAAATGGGCTATAATGGGTTTCGTACTCGATCTCTAAGAAACTGTCTATTCTATAATCTTGCTGTAATACACGCTGCCAGCGTTTGTTAATTTTTCTTGCCAGTACCGTACCAATTTCATTACAGTTTAGTGAATTTAGATCATCATCAAGCTTAACAAAAGTCGAATCTGTATCACCATAAATGACTTCATAACCCCACTCTTCAATCCATTGCTTGGTTGTTTGCATAATTTCATGGCCGCGCAAAGTAATTGAACTCGACAATCGCGGGTCATAAAAGCGACAACCTTTCGAGCCAAGTACACCATATAAACTATTCATGATGATTTTGATTGCTTGAGAGAGCATAGGTTGTTTTTTGTCTTTTGCTATTTGTCTGGTCACTGACAGCTCACGAATAAGCTCAGGTAAATGATGCGCAGTGCGTGAAAAGTGCGCCTGATTAAATCCTTCGATTGCATTATCTGGACTTTTTAAACCTTCAATAAGACCGAGAGGGTCTATGCAAAATGTTCGCATTATTGACGGATAGAGACTTTTGTAATCAAGCACCAAAATATTCTTATATAGGC
The DNA here is from genome assembly GCF_015278155.1 of Pseudoalteromonas simplex. NCBI lineage: Bacteria > Pseudomonadati > Pseudomonadota > Gammaproteobacteria > Alteromonadales > Pseudoalteromonadaceae > Pseudoalteromonas > Pseudoalteromonas simplex. The sequence continues at coordinate 65,418 of NZ_JADILN010000012.1, forward strand.
CAGGCTGCGATGACATGACATAACCACCAGGGCTATCAAAACTTAAGCCATGATCGCCTAAATTAGGGGCTACATAGCCACTTCTATGCAGTAACGGCAGATAAAGGTTAGTGAAGGCTGCAACTGAGCCGCCCATTCGTTCTAATTCAAGCCCTGTAAGCTGGCTTCTTACAACTGCAAAATCAAGTAACTTAAGTTTCTCAAAGATCCTCATCACTAAAATACAATCTTGCCTGTTGTAGTTAGCAAGAGACAGTTTGTCTTCATTAAACTGGCGAATAATTTCTTCAAGACGATTATCTGTATTTATTAGCTTCTCTTCGCCAAGCTCAATACTCGCTACATTGGCAAGACTAAAACTATCGTAATGATAAGTAGCGTTTTTTAAGGTATCAATACCATCAACAACTACGCGTCCTGGTATTGTAAGACGGGTAAAATTACCTTGCCGCAGCTGCATTTTTTCTTTATTGCGGCCAAGCGGCAATTCGACACCGAGTGCTTCTGCACGGGCATGTAACACGCTGAAGTCAAACTCAATCACATTCCAGCCAATAATCACATCAGGGTCCACAGTTTCAATATGTATACAAAGCTGATTGAGTAAATCAATTTCATCTACACACCAATGAAGATTAAATTCAAGTTCACTGGTATCTTGTGGCTGGCCTATCATCAATACGGTATCTATATTTGCCCCAACTAGACCTATTGAAAATAGCACTCCTTCACCATTACATTCTATATCGAGTGACAAACTTGAAAACTGCGGTGTAAAATCGCTATTTTTTTTGAACTTAGTATCCGTTAAAACAGGATATGGGTGGCTTTTTATTTGTCTTCCTTGAGCCCAAACTGCCCCTTTAATGAAACGTTCCATTAAAAATCTACCTATAGGACGAATATCATCTTCATATACTTTTATATGCTGTGCTTTGAGTCGTTTCGCAGCATTGTAATAGTGCTTTAAAGAAGAAAAATAACAAGAAACAACTTGTTCCTGCATAAAGCTCTTCAGTGCCACAGGTTTCATTTCACAAAAAATACCATGCTCTGAAAATACTCTATTCGCAGCGTCTATTTGTGATTCATTAATAAAGAACACTGCTTTTTGTGGTGTGCTTATTAATTTAACTGGCCCTTGCTTAGATAAAATCCACACCACAATCGAAATACCCTTAGCACTATCGTAGCATTGCGTGGAGAGAATAAAGCCGGAGGCTAACTGCATGTAATTAAACCTTTTTAATATAATTTAGGCATATCAGTTAAGCAAAGCTAAGTTGATTAACTAATTAAAGTAACAAGTCGCTTGTAGTTGCCCAGTTAAATCTCTAAAATTCATTACTGTAATTATATACATACTTTAGGTTTTCTGGGCATGCTTTCTGACTCTTTAAAAAAAACAATTCGGCAAATTCATAAGCATGTTGCTGATAACCTCACCGATTACCGCCCTCGAAGCAGTCAAAACTATTTAGTTGCCGAGATAGCAAAAACATTGGCTGGCGAATATCACAAGAGCCAACGAATTTGTGTAATTGAAGCAGGCACCGGGACCGGAAAATCGTTAGCGTATTGTTTAGGGGCATTGCCCTTAGCGATGGCCAAGAAAAAGAAATTAGTGATTTCGACGGCAACCGTTGCTCTACAAGAACAGTTAATTAGTAAGGAGCTGCCTTTTTTTAAAGAGCACTCTGGCCTCGACATCAAGTTTGATTTAGTGAAAGGTCGACAGCGTTATATTTGTGCACAAAAACTGAGTGCCGCCGTCAATGGTGACAGTCAAACGCAAATGGAGTTTATGCCGACCCTATCATCGCCCCTTTCAGATATGGAAACCAAATGCTTAAAGCAACTTTATGATGCTTATTCAAAAAAGCAATGGCAAGGCGACCGCGATAGCTGGGCTGATACAATTCCTGATAAAGTGTGGAATTTAATTGCTTGTGATAAGCATTCATGCCAACGACAAATGCGCGCTCATCAGCTCTGCCCTTTTCATATGGCACGTCAGCGTCTGATGCAAATGGATGTGCTAGTGATCAACCATTCTCTATTACTGGCTGATCTTGATTTAGGTGGCGGTAAGATTCTACCAGAACCTGACGATACGATTTATGTTATCGATGAAGCACACCATTTAGCGCACATCACCCGCGACTTCTCTTCTGCCGCAGCAACCATTAAAGGCACCATAGACTGGCTCGACAAGCTGGTTAAATTTGCCGGCAAAATGGCCAATGTGCTCGTAGGTCAAAAAGCGATTGGGCAAAATTTTAAGCTCAGTGACAGTATCAATGATGCCGGTAAAAACTTAAAAGTAGTGCGTGATATTCTTGATAACGCAGACTTTAATTATAACAGTGATGACACCTATCGTTTTGAACATGGTGAAATCCCAGCATCTTTACATGCCAAAGCAAAAGATATTAGCGATGCCACCCTTGATGCCCTAAGAGCACTCAACAAGATGCACGATACCTTAGTGCAAGACGTAAGTGATGGCGATATAAAACCTTATGTGGCCGATCCAATCCTGGCTGAAAGTGGTCAGTACATTAATCGTCTAGAGTTATTAAACAAGCTGTGGTTTAGTTACGCCACAAAAGGCGAAGGTATTCCCCATGCGCGCTGGATCAAACGCTTAGAATATAAGAACCATCACGACCATTTACTTAGTGATTGCCCTATTGAAGTTGGCTATTACCTTAAAGATAAATTATGGAATCAATGTGCAGGTGCCGTGCTTTGTTCAGCCACCTTAACTGCATTGGGTTCATTTGATCACTTTGCTTATGAATGCGGTCTTGCCAAAGAAGAAGGCGTAAAATACATAAAAGTCCCTTCTCCATTTGATTACCCTAAACAAGCGACGCTGCATATTCCTGCAAGTCATATTGAGCCAACCGATAAAGCGTTTAGTGATCACTTAGCTGAGCAATTGCCCAAATTCCTTGATGATAAAAAAGCAAATTTAGTGTTATTTGCCTCTTATTGGCAGATGGATCATGTTGTTAAAGCATTACGTAGCAAAGGAATTGAGGTCTTAGTGCAAGGAGAAATGTCTCGTGAAGCCCTGCTTAAAAAACATAAAGCCAATGTGGATTTAGGCCGTGCTAGCTATTTATTTGGCACTCAAAGTTTATCTGAGGGTCTTGATTTACCAGGTAAATACTTAGAAAACCTAGTAATTACAAAAATTCCATTTGCGGTGCCTACCTCACCAATAGAAGAAGCGCAGGCCGAGTTTGTGCAAAGTAAAGGTGGCAACCCGTTTCTTTCGATAACCGTACCTGATGCGGCAAAGAAATTAGTACAAAGCTGTGGTAGACTGCTGCGCAAAGAAAATGATCAGGGTCGCATTACTATCCTTGATCGCCGACTAGTGACCAAGCGATATGGCAAAGCCATGCTCGATACCTTGCCACCTTTTAAAAGACAAATTGATTATTAATGTTTGAATTAGCTTTAGACCCAACAACCTGGGCACTATTATGTGCAGTTGCACTAGCAGCCGGCTTTATTGACGCAATTGCAGGCGGCGGTGGCATGTTAACGGTACCTGCACTATTAACCGCAGGTTTGCCGCCTCACCTCACATTAGGTACCAATAAACTTGCAGCAAGTTTTGGTTCATTGACAGCCAGCGTAACGTATTTTCGTAAAAAGTTGTTCAACCCACGGTTTTGGGCTGCGTCCATTTTAGCAACAGCCATTGGGGCGCTCGTAGGTACTTTAGTGGTAGATTACTTAAGTATTGAATTTTTAAATAAATTACTACCGGTGGTGATTATTTTAGTCGCTTGTTACAGCTTATTTGGCAGTTTAAGTACAACTGAGCATAACGAGTTACCAGAGCTTGATAGTAAAACTAAAGTTAAACAGTGGCTGCAAGGGCTTGGACTTGGGTTTTTTGATGGTTTAGCAGGCCCCGGCACTGGCACATTTTGGACCGCATCAAATAGCCTTTTATATAAAATGAGCTTATTGCTTAACTGTGGTCTTGCCCGCTCAATGAATTTTGTTTCAAACTTTATTTCATTGATCACTTTCGTTGCACTTGGCCATGTAAACTTTCTACTTGGTATCACAATGGGTTTTTTCTTGATGCTTGGAGCATGGTTAGGAGCACATTCTGCAATAAAGTTTGGTAGTAAAATGATCCGCCCAGTGTTTAACACTGTGGTTATAGTGTTAGCATTAAAGTTAATCTATGAGGCTTATTTATAAATGCAATCGACTGCTTTTGATAAACTACGTTCACAAATTGAAAGACTCAAACAATTAGCCACACAATTTGATAAGGGTAATTTATTTGCTAAAAATCGCTATATGCAAGCCCAGCCAAGTTTGTTTGATAAAGCCGTGTTTAGTACGAAAAGTATGATGCTGGCTGACTATGTAACCGAAATCGAAGATGAGCTTAACAGCCTGCCGCCAGCTGAGCATCGCCATGCTTATCAATATGCGCTTGAGCGTATTGCCATTCAAGTCGAAGCGGTATTCAATGTAATCAAATCAACCCCAGTATGGGCTAAAGAAAATAAATACAGCTTTAAGCCGAAAGCTAAGCCACAAGTTTATAAGCAAGCAGTAAAAAAAATCATGCAGTCATCCCATGAACTGTATGACGAACTAAAACAAACCCATGAGTTTGAACGCCGCTTAGTTTTGATGATCGAAGAGCGAAAACTTAAGCTCGACGCTGCAAATGCACAGCAAGCAACCGAAATTAATAAAGAAATATTAGCTTTACATGCAAGACTTGGCCGTTGTCGAAAGGCTATTTCAGCCACTGAAGACAAAATTCAGCAAGTCGAAAAGCAACAGCTGAGATAATGTTTTACTATCATCCAAATTATTCAGCGTTAACTTTACCCGAGCGTCACCGCTTTCCCATTGATAAATACCGCATGTTAAAACAGCTTGTTAGCAACTTTATTGATGAGCAGCATTTTATTACCCCACAACAAGCCACTAGAGCGCAGCTTGCTCTGTGCCATAACCCCGAGTATATCGACGCTTTTTTAACTGGTAGCCTTGATAGCAAAGCAATTAAAAAAATGGGCTTTCCTTGGTCCACTGAGTTGGTTGAGCGAACACTTTACTCTGTTGGCGCAAGTATTCAAGGCGCTGAGTTTGCTTTGCAACAGGGTGCTGCTTTTAACCTAAGTGGTGGTTATCATCATGCTTTTACGAGCTATGGTAGTGGTTTTTGTATTTTTAATGACTTAGCGATAGCCGCAGCACACTTAATTAATACCGAGCAAGCCGACACCGTATTAATTTTTGACTGTGACGTCCACCAAGGGGATGGCACAGCCGAAGTTACACAAGCACATCCCCAGATCATTAGCTGCTCAATTCATTGTCAGCAAAACTTCCCGCGTATTAAACAGCAATCAAACTACGATTTTGCGTTAGAGCATGGCACTACAGATGATGAATACCTAGAAACAGTCAAACAAGCTTTAGCCTTAACAATTAGACTCCACCAGCCAGATATCATTTTGTATAACGCCGGCGCAGACATCGCAACAGATGACGAATTAGGACACTTTCAAGTGAGTTTAGAAGGCGTGTATCAGCGTGACCATTTTGTATTAAACCAAGCCAAGGAAGCAAAAATCCCAGTGTTTTCAGCCATGGGCGGTGGCTACCAACGAAATGTAAGCCGTTTGGTTGAAGTTCATAGCCAGCTTTATAGGGCAGCTGTCGATTTATTTTAAAGCTTGGTATACACTAAAAGTGACTTTTAAATAAGGCTAACTTTGTATGAAATTGCATGACGACATTCATAATTACTATGAAAAATTGGTTGTCGAAGACATCTCAAAACGAAACTTAGAAGCGACCTATAGTGATGATGTTATGGCAGATTTATGCTGCACAGTATTAAATCAACTGCCTGCTCGTTACATTCGCTACGATGTCGATATGGAATTTTATTTACCGCAAAAAGAACGTATTAGAATGGAGCAACAAGTGCAAACAGCTATTGATGTAGCGATCAGCCAAGTCGCTAAGAAAAAGGAATTGCAAAAATGAGCAGTGAGTTAGAAGGTGCGCCTAACTATATTAAAATTGCTGTTGACCTTATTATGCTATTAGAGCAAAACGATGTCCCCGCCGAAGATGTATTAGCAGCTTTAGAAATCGTTAAGTCTGATTTCGAAAAGAAACTTCCAAAATCAACCGATTAATAGTCCGAAAATGGCGAGTATTAGAGCAGAAATTTGTTATGCTCAGGTTTTATAATTCAAGAATGTAAAACCATGTCATTGCCAAGTTTATTACGCTTATTCATCCTTGCTGCTATTTGGGGCGCTTCCTTCTTATTTATGCGCATGGCAGCGAATAGCTTAGGCCCTGCAGTATTAATTGAGTTAAGAGTTGGCTTTGCTGCAATTACACTGTTTATTTTTGCGATGTACTTACGAAAGCAACTCGCTTTCACGACCCACAAAAAGCATTTTTTCATTATTGGCGCACTTAATTCCGCCCTTCCCTTTTTATTGTTTGCCTATGCAGCGCAAACAATTAATGCCTCAACCTTATCCATATTAAATTCAACGACCCCTATTTGGGGTGCCATCGTTGGTATTGTATGGAGTAAAACGAAACCCACCAAAAGTATGTTACTTGGCTTGCTATTAGGTTTAACGGGCGTAGCCATTTTAGTAGGGCAAAATAGCCTGATTATCGACACGCAAGCAATCACAGCAATTGTAGCTGCATTGTGTGCCTCGCTCAGCTATGCCATTGCATCTCATTACACAAAACATGCACCTAAGTTATCTGCTTTCGATAATGCCCATGGCAGTATGTGGGCGGCAAGTATTATGGTTCTACCACTTATTTTTGTTATTCCTGCCAGAGAAATTCCAAGTAATGAGGTGATGCTTGGTGTGGTGGCACTCGGTGTGCTATGTACTGCGGTGGCATATATCCTGTTTTTCCGTTTGATTGATGACATTGGCCCAACCTCTGCGTTGACTGTTACCTTTTTAATTCCATTATTTGGCATTGTTTGGGGCAATTTAATTTTAGATGAGCAAATTGGACCTAATACCTTGGTTGGCGCATTGTGTGTTATCGCGGGTACCATGCTGGTCACCGGCTTTATTCGTATCAAGCCATTTTTAAAACGAAACACCTTGTAACAGAATCACCTTTGCAATTAAAAAATCAGGCTATAATCTATACATAATTTTTAAATAATAAGGAGAGTGCTATGTCAGGGACAACCATGGTGGTATTGATTGTCTTGATTTCTGTGGGTTCAGGTGTGATTTATGATATGTATAAAAAACATTTAGAGTTTAAATCTCGAACATTAAAAGACAGCAAAGAAGCGAACGAACATGTCGCTGCAGTAACAAAAGAGCTTGTAGAGCTAAAAGAGCGTGTGCAAACGCTCGAAGCCATTGTTACTGATTCAAGCTATAGCGTAAAACAAGAAATTAATAAACTCTAATTAAGTTAGCTCTTATTAAGTTAATAATGCACTGTATTGTTCAAGCACAGGCTGATAGTAATCGGCGTCTTGATTTAACATACGTTGGTAATGAGCACATAACTGCTTTAGATAAGCTTGGTGCTCTTTACTTGTTAGCTGCCACATTTGCTGGCCAACTCGAGTGATCGACTGCGAAGCAGACGCACTCATGGCAATAACTTCATAAAATCGTTTGTTTTCACACACCAACTGCTCAGATACGAGCCCCAATGGCAGTGTCTGCAAATAGCTGCGAACTTGATAACTGTGATGTACAGGGCAAACAATAAAGTCGATATGCGTATTTGGCTGTTGACTAACAATCCGCGCTAAAAATCGCACTAACAACTCACCTCCCACCCCCGCAATAATAACAAGGTGACGCTTTTTAGGATCTGGTGAAATCATTGCCACATCTTGGCAATGTACCTGCCAACGGCCGCGTTGCTCACTTGTGGCAAAACGTTCGAGTTTATCACTTAGTACCTGCATCAGCTCAGGCACAATATCAACGAAATGTATAAGCTGGGCTTTATTTTGCTGTAATAGCTCAATCCCTAACAAACCGTGATCGCAGCAACAATCCCAGATTTCGTCATACCCAGAATCAACCACATCAACAATGGCTGAAAGTCGTTTACTCAGTGCCATTAGTTTGCTGTTTTATAGACTAACGCTTTTAAGCTGCGATCACTGTCAACCTCAATAAAGCCATCAGTAGGAGCTAGTCGCTCAACAAAACTAATTGCCCCTTGGGTATGATCGCTAATGAGATCTTTAAACGCCTGCTCAGATAGCTCAGGGCTATTTGCACACAGTAACAACTGGGTGTTTTCATTTAGCAGCTCAGGTAAACGACGTAGGATTTTTTGATAATCCTTGGTCAATATAAAACTGCCTTTTTGAAAACTCGGCGGGTCTACGATGATCAATTCATACGGTGCTGATTTTTTAAGCTTACCGAATGATTTTAGAATATCGTGCGGGAAATAACTCACACCTTGATCAAAACCATTTAGCTGATGATTTTGTTTACCTGTTCGCAGCACCCCTTTATTCATGTCCATATTAATAACTTGGTCTGCCCCCCCCTGCATTGCTGCAACAGAGAAGCCACACGTGTATGAAAATAAGTTGAGCACTTTTGCATTTTTACTATTAGCTTGAACAAACTCCCGGCCACGGCGCATATCAGGGAAAATCCCAGTATTTTGGCGACTCAATAAATCGACTTTAAACTTAATACCATTTTCACTGACATGGTGCTCTTGGGGTAATTCACCATGCATAAGCGCGTTGCGGGTGTTAATGCCGCTACGTTGTTGGTAAACCAATGCACCGACAAGCGCTGGCGCATTCTTTTGCGCCCATTGCCACAGGGTATCAGTTAATTGCGCAAGTACTTGTTCATCTATTTCTTGATATGAAACTAAAAAGAGTGCTGGCGGATAAAAGTCTAAGTTTATGTGGCTCAGCTCAGCGACTGAGTGACCACGGCCATGGAATACACGACATAATTCATTAGCAGCAAGTGGCGCCTCTGCTAAAGCATTTAAAATGGCAGAAAAATCGTTTGTCATCATCTTTAGTTAATTAACTGTTGTTGTAATTCGTGAATTTCATCACGCACAGACGCCGCTTTTTCAAACTCAAGATCGCTAGCATAAGCATGCATTTTCGCTTCAAGAGCTTTGATTTGGCTGGCAATATCTTTCGCGCTGAGCACTTGTTTAGACTCTTTACGCACTAACTTAAGGTTGTCTTTCGGGCTTGCTTCTTCGCCCACATCCATAATGTCGGTAATACTTTTAACCAGTGCTTGTGGCTCAATACCATGTTCAAGGTTATAAGCTTGTTGTTTTTCACGGCGGCGGTCTGTTTCATCAATGGCTTGTCGCATTGAATTAGTGATGCGGTCGCCATACAGAATTGCTTTACCATTTAAGTGACGCGCAGCACGCCCTATGGTTTGAATAAGTGAACGAGTCGAACGTAAGAAACCTTCTTTATCGGCATCAAGTATCGCCACCAGTGAAACTTCTGGCATGTCGAGACCTTCTCGCAATAAGTTAATGCCCACTAACACATCAAATACGCCAGCACGTAAATCACGGATAATTTCAACCCGTTCAACAGTGTCGATGTCTGAGTGCAAATAGCGCACTTTTACGTCATGGTCGTTGAGATAGTCAGTTAAATCTTCTGCCATACGCTTAGTTAACGTGGTCACAAGTACCCGTTCGTTCACTTCAACTCGTTTATATATTTCTGATAGCAAATCATCAACCTGGGTGCCCACAGGGCGTACTTCAATTTCTGGGTCAATAAGCCCGGTTGGACGAATGACCTGCTCTGCAACCTCCCCTGATGAGCGCTCAAGCTCAAAGTCACCAGGTGTTGCCGACACATAAATAGTTTGCGGCGCAATGGCTTCAAATTCTTCAAAGCGTAATGGGCGGTTATCTAACGCTGATGGCAAGCGAAAGCCATACTCAACAAGATTTTCTTTACGGCTTCTATCGCCTTTATACATAGCACCAATTTGCGACACAGTAACGTGTGATTCATCAATAATCATCAATGCATCATCAGGTAAGTAATCTAATAATGTCGGCGGTGGATCGCCCGGTGTTCTGCCAGATAAGTATCGCGAATAGTTTTCGATGCCAGAGCAATAACCAAGCTCGGTCATCATTTCAATATCGTACTGGGTGCGCTGAGCAATACGTTGCTCTTCCACAAGTTTGTTGGCACTGAGTAACTGAGCTCGGCGGTCTTTAAGCTCATCTTTAATTTTATCAATGGCATCAAGAATTTTTTCACGGGGTGTTACATAGTGGGTTTTTGGATAAATAGTCGCACGTACAATATGCTTTTCAACTGCTCCTGTAAGCGGGTCAAAAATACTTAAGCGCTCAATTTCATCGTCAAACATCTCCACACGCACAGCGTAAGTATCCGATTCAGCAGGAAATATATCGACCACTTCGCCACGTACGCGATAAGTACCGCGGCTAAATTCAATATCATTGCGTGTATATTGCAATTCAGCAAGCCGACGCAGCATATCGCGCTGATCGACGGTTTCACCTACTTTTAGTAAAAGCATCATCTTCATGTATGAGTCAGGGTCGCCCAAACCATAAATAGCAGACACCGAAGCCACAATAATGGTATCACGTCGTTCAAGCAGCGCTTTGGTGGCACTTAAACGCATTTGTTCAATGTGCTCATTAATAGACGCGTCTTTTTCAATAAAGGTATCGCTGGCAACAACGTAGGCTTCTGGCTGGTAATAATCATAATAAGATACAAAATACTCAACCGCATTATGAGGGAAAAACTCTTTCATTTCACCGTAAAGCTGTGCAGCGAGTGTTTTGTTGTGTGCCATAATAATGGTTGGCCGATTCAAATCATTAATGATATTGGCCATGGTGAAGGTTTTACCGGTTCCTGTAGCCCCTAATAATGTTTGATGTGCAAGCCCAGCCTCTAGGCCATCTTTTAACTGTGCAATGGCCGTTGGTTGGTCACCACTTGGCTGAAACTTAGAAACTAGTTGGAAATGGTCGCTCATGAATGACACTCCTTCATATATGACTCACTTAACCCATCAACTTCTTTGATAAACCATTTATAGGCAACCATTGCAGTAAATAAGTTACCAATCGCGGCACCAATAAATAAACCAGTTAAACCTGCAATTTCGCTGCCTATATAAGCAAAAGGTACATAAAAAACAAACAGACGTACCACACTTAAAATCAGGGCATTCATTGGTTTATGCAAGGCATTAAATGAAGAGTTAGATAAAATAATCACCCCCTGCAGGCCATAACTCAGTGGTAAGATATAAATGAATAACTTAATCACATCCATTACCGCTTGCTCTTTACCAAATACATCCGCGATAAAGCCAGAGGTTAACAGCAGTAAAATATAAATAGCGAACTGCCAAATCATCACGAATTTCAAGGTTTTTGAGTAAGCTTCTTTAACACGTTCAAACTTACCTGCCCCAAAGTTTTGACTTACAAATGGTGGTAAGGTCATTGATAAAGCAAGCACCACAAGGCTTGCGATAGATTCAATGCGACTGCCTACACCAAACGCTGCAACCGCCTCAGGGCCATGCTTAGCTACTAATGCCGTCATGACCGCCATCGCTATTGGCGTCAACATATTTGCGCCTGCCGCCGGTAAACCTATTTTAAGAATTTTACGAACTGAACTAACTGCTGTTTGCTGACCAGCATGCAGGCTCAACAAACCGTTCTTAATTGCCAGAATATATAAAATAATAATTACTGCAACCGCCCAAGCAATAACACTCGCAATAGCAGCCCCTTGTATACCTAAGGCTGGAATTGGCCCAAAACCAAAAATTAGTACCGGATCTAAAATAGCATTTATCAGCCCCGCTCCACCCATAACAATACTTGGCGTTTTGGTGTCGCCGCTGGCTCTAAGCACTGAATTGCCAACCATAGGGGTAATTAAAAATACACTGCCGATGAACCACACGCTCATGTAGTCATGAATAAGTGGCAAGACTTGCTCACCTGCGCCTAATAATTTAAAGATAGGCTCAATATACAAATAACCTAAGGCAGAAAGGCAAAACACCATTACAACCGACACCAATAATGACATACTGGCATCAAAACGAGCTTCATCTAAATTATCACTTCCGAGTGCTTTAGCAATAACTGCGGAGGTACCTATCCCTAAGCCGATTGCTAAACTAATTACAGTAAAGGTAACTGGAAAAGTAAAACTTACTGCGGCTAATGGCTCAGTGCCTAACAAACTGATGAAGAAGGTATCGACTAAATTAAACATCATAAGAGTGATCATTCCGAAAATCATAGGAATGGTCATTTTTTTTAAGGTCGGCAGAATTGGGGAGTTTAAAAGATCAGGTTTAGTTTTGCTCTGCGGTTTCACGCTCATAAGAATTCTTGGCCTCTTTATATGAGCCTATAAGTTTAAAGCATCCTTCACTTGCAAGCTATGCTTTATTGACAGAATCAAAATCGATGTACAAAACTATAACTTTTGACGCTTTGACATAAAAATAACCACTAACCCTTATAAAAAACAATATAAAAACAAATTTAATAGCTTTATTACAATTAAATGGCACTATTCGCTGTTTTTTTACACAATAAATAGCATCATTTCATCGTCACGAATAAATTTACTTATCAATTCAGCATCGCTTCAGATAAAAACACTAACACATTGATTTAAAATGAATTAAAAAAACTTAATTAAACACTTGAAATTGCTGGAGCGCCCTAAAATCCTAGTACTATAGCTGTTCTTAAAGTTTAATAAACAGAGTTATCCACAGAAACCGTGGATAACTCTCTAGAAGCCGCAAATATAAAGGCTTTGAAGACTAGCTTGAAACTGATAAAACGAATAATAGTGAAGTATCCCGTTTTGACCCTTTTGTAAGCTTCTAGAAAAGAATGTGTAAAAAATGCTCTCCCCTTAATGGAAAGCCAGCATGAAACATAAAACACGACAACACACTATTCAGTAACTAACTGATATGTATACCTAAAAATAAATTTAGTCATCCTCGACAAACAATGATGTCGATGTGCTTCATAAAAAAAGATGGAATATTCGCCATCTGTAGTAAAAAAATACAAGAAAAAAATAACACCTAAGGATGGCCTAATAAAAACTCTTAGGTTTGATTTTCTCAATCACAAGAAATTATTGCATAAGTGATGATTTCCTCACTTTAATAGAGAATATCTGAGCAAAGAATGGTTTTTTATATTTTCAATTTGGTACTACTGCTTAAAAAGAATGCAAAAAAGTCATCTTTTCGACATAGCTAGTCTTCTAAAAAACAAAAAACGCTGCGCTTTTCAGCTACATTTTGCTCAGATCGAACATAAAAACATCGAATAAGCTTCTTTTTTGAATTTATGAAGTTTTTATGTTGACACTTTGCAATGCTGTCATTAATATTTCGCCCCGTTGAAAGGCATGACGCTTCCCCCTTAGCTCAGTTGGTTAGAGCGACGGACTGTTAATCCGCAGGTCCCCCGTTCGAGTCGGGGAGGGGGAGCCAAGTTTTTCAATCATAAACGATTCCCCCTTAGCTCAGTTGGTTAGAGCGACGGACTGTTAATCCGCAGGTCCCCCGTTCGAGTCGGGGAGGGGGAGCCAAGTTTATGAATATGATTGTTCCCCCTTAGCTCAGTTGGTTAGAGCGACGGACTGTTAATCCGCAGGTCCCCCGTTCGAGTCGGGGAGGGGGAGCCAAATCATAGCACCGCACTACTCTATTTAGTTCCCCCTTAGCTCAGTTGGTTAGAGCGACGGACTGTTAATCCGCAGGTCCCCCGTTCGAGTCGGGGAGGGGGAGCCAACTCTACGAATATATTAAATTTTATCTCTTTTTTGCCTCACCGATTGTATTAGACTTTCCAGCGCTTATACACTACTCTAGTGTAAGTTATTTATATGCTTTGATATAAAATAGAATTCACTATTATTAAACCGATCAATCAAGGAATTGATTCCTTCCTTTTAGGCTTTTAAAAGATAAGAAACATGGCTGGTTTTAAAAAACTCATATTCGTACAACTTATTTCTTGGCTACTATTCGCATTATTAGGCGGATATTTTATTGCAATTAGTTTTGACAGTGCAGTAAGTGATGCCCAGCAAAAAGCACAGCGTGTAGTTAATGCCTATATAAACTCACAAACTATTGAACAGCTGGCACCAGAGAAACTTAGGCAAGCACTTTCTGATGGCAGTACTTTTTCTAAATTTGTAATCCGAGATCAAACTGGCAAAGTTGTTACAATGATAGAGTCTAGTCAGCCCCTCCCCTTGTTTGCTGAATTAGTTAATAATTCATTTAACTCTATCCGGCCTCAATTTGCAGTGAACCAGACATCTGACATAAAAATTGAATTTACGATCAATGCTCATAACCTAGCAACTCTGCTGCAACAAGCGATGTTTATTGTCATTTTGATATCTGGATTGATTGCATTATTACCAATTATTTATATGAACAGTATGTTCCGTCGCTTAAACAGAAAAATAAGCACAACAGTTGCTGATATTGTCGATATATACATAAATCAGAATCAAGTAAGCGACGATATTGAACAAGCTATGGACACTTCAAGATTAAAGAAGCTAAGCAAAGATTTAATTCCTTCGTTCAATCGTCTGTCACACTTTTTACAAACTAAACACGATGATATTCAAAATAATGCGCTAAGTATTAAAAAAGAAGCCTATAAAGATGTAGTCACTAACCTTGGCAATCGTAATATGTTTGTAGAGTATTACGAAAAAAATATTGAGAATGCAGAAAAAAGCACCTTTGGTTCACTTGCTATGGTGCGTTGTAGTGAGCTACAAACAATAAACCAAACACGTGGTTACCAAAAAGGTGATGAATACGTAAAAGGTGTGGCCGATATTATTAAACATATTAGCGGCACCTATACAGGCAGTCAGGTTTTTCGTTTAAATAGTTCTGATTTTGCTGTGGTACTGCCTAATACCCCACTTAAAGAAGCTGAACGCTTTGGCGATAACTTACAATCGCGTTTTACTCAGTATCAGCAAAACCAAGAATTAAGCTCAGTTGCTAACACAGGTATAGTTGGATACGAAAAAGGTAAGCCGCTTGGTGAGTTATTATCAATTGTTGATAATGCAATGAGCATGGCGCAATCAAAACAAGCAAATGCATGGCATGTACAGCGTGAAACTGATTTAGTTAATAACGCCAGCGCAGGTTTTGGTAACCAAAACTGGCGTAAAGTCATTACCGAAGTGATCGAATCGAAACGTGTGCACTTGGTTATGCAGAACATTATGCCAATAGGTAAAAGTGTTAAAGCCTATGCTGAGATTCAAGTTCGTTTCAAAACTGCAGAAAACCAAATGCTGCCAACGGCCTCTTTTCTTGCAATGGCAGAAAAGCTAGAAATGGCAATGGAAATTGACCGTTTAATTATCGATACCACTTTAGAGAAGGTTAAAACGCGTAATTTCTCTGAAAAATTCTTTGGTATTAATGTTACTGCATCAAGCGCTCACAATGATCAATTTGTGATCTGGTTAGAGCGCCGATTACTTAAAGACAGCAATATCGCCTCTAAGCTTATATTTGAAGTCAGCGAGTTTGGATTACAACAAAACATTAAAGCAAGTAAACGCTTTATCGATATGGTACACCGCGTGGGTGCACGTATTACCGTAGAGCGTTTTGGTGTGGGTTTAACGTCATTTAAATTCTTTAGAGACTTAAAACCAGACTTTATCAAAATGGACGCAAGCTACACCCGCGGCCTTGAAGAAGATAAAAACAACCAATACTTTATGCGTTTAATGGTTGATCTTGCTCATCGTATTGGTGTGAGTGTATTTGCTGAAGGCGTCGAAAGCCAAGAAGAAAAACATATCATCGAAACACTGTGTTTAGATGGTGTGCAAGGCTATTACATCGAAAAGCCAAAAGATATCTAACCCCTCTTTAAGGCCCAAAAAACCTTACTATTTTTGGGCCTATTCCAGCTATACCCAAGCCACCTCAAGATGCAGAATTCAGCGTTTCACAGGTGCTTAATATCAAGGCGTTACTTTGCAAGAATGGCAGTCCCTTTTAAGAAGTAACAACGATGAGAGTAAGTGCCTGTGAAACGCCCAAAGGGTTGGTTTAAAAGCGATTTATACTGCGTTATTGATTTTAACAATAGAACCACTATTATTTGCAATCAATGCCTTGCCTAAATCGCTTTTAATTCCAACTGAAACTCGCATCTTGAGGTGGATTGGGTATATTAACTTTGCTTTAACACTTTAATCGTAAACAGCTTTGTTAATTTTAGCTATTCGTCCCTCATGTGTTGTGTCGGCCCCCATAAAAAAGGATAATAGAGCCGTTTTTATTCTCGTGAGGCACGCATGACAGAGTATGTCTTGTTATTGATTGGCACTGTGCTAGTCAACAACTTCGTTTTAGTTCAATTCTTAGGTTTATGCCCGTTTATGGGTGTATCGGGTAAGTTAGATACCGCGATTGGTATGTCTTTAGCCACAACCTTTGTACTTACACTTGCCTCCGTGACCAGTTATCTGGTGAATCATTATATTTTGATCCCGCTGGATATCGAATTTTTGCGTACCATGAGCTTTATTTTGGTTATCGCTGTTGTCGTGCAATTTACCGAAATGGTGGTGAGAAAAACCAGCCCGACACTTTATCGCTTATTAGGGATTTTCTTACCGCTTATTACCACTAACTGTGCTGTTTTAGGTGTTGCCCTACTTAATATCAAAGAAGACCACTCATTCTTACAATCGGCCGTGTATGGCTTTGGTGCCGCAGTGGGTTTCTCTATGGTGTTAATACTGTTTGCCGCATTACGTGAGCGTTTAGCTGCGGCTGATGTCCCTGCTCCTTTTAAGGGTGCTTCAATTGCGATGATCACCGCAGGCCTTATGTCGATGGCCTTTATGGGTTTTACAGGATTAGTGAAGTTTTAATATGACCTTGTTTTATGCTTTGATAGCGTTAGGTTCATTAGCGCTAATATTTGGTTTAATTTTAGGTTTTGCCGCCGTTCGTTTTCGCGTTGAGAGCAACCCTATTGTTGACCAAATTGATACCATTTTACCGCAAACACAGTGTGGCCAATGTGGCTACCCTGGCTGTCGTCCCTATGCAGAAGCAATTGCCAATGGTGACGAAATCAATAAGTGCCCACCAGGCGGCGAAGCCACGGTAAAAAAACTCGCTGATTTAATGGGTGTAGAAGCAAAACCGCTGGCAGGCGGTGAGCAAGCAGATCCTGTTAAAACCGTTGCCTATATTCGTGAAGATGAATGTATTGGCTGTACCAAATGTATTCAAGCCTGCCCTGTTGATGCCATCGTTGGCGCAACCCGCCAAATGCACACTGTATTAATTGATGAATGTACCGGTTGTGACTTATGTGTTGAACCATGCCCTGTAGACTGTATTGATATGCTGCCTGTAAAAGAAACTAAACAAACCTGGAAATGGCAATTAAACGCAATCCCTGTGACTCAGGTAGATTAGGAGCACAGATGGAAAAGTTAATAGATCAAATTAAACAAGGCAAAGTGTGGTCTATACCTGGGGGCATTCACCCACCGGGTCAAAAGCTGCAATCAACAACACAAGCCATTGCAAGACTGCCACTACCAGACAAGCTCGTTGTATCTCTAAAACAACACATTGGTGCTAACGGCAAACTTATTGTTGAAAAAGGCCAGCAGGTTTTAAAAGGCCAAGCATTAACTAAACCAAGCGGGAATTGGTCTGTGCCTGTGCACGCGCCAACATCAGGGTTGATCAGCGATATTTGCCCAATGCCCTCTGCTCACCCGTCGGCGTTGACTGAACTTAGCGTTATTATTGAACCTGATGGTGAAGATAACTGGTGCGAGCTTAATCCTGTAACTGATGCCAAAACTCTTTCCCATGATGAGCTTGTTGATATTATTCATCAAAGTGGTATCGCAGGTATGGGCGGCGCAGGTTTCCCAACCTATGTAAAAGCAGATACCCGTAAAGCCATCGAGTTTTTAATTGTTAATGCCGTTGAGTGTGAACCTTATATCACCGCTGATGACATGCTAATGCGCGAACATGCCGATGGTATAATTGCCGGTATTGAATTAATGCAGCAGCTGTTAAGTCCACAGCTGACAATTATTGGTATTGAAGATAATAAGCCCGATGCTATTGCTGCCATGAAACTCGCAGCACAGCATAACGACAGCATCATAGTGCAAACAGTGCCAACGGTTTACCCTTCTGGCGGTGAAAAACAGCTAATTAAACTGCTAACGGGCAAAGAAGTCCCAAGTGGTAGTATTCCTGCCGATATTGGTATGTTGGTGCAAAATGTCGGTACTTTGTTTGCGGTAAATCAAGCCGTACATGAAGGTAAGCCTCTTATAGAGCGTGTAGTAACGGTAACCGGTAACACCATTCATAAACAAGGTAATGTGTGGGCTTTACTAGGCACTGAAATTAAACATTTATTAGACTGCCAAGGCTTTTCTCCGGTTCCACAGCAACGTGTGGTTATGGGCGGTCCAATGATGGGCTTTACCCTGCCAACCGTGCGTATTGGTGTCGTTAAAACGACAAACTGTATTTTAGCGCCAGATCACCAAGAACTTGCTGAGCCGGGTGATGAAAAAGCATGTATTCGTTGTAGTGCCTGTGCTGACGCCTGCCCGGCATCATTGTTACCTCAGCAATTGCAATGGTTTGCCAAGTCTAAAGAATACGACAAACTCAACGAGCACAATTTATTTGATTGTATTGAATGTGGCGCCTGTGCTTATGTTTGCCCAAGCGAAATACCCTTGGTGCAGTACTATCGTGTTGCTAAAGCTGAAATCAAAGAGCAGCAAGCAGAGCAAATCAAAGCAGAGCGAGCAAAAGAGCGTTTTGAAGCACGTAAAGAGCGCTTAGAGCGCGAACAAGAAGAGCGTCAAAACCGCCACAAACGCAAGCCGGCTGCTAAGTCAGATGGCGAAAAACAAAAAGTGGCTGATGCACTCGCCCGAGTTAAAGCTAAATCTGATGATAAAGACAGTAAGTCAGCTGTCGCTGCAGCTATTGCCCGTGCGAAAGCGAAAAAGCAAGGTGCAGAGATTGAGCCTGATAACTCTGAAGTGGCTAAAGAACGTGCAGCACGTAAAGAACAAGCACGTAAATACAAAGAGCAAAAAGCACTAGAGCAAGGTGAAGAAGGCGTCGATAAAGACGATAAAAAGTCTGCTGTTGCTGCCGCTATTGCCCGCGCTAAAGCGAAAAAAGCCGCACAAGCTACAAAAGAAAACGCTTCTGCTGAAACTGACGCTGCGCCAAAAGATGACAAAAAAGCTGCTGTTGCAGCTGCTATCGCTCGTGCTAAAGCGAAAAAAGCAGCACAAGCTGCTGAGAATCAAACTGAAGCTGAAGAAGATAGCGCACCAGTTGATGACAAAAAAGCAGCTGTTGCCGCTGCTATCGCCCGTGCTAAAGCGAAAAAAGCAGCACAAGCTGCTGAGAATCAAACTGAAGCTGAAGAAGATAGCGCACCAGTTGATGACAAAAAAGCCGCTGTTGCAGCCGCTATCGCCCGTGCTAAAGCGAAAAAAGCCGCTAAAGAGCAAGCACAGAGTGTCGATTCTTCAGAGCAAATAAATGATTCAAATGATGAGGCAGATGCTAAGCCGCAGTCTGATGCTCCTGAATCTAGCGAAGATAAGAAAAAAGCCGCCGTTGCTGCCGCTATCGCCCGTGCTAAAGCCAAAAAAGCCGCTAAAGAGCAAGCACAGAGTGACAATTCTTCAGAGCAAATAAATGATTTAAATGATGAGACTGATGCCAAGCCGCAGGCTGACGCTCCTGAGTCTAACGAAGATAAGAAAAAAGCCGCCGTTGCTGCCGCTATCGCTCGCGCCAAAGCGAAAAAAGCCGCTAAAGAGCAAGCACAGAGTGACGATTCTTCACAGCAAAAAAATGATTCAAGTGCTGAGGCAGATGCCAAGCCGCAGGTTGATGAAACTGAGTCTAGCGAAGATAAGAAAAAAGCAGCGGTCGCTCGTGCCATTGCAAGAGCTAAAGCGAAAAAGTTACAACAAGAAGGAAACGATAAGTCATGAAACTAACCATGGCGAGTTCGCCGCATAATCATAGCCATAAATCATTAAACCGATTAATGATGACAGTGATTGCTGCGTGTATTCCAGGCTTAATTGCGCAAGTTTTCTTCTTTGGTAGCGCTGTGTTAATTCAGCTAGTTCTCGCGCTGATTACAGTTAGCGCCTGTGAAGCCGCTGTTTTACTGCTTCGTAAACGCAAAGTTTGGCCAACACTTAGTGATGGCAGTGCGTGGTTAACGGGCGTATTACTGGCGTTGAGTATTCCGCCTTTAGCGCCTTGGTGGATCATCGTAATTGGCTGTCTCTTTGCAATTGTTATTGTAAAACAGCTTTATGGCGGCCTTGGCTTTAACTTATTTAACCCTGCTATGGCAGCTTATGTATTACTGCTTGTATCGTTTCCGGTGCAAATGACCAGCTGGTTACCTGTTAGTGATTTACTTGCATCTCAGATCAGCTTCTCACAACAGCTGTCTGTTATTTTCAATGGTTTTACCAGCGCTGGATTTAGTGTCGATCAATTACGAGTAGCGATTGATGGCACAACCATGGCAACACCGCTTGATACCGTAAAAACAGATGTCGCCCATCACTTAACGGTGGCTGAGAGTATGAGTAAGCCTCTTTTTAATGACTGGTTTGGTCTTGGCTGGGGCTGGGTTAACCTCGGCTTTTTAATCGGTGGCCTTTATTTATTAAAAGCTAAAATCATTAATTGGCATATCCCTGTTAGCTTTTTAGCCTCATTGGCCGTGTGCAGTGGTATTGGTTATATTGCAGCTCCTGGCACAGAGCCGGGCGTGGTATTTCATTTATTCAGTGGTGCAACCATGTTAGGGGCATTCTTTATTGCTACCGATCCTGTTTCTGCATCAACAACGAATAGAGGTCGTTTAATTTACGGCGCGTTAATTGGTCTACTTGTTTACTTAATTCGTACTTTCGGTGGTTACCCTGATGCAGTGGCATTTAGTGTATTGCTATTAAATATGGCGGTACCTTTAATTGATTACTACACGCAACCACGTACTTACGGCCATGGGGTGAAATAATGATCCTTTCCTCAATGACTAAAAACGGCACTATCCTTACTGCATTTGCACTTATTACCACAGGCACTGTAGCCCTGACTCATAGCCTGACTGCTGAGCGTATTGAAGAGCAAGAAAAGCAACAGCTTGCAGAGCAGCTGCAACAAGTACTTGATGCCCATCATTATGACAATCAACTGTACAAAGATTGTGTTGTAATCACCGATGAGCGCCTTGGCCCACGTCCAGAGCAAATAATCTACCGCGCCTACAAAGATAATAAGCCGTATGCTTTAGTAATGCGCCATGTAACACCAAGTGGTTATAGCGGCGATATCAACTTATTAACGGCGGTGTTTGCCAATGGTGAAATAGCGGGTGTTCGTGTAACTAAGCACGAAGAAACACCGGGCCTTGGCGATAAAGTTGAGGTCAAAAAATCAGACTGGATCACTCTTTTCAAAGGGCAAAATGTACTGAGTGAAGATGATAGCCGCTGGGCTGTTAAAAAAGATGGTGGCCAATTTGATCAATTTACTGGCGCAACCATTACACCGCGTGCCGTTGTCGGCTCAGTAAAACAAGCTGTGCTGTTTGCCCAAGCTGAATTTGATAATCTGTTTGCTGCACCAAACATCTGTCAAGGAGCCAAGTAATGAGCCAAGTTAAAACCTTATTTAAAGATGGTATGTGGGCTAATAACCCTGCCCTTGTGCAGTTATTAGGCTTGTGCCCGCTACTTGCTGTTACTTCGACGGTTACCAATGCATTAGGCCTTGGTTTAGCAACTTTATTGGTACTGGTTGGTTCTAACGTCACTGTTTCAATTGTGCGTAACTGGGTGCCTAAAGATATTCGTATTCCTGTTTTTGTGATGATCATCGCAGGCTTTGTAACCATCGTGCAGCTAATGATGAATGCCTATACATTTGGCCTTTATCAATCATTGGGGATTTTTATTCCGCTTATTGTTACCAACTGTGCCATTATCGGTCGCGCAGAAGCATTCGCTTCTAAAAATACAGTACCACTTTCAGCCTTTGACGGACTGATGATGGGACTTGGCTTTATGTTAGTTTTAGTGGTGCTAGGGGCAATGCGAGAGCTTATTGGTCAAGGTACGCTATTTGATGGCGCCGATTTATTATTAGGGCCATGGGCTGCTGCACTTCGAATTGAAGTATTCAGTTTTGATAACCAATTTTTATTAGCAATTTTACCACCGGGTGCCTTTTTAGGGCTTGGTTTATTGATTGCTGCAAAAAATGTCATTGATACACAAATAAAATCTAAGCAAGTTGTTACTCCAGAAGCAGAAAAAGGCCCTAGAGCCCGAGTAACAAGTTTAACTTAAAGGAGAGCACGCACCGTCACTGCGTGCTTTACGCCACCATGAATAAAGAAAAACGCTATGAGATCTTATCTCGTCTACGTGAGCAAAACCCGCACCCAGAAACAGAGCTTGAATATTCAAGCCCGTTTGAGTTATTAGTTGCGGTTACCTTATCAGCACAAGCTACAGATGTGGGTGTTAATAAAGCAACCCGTAAGCTATTCCCTGTTGCTAACACGCCTCAAGCGATTCTTGATTTAGGCCTTGAAGGCCTTCGTGATTACATCAAGACCATTGGTTTGTTTAATTCTAAAGCCAATAATGTCTATAAAATGTGTGAGATTCTGGTCAATAAACATAACTCAGAAGTACCAGAGAATCGTGAAGCGCTCGAAGCATTACCGGGGGTTGGCAGAAAGACCGCGAATGTTGTTTTAAACTGTGCCTTTGGCTGGCCGACTATCGCTGTAGACACCCATATCTTTCGCGTTTCAAACCGCACTAAGTTTGCCATGGGTAAAGATGTGGTTGCTGTAGAACAAAAACTAGAAAAAGTGGTACCTAAAGAATTTAAGGTCGATGTACACCACTGGTTAATCCTGCATGGCCGTTATGTGTGCACAGCTCGTAAACCTAAATGCGGCAGCTGTATTATCGAAGATTTGTGTGAATTTAAAGAGAAGACAGAGTAATTAAGTATTATTGCTGACCTGCATTAGCTTGTTAGATGTAGTTGAACCTTCATTTGTTGATGCAGAATTCTCACAATGAAAATATCGTTGGCTCTTTTTTTAAAAAAGATGTAGTGCTTTCTAAATATATACCGAGAATATCCTGGCTTGATATCGCTAACATCTTGAGCAAGGCTCGGCTCAGTAGACAAAGCCATTAGCGTTTCATGAATTCCAATTAAATAGTTTTCTGCTTGAGAAACACCGAATTCAATTTCGGTGTACTGAAAAATACGCTCCAAGTCATACTGAGCTTTATTAGAGAGAATATATTTAGCCATTCGCTTTAAGTTTTGTTTTTGGATTTGGATATAATATCTAAAACCGTTAACTCACTCTCACCACTTAGCTCACCCTCTACTAATGCCATTCTAATAGCATCTTTTTCACTCTGATTATGGCGGATCAAATCGCGGATATAATCACTTGCATTTGAGAATCGACCTGACTCAACTTGGGCATCAATCCATGAGCGCATTTCATCTGGAATAGAGATATTTAAAGTTGCCATAGTTAATTCCTGTATATTTACAGTCTTTGATTATGGCAGATATTGGCAAACATTGGCAACAAATATGGTCGATATGCACCAATGGTTAATCCTTGATAGGCACTATATGTGTAACGTTCTTAACCTTTTCTATCACACCCTTTGCGCATTGTGCCTAACACAGGGTTTGGCACAATGTTCCTAGTCATTATCGTGGGTTTTGGCTCACCTGCTTTTTAATAAATTCTCGCGTATCTCTTAACAGCGCCACTCTTGCTGGTTCGTGAACATACATCATGTGACCGCCGTGATAATAGTGATAGTCAATTTTATCAGCGTATATACCGTGTCTATTTAAGGTGTATTCAGCATCAAAAAATGGCGTGACAATATCGTAATAACCAGAGGCGACCATCACTTTCATTTGTGGATTGCTGCGAAGCACATAAGATAAATCTGGCGCTGTATTGACGTACCTTGGCTCCCAGCCTTGTCCATCAGGAGCTGTGCGCCAGCGCCAGTTATCTGATAACTCAGGATCGCCTGGGTTTAGGTATTTTCTTTTCCACTGTACGTTTAAATCTGTGCGAATGTATTTCATCAGTGCCGCTTTATATGCTGGCCCTATCACTTTTGACGCGTCTTGCTTAGGAGCTGCTGTTAAATCGTCTCGTTCATCAAGCTTATAACGTCCATCAAGAAAGCCTACTGCGACGCCCTCATCACGCAATAACTCTTTAGCGAATCTAAAGGCATTAATGCGTAAATCAACCTGCTCAATATATTGTTTGCTTAGCCCTGTATAACGGTGAAGGCCGTCAACAATTTGCTTTCGGTCAGCTTTACTAAGGGCATTCCCCTTAAATAAGGCTGGTAGTAATTCATCAACTGCAAATTGTCGGCTCGCATCAATAAACGCTTCAAAATCTCCAGATGTGTCTACTTTTTTATGATACCAAGCGGTTGCAGCAAGTGTGGGTATGTAAGTGATGTAAGAAATGATGTTGTCATCAACATAAGGGCTTGAACCTTGATAGTCTAAAGCTTGTGACACAAAAATAATGCCATTTACATTAATCAGGTGTTTATCCATCAGTACTTTAGAAACCGCTGCTGCTCGAGTTGTACCATAGCTCTCTCCCAATAAAAATATTGGCGCATTCCAGCGGTTTTCTTTTGTTAGCCACTGGGCAATAAAATCAGCAATAGCAGATGCATCCTGATTCAAGCCCCAAAAGGCTTTGCTGTCAGTGTCACCTAAGGCGCGCGAGTAACCTGTACCAACAGGGTCCACAAACACCATATCAGTCACATCAAGTATCGTCTCAGGCGCATCTTTTAATTCGTAAGGAGCCAATCCAGGAGCCGTTGCATCGCTTGGTACCACGACTCGTTTCGGACCATAAGCGCCCATATGTAACCAATTAGACGATGAGCCCGGGCCACCATTCCAGATAAATGTTACGGGTCTGTTCTTGTTGTCATCTGCAGCTAGGTAATCAAACGAAAAGATAGCAGCTTTAGGCTCTTCGTTTTTGTTTAACAAATAAGTTTCACCGGCTACAGCTTCGTATTTCAGCTTTGTACCATTAAAGGTGCCTTTATGCTGGGTCACAAATTTAGTGGCTTCGGGTATCGACTTTTTATTGTTTGAATCTGAGACTTCATCTGCATTAACTGCGCTCGTACAAAACGCAAACAATGTAGAGATGACTACAGTTTTGAAATTGGCAACATACGCCATGTTTTATTCTCCCTAGCATGTTTATCTTTATTTTTATCTGTATCTGGCTTGAGTGCTTTTATCGCTGAGTGCTCAATTAACCTTTTACTTAAGCATTACTTTTACAGTAAGAACATGTAATTTCAACTATCTGCGATTAACACGAAAAAAGTATAATCAGTATCGGAACAAAAAATATCAGCGTAATCATTTCACAAGCTTCCATCCTTTCGTTATGCTGTTGAGTAATGTGAAATTTTTTATATGAGTTGCTATGTTACCTTTACTTCGTATCTTATTAATTGAACAAGATCCTGCCACCTTAAAAGAGCTTTCAACGAACCTAGAAAAAACAATCCCTAATTTTGAACGAAGTGATGTTGATATCGACATTATCGAGTGCATAGAGCTCAAGCAGGCGTTGAAATATGTAGAGGAAGATGGCGATATTCAAGCTGTAGTACTTAGTTGGGATGTACTGAACAATGGCGAGCGCACCTATAGCCGTTTTATCGAGCAATTAAAAGGCATACGCCTAGAACTGCCTGTTTATGTTATTGGTGACGATACGAAAGGCTTGGAGATAGTCAACGAGTCAGAAGAAATTGAATCTTTCTTTTTTAAAGATGAGGTCATTTCAGACCCCGAAGCAATCTTGGGCTATATGATCAATGACTTTGATGACCGTTCAGAAACGCCATTTTGGACCGCCTACCGTCGTTATGTGGGTGAATCGAACGATTCATGGCACACACCTGGTCACAGTGGCGGTGCTAGCTTTAGAAATTCTCCGTATATTAAAGACTTTTATCAGTTTTATGGCCGTAACGTATTTGTTGGCGACCTGTCGGTTTCTGTCGACTCGCTTGGCTCATTATCAGACAGCACCAACACCATAGGCCGCTCTCAAGAATCAGCGGCGGCAACATTTGAAGTAAAACATACCTACTTTGTTACCAATGGGTCATCCACTTCAAATAAGATTATTTTGCAAACTTTACTACGTAAAGGCGATAAGGTGATCATCGACCGAAACTGTCATAAATCAGTACATTACGGAATTTTGCAGTCGGCTAGTTTACCTATTTACTTATCGAGTATTTTAAATCCTAAATATGGTATCTTCGCGCCCCCTTCACTGGCTGACATTAAGCAAGCGATTGAACAAAATAGCGATGCTAAATTATTGGTTTTAACCGGCTGTACCTACGATGGTCTGCTTAGCGATTTAAAACAAGTGGTTGAATTTGCACATCAGCACGGTATTAAAGTGTTTATCGACGAAGCGTGGTTTGCTTACTCGCTTTTCCATCCAAGTTTACGCCACTACTCAGCTATAAATGCTGGCGCAGACTATGTTACCCATTCGGCACATAAAGTGGTTTCAGCGTTCTCTCAGGCGTCTTACATTCATGTTAACGACCCTGATTTCGATGCCGATTTCTTCCGTGAGATCTACAGTATTTACGCCAGTACCTCGCCAAAATATCAGCTCATTGCCTCGCTGGATGTATGCCAAAAGCAATTAGAAATGGAAGGTTATAAATTACTGAATGCCCTGCTGAATCACGTTGCTGAGTTTAAGCAGCAAATGGCGTCACTGAAACATATTAAAGTGCTCGACAAACAAGATTTCATGGATATATTCCCACATTTTAGTGGCGATAACATGGGTCACGACCCGCTGAAGATCCTTATCGATATTAGTGAGTTACCGTATTCATTAAAGGATATTCATAAATTCCTATTAGATGAAATTGGCCTTGAAATCGAAAAATACACACACAGCACCATTTTAGTTTTATTGACTCTTGGTGGTACACGCTCAAAGATCATTCGTCTTTACAATGCGCTGAAGAAACTTGATAGCGGTAAAGTAAAACTTGCCACTTCAATGAGACGCACACGCCTACCAGAGAATCTACCTGCTATAGACTTAGCCTGTATTCCTAGTGATGCGTTTTATGGCGAACGTGAATCTGTGCCAATTAGCAAAAGTAACAATCGAATTTGTGCCGGATTAGTGACGCCTTACCCTCCAGGTATTCCGCTTTTAGTGCCGGGGCAACATATCACTAATGAGCATATCGAATATCTTAAAGAGTTGGCAGGTCAAGGCCTGACAATTCAAGGGAGCTTTGATGGCGAAATTTATGTACTTAAAGGTAAAGTGAAAAGCTAAGCTTTCACTTATACCGCAAAAACCTCATTGTTATGCAGCAATCCCTATTCATTGCTGCATAACGTCACCGTTTTCATATTAAACGCTTTGTCTCAATGCTACTGTGCATGCAATCGAAATAACTTATAATCCATTTTTAATAATTTTAATGCGCAGCGTTGTACCATGCTGCGTTATTGAAATTGTGCGAATTTAAAGACAAGAAAGAGGATGCTTAAAATGCGCTTATTACACACAATGCTTCGCGTTGCTGATTTAGAAAAATCAATTGAATTTTATACGCAGGTATTAGGTATGAAAGAGCTGCGCCGTGCAGACAACGAAGAGTACCGCTACACCCTTGCTTTTGTCGGTTATGGTGACGAAAAAGATTCGACTGTGCTTGAGCTTACTTATAACTGGGATACAGACAGCTATGATTTAGGTAATGCATACGGTCATATCGCTATCGAGTTTGATAATATTTATAAAGCCTGCGAAGACATTAAAGCTGCTGGCGGTAATGTGAGTCGTGAGCCGGGTCCTGTAAAAGGCGGCACAACTGAAATTGCATTTGTTAAAGACCCAGATGGTTATGCAATTGAGTTAATTCAGAAAAAAGATAACAACACTTTTTGATTCATACCGGCTATTTCGGCGATTGCTGAGATAGCCATTTTGCGAGTGCTTTTTCAAGTTCAGCAAAATTAATTGGCTTTGCGATATGGTCACTGATACCAATTTTTGCGCTTGTTTCGATGTCGTCTTTCATCGCATTAGCACTGACTGCAATAATCGGCGTATCAAAATCTGGCCTTGCAAGTAAGTTTTCGCTGGCAGTTAATCCATCCATCACCGGCATTTGAATATCCATTAAAATCAATGCGTAGTTTTGTGTTAGGGTTTTCTCACAGGCAATTTTTCCATTTTCTGCCAATTCATAATTTAGACCTAATTGAGTTAAATACTTAGTGATAACAATTTGGTTAATCGGGTTATCTTCAGCAATTAATATTGGCTTGTCGACGGCTTTAAAATCGAACTGAGTGTCTTCATCTGATTGGTGTACTTTTGCACTAGCGTCCTGTGGGTTTAGTGATTTAAAATTAACATTAACCGTAAACTCGGAGCCTTTGCCAAGCTCACTGTCGATAGCAATAGTGCCACCCATCAAATCAATCATTCCTTTACTGATGGCAAGCCCAAGACCGGTCCCTCCATATTCACGAGTTGTGCTAGTTTGCGCCTGAACAAAAGGATTAAACAAGGCCGTTATTTTATCTTCAGCGATACCTATGCCTGTATCTTTTACCGATAACACGACGGCTGTCTGGTGTTCATCTCGGCTTTGCAGAATAAGCGAAAGAACGATCTCTCCTTGATGGGTGAACTTAACGGCGTTAGAAAGCAAGTTAATCAGCACTTGTTTAACACGTATTTCATCACATTCAACATTCAGCGATTGTAATGGGGAGACGTCAAGCCGGCAGCCAACTCCTTTGGCATCACAACTCGGTTTGAATAGTAAGATAAGGTCATGGCAAAGCGCGACTAAATCACATTGTCGCGACTCGAGCTCTATTTTATTGGCCTCTATTTTTGAAAAGTCGAGAATATCGTTAATCACGGTTAATAACACATCACTACAGTTATTAATTTGCCTTACAAACTCTGCTTGCTCTGGTGTTAGCGTGCTTTTATTGAGTAGCTGCAAAAAGCCCACAATACCATTCATTGGAGTGCGTATCTCATGGCTCATATTGGCTAAGAATTGGCTTTTAACTTGCTCAGAGCGCTCAGCGCGAAGTTTTTCTAATTGCAATGAAGTAATTTGTATATCAATGATATCAGCCATGCTGCTGAGCGAATCTGCAATATCTTTAAACTCTTGATAATGAAAATCGTCGGTATCTTGTTTGTAATTACCCAATGCATATTCTCGGCTAAGAGTAGTAATGCGATTTAGCGGGTTATGGAGCCGTGCCGTCAACCAACGCACTAAGATAAATGAAATAATAGAGAGTCCGACAATTAACAATCCTGCCAATATGGCCGTTTGCTTTACAGCGCTGGTGTATGTGGTTTTTGCTTCATTAATTTGGAACTGTAAACTGGTTGGCTTACCTTTAAAATAAACATTACTGATTGAGGCCTGCCCCATTAATTTGCCGTTATCGCCAGCATCGCCCACGCTATATAAAATGTTACCTTGTGCTGTAATTTGTACCTGCTTACCCGCTTGATAAACCGGTTGTTCATTATGTATTGCAAGCCACTTTAACGCCTCTGATAAAGGCACAAAAGACACTAACACGCCCGTTTTAATTATTGGCTCACTGAGAGAATCTTGCTCATGTAACAACTTAGATGTAATTGCCAGTAAAGCACTTTGTTTTGCCTGCAAAGGTGCGAGTAGCTCAGTGACTTGTGGGTTATCGATAATTTGAATTGTGTTTTGCTCTGTTGATGTTTGAGCACTGTTGAGAATGCTTTTAGTGAGTTTATAGTTCAAATTTAAAGAAGTAATCGGATACCCTTCAACTATAAACCCCTGATTATCAATAACAATTGATGCGTTAATTTGTGGGTTTTGGGCAACAAACTCTTGTAACTGCACAAGCGCGAACTGTGAGTACACCACTTTATTTGGCAGCTCAGTTATCGCCTTAGTGCTACTAAGTAATTGGCTATTTTTCTCAAGCTTAAATAAGAGTTGTTCAAGACTGGCTGCATTATTTCTAGCTTGCCATTGCAAACTCGTATTTGCTTGGTCAATTGAGCTTAAATAGAAACGCCCAATCATCAAACCTGCAAGGATCAGTAGGGGAATAATAACCAGTAGTAATACACTGATAAATAAGGCGCGGCTAAAGCGTGGACTACTCATTCATCCCCTTCATTGGCAATCGAACGCTCTGCCAACCCTTGCATAAAAAGCCCCGCTTGCTCAGCAGTTAGGGCACCACTGCCATAGCGAATAAATCCTTTATTTAATACTTCCCATACGATGATCATCGATGCGGTTGAAGGCATCGCTTTTGTAAATTGCATCGCTTCAATTAAGGTTGCTAACTGTGTGCCTTGTTGTGATTTTAAACTATTTAACACCTCTGTATTGACGGGGATATCTTGAAGCTTTTGCCAAATCATTGTTTGAAATTTTTCTGCTTGAACCAATTTAGCAAATTTGATCAAATTGTCTTTATTAACGCCATTTAAGCCATCATTTGGAAATGCCAACACAAAGGTAGAGTAATAAGGCTGCATATACTCACCATTAAGTTTCGGCAATTGCTGCACAGCTAAATTATCACCAAGCGCTTGCTCATACGTTTTTAATGCCCAAGCTCCATCGATGGTGAAGGCAGCTTGCTGCGCTTTAAATGCATTATTTGAGCAAGTGTAATCGCACTGTCTATCAACCAGATTTTGTTTATTTAAATCCCAAACAAATTTGAGAGCCGATTGCATTGCTGGTGTATTAAGCTGAACATGGTTATCTACAATTAGGTCGCCATTAAAAGCCGATAAGAACGGGATAAACCAATACATTTCCATAAAACTCCATGTAACGAGTTTCACTTTTTCAGGCAATGATGATTGAATTCGGTATATATCCTGCCAATTTTCTATTGGCTCTTTAACAAACTGCTTATTATAAAAAAGTAACAGGTGATTGCCTTGAATGATGGGTATACCTAAGAGCGTGTTGTTTAGCTTTGCAGTTTCTAAGGTTCGCTTGTCTGTGGTATCAGCTATGAGTGAGTCTGGGATAACGCTGTAGTTGGCATATTTATCAAGCCCTAAATGATCAGCAGGTACAATAACAACGTCTGTAGAGGTGCTGGTACTGGTATTTTGCACCAGCCTGACTTTTAGCGCCTTTTGGTCAACCAATACAGAATTAACCGTCAAGCCACTTTGCTCAGCAAGTGCACTTAACAGCTCATTAAAGTGCTCATGCTTCATGGTATGGGCTAGGTTTATCGTTGCTGCATAGCAATCAAACGTCACTAGTAGCAACGCCACCCAAAATACTCGCCACACGCTTACATCTACTCAAAAAGAATTGAAATTACACTTTAGTTAAGCATATATGTCTTAAATTGCCTAGCCTAATCAAGGGTTTTCTTAAACCTAAATGCAGCCACAGCCAAGCCCAAAATTGTAAAGGCTAACAGCCAAAGTAAATCACTGCTCATGCTTATTAGATTGACATCTTTTAGCACGATTCCACGTATTAACCTCAGGTAATGCGTTGCGGGTAGGCACTCAGCAAGCCATTGCGCTGCCTTTGGCATGCCTTCATAAGGAAATACAAAACCTGATAATAATATCGAGGGTAACAGAATGAAAATTGTCATTTGCATTGCTTGAAGCTGATTTTTAGCGATGGTTGAAAGGACTAAGCCAAGCACTAAACTGGCACATATAAACGCAAAGGTTGCGACAACCAATGCGACTAAACCACCTCCAAAAGGAATATGAAACAAGAGCTTACCCATACCTAGTATAATAAATAACTGAATAAAACCAATGAAGATATAAGGCACCACTTTACCAATCATTAATTCAAGTGAGCTTAACGGTAAGGTGATTAAGAGCTCCATATTACCTCGCTCTTGCTCTTTAACAATGGCTGCAGAGGTAAACATAATCATCGTCATGGTTAAAATAACAGCAGCTAAACCTGGCACAATATTCACTGCAGAGCGTTGCTCTGGGTTATAAAATAAGGTCGTCTCAAAGGTCGGATACGTTCTATTCGCAGGCTTATCGAGAAGCTCTGCAAGCGGCATATTGCGCAGCGATTTTATGCTCGACGCGACCATTGTATCTGAACCATCAACTAACCAATGCGCAATTGGCCTGACTAACGACTCATTACTGCCATCAGGCAAACCAAAACCCACTGTTGGGTGCTGGGCAAGTCGGTTTGCCACATCGTGGGGTATAAACAGCACAGCCCGCACTTTCGCGCTCGCGATTGCTGTTTGTGCCTGCTCTATACTGTCGTAATAATCTGTCACTTTAACCACATTTGTCGCCGATACTGTTTGTACTAAAATGCGACTGAGCGCAGTTTGACTATGATCGACCACTGCAACAGGGATATCTTTAACGTTGGTGTTAATAGCGTAACCAAATAGAATCAGTTGGATAAGGGGGATCATCACCACCATCGCAAAGGTCATTCTATCGCGACGTAATTGTAATAATTCTTTGCTTACAATTGCTTTTATGCGGCTTAATGAAGTCACAATACTCATTGTCGGCCCTGCCCTGTGCAGGTGACAAACACGTCTTCAAGGCTTGGACGCACACTATTTACTTGCCACGTATCCTGACAAAATGATTGCTGTTTTATGAACTCAACGGGATCTTGAACATCTTTTTTTACTAATACTCGCAGCTGTGCACCTAGCTGAGTGGCTGAAATAACATGGTCGATTGTTGCGAGCTGTTTTTTTAATTCTCTGGTTTGCGCCCCTGCGATTTCTACAACATGAGCGTGCATG
Source organism: Pseudoalteromonas simplex (assembly GCF_015278155.1). NCBI lineage: Bacteria > Pseudomonadati > Pseudomonadota > Gammaproteobacteria > Alteromonadales > Pseudoalteromonadaceae > Pseudoalteromonas > Pseudoalteromonas simplex. Next base: position 98,597 of record NZ_JADILN010000012.1, read on the forward strand.
TCTGTCATTAATTGCTTTGGAGAGCCATCCGCGCGTTTAATACCAGATTCTAAAATGGCTAAACGATGACAACGCTCGGCTTCATCCATGTAATGAGTGGTCACTAATATCGTGGTACCGGCATTACTTAAATCAAACAGTGTTTCCCAAAAGTCACGGCGATTTTGTGGATCGACTGCCGATGTTGGTTCATCAAGAAATAAAATTTTCGGTTTATTAATCACTGCAGCAGCTAATGCTAAGCGCTGCCGTTGGCCCCCACTCATACTTCCGGCCATTTGATCGACTCTTTGATCAAGGCCATAGGTATGGAGCAATTCGTCAATTCTTTGTTGCTTTTGCTGCTTTTTAAACGGGTAAAGCGCCGCCATGAACTTTAGGTTTTCAAGTACGGTCAAGTCACTATAAAGTGAAAACTTTTGCGTCATATAACCGAGTTGTGTTCTGAGCTTTTCAGCATCTTTTGGCAGACTCAAGCCAAGCACATTGATATCACCTGAGGTTGGCTTCAATAACCCTGTAAGCATACGGATTGCAGTCGTTTTACCACAGCCATTAGGGCCCAAAAAGCCATAAATTTGCCCTTGCTCAACGTCTAGATCAAGGTTATCAATCGCTTTTAAGTCGCCAAATTGTTTTACCAAACCTTTGGCATGGATCACCGATTCAGTCATGGCATAATCACTTGAGCAGGTACGCCTGTCGGTAAATTATTTTCACTTGTGGGTAGTGTTACCTCAGCAAGATACATTAATCGCGCACGTTCTTCCTGATTAAGGGCATAAAAAGGCGTGAACGCAGGCTCTGTGGCAATCCAGGTCAGTTCACCCTGTATATCTTTATCTATGCCATCGACACGAACCGTAAGTGTCATGCCCTGATTGAGCTTGGCACGATATGGTTCAGGGATATATACGCGCGCATAAGGTGCGCTGTTTGCTTGAACGATAACGACTGGGCTGCCTTTGGTAACTCGCTCACCTACGTGCCAAGGTAAATTATCGACCCTGCCAGCACGCATCGCTTTAATTGTCAGGTCTGAGAGGTATTTTTGCTGTACTTTTAGTTCTGCTTCTGCCGCCTGAACTTGCGCTTTCGCACTATTAATATCTTCAACGCGAGAACCATTTGTTAATTCATTTAAGTTCTGCTTTGCTGATTCTAAATTAGCGAAAGTCTCATCGCGTGCAGCGGTTGCACTGTCTAAGGTTTCTTGGCTTGCGAGTTTATCTTTAACTAAGGTTTTTGCACGGCGAAAATTAGCTTCGCTTTGCGTATATGCAGCATTGGCTGCTGCTACTTTGGCTGATGCGGCAGCAACTTCTTCGGGGCGAGCACCATTCAAGGTTTTTTCAAGAAATGCAGTGGCTTGAGCTAATTGAGCTTGTGCTTTAGCAACAATCGCTTGTTGTAGTTCGGCATCAAACTTTGCAATCACCTGCCCTTTTTCGACCAACTGGCCTGCTGAAACGGGTAAATCGATCAGTATTTCGTTAGTCGTTGCAGGATGGATCACACGCTCACGCTCAAGCGTTCCTAGCGCTACTCCCTCATTTGAGTCTGAGCAAGCAGTAATGACTAAAGAAATTAGTATGAGTACAACACGTTTAGCTAACATTTTAATTTCCTTATGGTTAGCTGATGAGTTGCTAGATACTATAAAGTATTAAAATGATCTGTAAAAGTGATCTATAGGAATTAAAGTTTTAGAAATATATGGAGTCTATATCGTAAAGATATATGGAGAATAAGGAATCTTAAGTTGAAAAATCTTAGTTATATTTGAAATGATATTTAAAAGATAGTCTTTCCAACACATTACTTACTTAAAGTAAGTGGCGTCCCCAAGGGGATTCGAACCCCTGTTACCGCCGTGAAAGGGCGGTGTCCTAGGCCTCTAGACGATGGGGACACAAAATGTGTCACTAGGACAACTGAATAGTTAAACTCGATTCAGACGAGCTTTTAATAACACAACACTTAAAGTAAGTGGCGTCCCCAAGGGGATTCGAACCCCTGTTACCGCCGTGAAAGGGCGGTGTCCTAGGCCTCTAGACGATGGGGACACAAAATGTGTCACTAGGACAACTGAATAGTTAGACTCGATTCAGACGAGCTTTTAATA
>NZ_JADILN010000013.1:0-89903 GCF_015278155.1 Pseudoalteromonas simplex
TCCAATAGAGTGTTTTCGGGCTATGACGAAATTGTCGATGAAGTTTCAAAGGCATGGAATCACTTTATTTCAATCCCGGATCGAGTGAAGAAAATGTGCAATCGGGAATGGATTAAATTGATTTAATCTTTATGCGGAATGGTATTAGCGATCTCTAAAATGGCTTACTTCACCTTGCGCTAATTCGTCTTTTATTAATGAACTTTACCTCTTCATTGTGCATGACGAATTACCACGCTGTTGGGTTTCGCTGCGCTCTACCCAACCTACGCCAGACCTTCAAGCTTTATCTTGCTAATAGACAACTCTGAAGTGCCTTGGCAGGGCTTTATTGCTTAGGGAGACTCTTACCCAAAAAACCACACCGCGCGGCTGTTCGCTGACATCTGAAAGCTGATAGCTCTTTTTATGTTGGGTTTCGCTTCGCTCTACCCAACCTACGCCAGGCCTTTAAACTTTCCCCTTGCAACTAGCAATTCACGACCCAATTTACCCTTTGTTGCAATTTTAATCTTGGTTTAGTACCTGAGCTATGTAAAACTATTTGCGTTTTTAAACCACAATCAGGTGACATGAATGTCTCAAATAAAAGCTTGGAAACTTATTAGCCTGTTTTGTTTGGTAAGCTTGCTTATGGGCTGTGAGTCGAAAGAAGAGCAGCTGAAACAAACAATACAACAATCCATAGAAAAAGCTGAAGTTGAATTAAATCAACTTGGTACAGCGCTTGATAATGGCTCTTTGCGTAATGCGACGATACTTAAACAATACGGCAAGGTGCTTGCTGAGCAGCAACCGCAACTTTCTGAGATCGCCCGTGTAATTAGTCTTGATGCCACTCGTGAAGGGGCTATTTATTCAGGTCTTACACAACGCTTAGCAGATGTGAAGTCTACTTATCTAATACCCCCTTATGAAGATACGCTTCATCAACTTGACCTCATTCGTGATGCTGCCAAACCGTCTTTATTTCAAGATGCGCTTACCGATCCTATCAATATGCTTGCCGATATGTCGCAAGGCTCACTAGCGCGGGTTGGTGCAATTAGTGAAGCTGCTGAAGGTGAAAGTGTTGGTAACCAGTTAGTTGGTAACCCTAACTATGGGCAATGGCAAACAAATAGCAGCGGTACCAGTTTTTGGGTTTGGTACGGTATGTATCGCATGTTGGGCGATGTATTCGACCGAGTTGAATATGGTCGCTGGAGCCGTCATAGAAAGTATAGCTATTACAATGACTATGGCCGTTATCGTTATTCGAGCCCAAAACAGATTAAAGCACAACAAACGGTAGAGACGCGGACTCGACAGTCTTATCAACGCCAAGGTAAACAATTCACTAGTCCGTATGCCACTAAGCGCAGTGGTGCATCTGGATTAAGCCGTAGCAGCTATACGCCGCCACGCACACGCAGTAGCTATGCTTCTAGCAGTAGTTACAGTAAAAGCTCTGGGTCATTACGCAACAGCTCGAGCAGAACATCACGTGGCATTAGCCGCGGTAAGTAGTGAAAAGAATAACCACCGGAGTTACAACACATGTATGAATTTAATGGAATAACAACTTGGTCGTTGCAAGCTTTAGCAATCGACTTTGCAATCATTATCGCTTTATTTGTCAGCCTAAAATTTATCAAAGGCTGGGTATCTAACTTACACGCTAATGATGAAATAACTGAGCGTGATAATTTTGCTTTTGGTATTAGCTTTGCGGCAGGGCTTGTGGCACTGGCTATTGTTCTAAGTGGCGTGAGCAGCGGCTCATTTGCACCAACCTTGCAACAAGAAGCATTACAAATGCTTGGTTATGGTGTGATGGCGATTGTACTTATTAAGCTAGGTCATTTCTTCCAAGACAAGGTAGCGCTTCGTAAAGTGAGTCTGCACGACGAAATCGTAAAAGGTAATGCGACTGCTGCATTGATTGATTTTGGTCATGTAGTAAGTGTGGCTATTGTTATTCGCTCAGCTTTATTTTGGGTGGCAACCGAAGGCTGGCATGGTATTCCAATTGTGATCGCAGCTTTTGCGATTGGCAGCATTGCGATGCTACTAATCAGTCAATATCGCGTGCAGTTATTCAAGCGTACTAATCGCAGTGGTGATTGCTTACAACAAGCGGTTATTGACGGTAACTTAGCCGTGGGTATTCGTTACGCTGGCTTTTTAGTGGGCAGTGCATTGGCATTAACTGCTGCATCAGGTATTGCTCCTTATGCGGCTGACAACATTGTAGCTAGTTTAGGTTACTGGGCATTAAGTGCAGCTGTGAGTTTAGTGGCTTTCATTTTACTACACTTAGTGACTATCAAAATCATCCTATCTGGTTGTGATATTTCAGACGAAGTGAACCGCCAGAAGAACGTAGGTGTAGCTGCTATCTCTGCAGCAATCTCATTTGCGATTGGGTCGACTATGGCAACCTTGTTAGGTGCCTAATTAAGTGTCTACTACAACAAACGCCCCAAGTAGAGCTCATCTACTTGGGCATGATTTCCTATTAATAACTGTTATGGCCGTACTCGCTGGGTGCGGCCTTATTTATGAATACCTGCTATCTCATTATGCTGGTCGTGTCTTAGGCTCGGTCGAGAGTGCCATTTATGCCATGATCGGCACCATGATTGTCGCTATGGGTATCGGTGCATTTTTAGCACGTTGGTTTAAAGATGCATTTACTGCTTTCGCGTGGCTAGAGAGTATTATTGCTTTGGTCGGCATGGGCTGTATTTTAGCGATAGCGAGTGTTATCGCTGTCAGTTATTCATTGCCGCATATCTTCTCCGAAATTTTTAACTTGCCTGCAGATACCGTACTTAATGGCTATGTATTTGAAAAGCTACAAGAGTGGTCACGTTTTTTACCCTATGTGTTTGGTCTGTTACTCGGGCTATTGATCGGTATGGAGATCCCGTTGATTGCGCGTATTCGTCAGCAAGTTTATGGGCGCTTTTTAGAAAATAATGCGGGAACTATTTACGGAGCGGATTATATCGGTGCCGGTGTCGGTGCTGCGATTTGGGTGAGCATTATGCTTGCGATGCCAATTATGCAAGCAGCGGCTTGGACGGCGTTGTTTAATATTATTGCCGGTCTCGTGTTTTTATGGCGCTATCATCAACATGTTCGCTTCGCTAAGTTACTGTTAGTTTGCCATGTGCTGTTGTTGGTGTTTTTTGCGTTTGTGCTCGTGCTTGGCACCAGCTGGATGAAAAACCTAAGTAATGTTTTATACAAAGATAAAGTTATCTACTCGCAAGCAACTAAGTATCAGCATTTGGTGTTAACTGAGCGTTTGAGTCGCAATCAGCCCAATGCAATTACCGATCTTTACCTCAATGGCCGTTTACAATTCTCAAGTGTGGATGAGCAAATTTATCATTCTATGCTTGTCTATCCTGCTATGTTGGCCTCAAATCGCCATGACCGCGTGTTGATCATCGGGGGCGGTGATGGACTTGCATTGCGTGATGTTTTGAAGTGGCCAGTAGAGCATGTCACCTTGGTTGACTTAGATGGTCAGTTGTTAAACTTATTTGGTAATGATGTTGGCGACTATGATGCGCCAGAGAAAATCAGAACACGTTTAACAGCGCTAAATAAACACTCTATGAGCGACCCTCGTGCTGATATTCGCATTGCAGATGCCTTTTTAGAGGTCGAAGCAATGCTTGCTAAAGGCGAGCGCTTTGACACTATTTTAATTGACCTACCAGACCCTAATCACCCAGATCTTAATAAGATGTACAGTGACTATTTTTACAATCATGTGCGTCAGTTATTGGCGCCTGACGGGGCTGTGGCCGTGCAATCAACATCGCCTTATCATGCGAAGAAAGCATTTTTGAGTATTGCTAAAACAATGAAAGCTTCGGGTTTTGGTTATGTTGAGCAATACCAACAAAATATTCCTTCGTTTGGTCAATGGGGTTGGACAATCGCGACTACCGCTGGCAAATCAGCAAGTCAGCGAATTCGTGAAACTAACGAATTACCGGTGCCATCGCGTTGGGTAAGCAAAGAATATTTATTGGCTTCTTTTGTGTTTCCGAATCATTTTTTTGAACAAGTAAACACGATTGAAGTCAATAGATTAGGTTCTGGAACCTTATATGATTATTACCGCCAAGCGTGGCAAGTTGAAACCGAATTGTACAAAAATTGATATTTTATAGTTGACATAATATGTCGGCTATGCAAATCTTAACTCAGACATAATATGTCAAAACGTAAAAAGGTGAGACATGGAATTAAATGAACTATCAATCAAACTGGCTTCTTTTGAAACAGAGGGTGTGAGCTTTGAGTCTTTCTTGATTGCCAACGAAGGTGAGCAAGATGTGTTACAAGTTATCGTCGATGGGAATGATGAGTTACCTATCTTTGTTACTCAAACAGAAGAGCAATTACTGTGTATTAGCTACCTGTTTGCTGAAAACGAAGTACAAGCAGATATGCGTAATGAGTTAAACGAAACGTTACTACGTTTAAATGTACCAATCCCATTAAGCGCATTTGCAAAAATTGATGATAAATACGCTATTTTTGGCGCGTTATCGGTTAATTCATCGTTTGATGATATTACCCATGAGTTGGTAACACTGGCAGACAATGCGATTGATGCACTTGAAGCCGTGACCATTTATTTAAACGATTAATTAGCAATTTCTGGAGTTAAGATTATGAGTATTTTAAAGAAACTATTTACAGCTGTACGTGGTGGCGCTCGTGAAGCAGGACAAGCAATTGTTGATGCAAACGGTATCCGTATCTTTGAACAAGAAATTGCTGATGCACAAAATGCCCTACAACGCGCTAAAAAAAGCCTGACCGAAGTAATGGCAAAAGAGATGCAAACGAAGCGTAAAATTAGCGCACTAGATGCATCAATTGCAGAACATGAAGCGTATGCAGGTCAAGCACTTGAAAAAGGCAATGAAGCACTAGCATTAGAAATCGCAGAAAAAATCGGTGATTTTGAAGCTGAGAAAGCAGAGCACGAAGAAGTGTTAGCTGGTTTTAGTAACCACATTGTGCAACTAAAGCAGCAAGTTAAAGATGCTGAAAAGTCGATTAAAGAAAATCAACGTCAATTAACAATGGTTAAAACGACTGAGAGTGTGCAGCAAGCAACAATGGCTGTAAACAGCACGCTAAATACGAACAGCTCATCAATGACATCAGCACGTGAGTCTCTAGAGCGTATTAAGCAGCGTCAGCAAGACCGTCAAGACCAGTTAGGTGCGGCTAAGCAACTAGAAGCTGATACTAATGGCGATGATTTAAAAGCGAAAATGGCTGAAGCGGGTATTGGTGATACCAACCCGAAAAGCGCGGATATTTTGGCGCGTATTAAAGCAAAACAAAATAGCTAATCAGTTAACGGAAAGACAAAAGGTAACCCACGCACTGGGTTACCTTTTTTGCTTCAACAAGGAGTCAGCCAATGTTTAACTTTTTCAAATCTAAAAAAGCCCCAGAGCGTCAGCTTACTGATCCAAGCCAATTACTCGTTGGTGATATGCTGACGGTGATTGATTCGTTCGCTTACCCAAGCTGGTTAAAAGGACAGACACTGCGTGTTATTGATGTGCAAACGTATCAGTACCAACGTAGTGCAGAGTATGAGTTGGTACTCGAGAGTGAATCTGGCCAAGTGGTTTTTTTGCAAATTGAATCAGATGACGGTGAGCAATGGGCAAATTTTGCGATCAAAATTCAACGCGACGATGTTGATGAGATTTTTACCCTTGATGAGTTCGCTCGTATTTTTGATGAAGACGAATTAACGGCGATTAATGTAAAAAATAGTCCGGAGCGTTTTAGTCACTTTTTAGCATCGAGCTACAAACAATCAGAAGCACCTTATGTGTGTTATTTCCATAATAAGGACTACCGTAATAAGCCTTTACCTCGTTATGAAGATGAAGGCGGTGAACCGTGTGAAATGATCTGTTTAAGCTCAGATGATGAATCGCATAGTTTAAATATTGAGATTTGGGAAGGCGGTGAAACAGAGGTATCACTGACGTTAACCAGACCAATTAGCGATATTGTTGACTTATTTCCTGGGGATGCCAAGTGAGTGATGCAAAAGCCAAATGGCAGCGTCAGGAGCAAGCCGTTAGAGCCACGCAAATGGCGTTTGATTTAAGCTCTGAAGTGCAAAAATCAATTAAGAAGCAAGCCATTGACCAAGAGCTTACGCCATCAGATATGATCCGTAAGATTTTGGAGCTCGACGTTAAGTCGAAAAAAACCAGACAGCGTTTATCGTTTAACTTAAATGATGAAGAGATTGCTTTATTGGCTGAGCGCTTTGGTGTTGCAGCCGATGATAAGCGTGCTGTGAAGCAGCGCGTGGCTGAATTACTCATTGAACACAGTAAAAAAAGCTAAGGTTTTGCCTTTACTTCTTTAAGCCCTTACACTGAGACTAGATGTTTTAAAGAAGTGGCATGACTGTGGATATTATTTTACTTGCGTATTTAGTTATTTTTGCATTATTTGGCACTGCAGCAAGTTACTTTGTTCGCTACATTTATGCTTACTGGGTGCATAATACAATGCAGGTTAAATACATATATAAGGCCGGGATTTGTATCATCAGCGTGGTGATAGTATCCGGCCTTATTGCATTATTTACTTAATCTCGATTGCTTGGCACTGCTGTGAAATACACAGCGATTGTACAGGCAGAACTGGTGAGCAATCGTTAACAGTTAATGCTTGATCAGATGACTTCTCAGCCGCTGTAATTCGCTCTGCAAGTTGCTCTGCTTGCTCTTGTGTGTTGTTTAACGTTGAATAAACCACATAGCGACTTGGGCCACCACATGCTCGCTCACCAACTTCTAACACTTTACATTGAAAACTCGCAGTACAGCTATTATTGCTAACGATATCGTTCAGCTGATCGTTTAAATCACCTAGATCAACGCGCGCAGAGCTACCCGACGTTGTTGTTTCGCAACCGCTTAAAGCAATGCTTGCTAACACAGTTGTGGTGATGAAAAGTTTCTTGAAAGTCGATGAACGAACCATTATTGCTTATTCCTTAGTATACACTTGCCGCTGAGCCTTCGATTCTAACACAAGTATTCTCAGAACACTGCGCACCCGGTGCGGTTAGATGCTGACAAATACTCATCATGTCGTTTGCTGCGTTAAATTGCTTTTCAAGGGCGGTGATATCTTTTGCAAGTTTTTCAACCTCAGCAGTGTCAGCTGTTTTGGTTGAATAAACAATGAAGCTACTTGGGCCGCCACAAGCACGACTACCTACAGGTAATACTTTACATTGGCTGCTGTTGTCACAGCTTGGATCATCGATTAATTGTTTAAGTTGCTCATGGGCAGAGCTAATAGTGGCTTTATCTGGGGCTGCTTTGGTCACTTCCTCAGCGTTTTTTATTTCAACGGCTTTTGGTGCCTCGACAAGTTTATTGCTGGTTGCCGTTGATTCGGCTTGCTCATTAGTTGCAGCGTCCGAGCACGCAGTTAATAACACAGGAAATAAAATTGCCAATAGTGGATAGCGCATAACATACCTAAAAATCGTTGAATAAGTACTCACTATCATACACATTGCTCAAAGCGGAGCAATAAAAACGTTTGCTTTCAGTAAGTAGCTCTGTATTCACAGAGCTACAAAAAGATAAAAGTTTATACCACTTTACAATAAGCGGGTATTACAAACCACCTTGGGTTAGTTTGGCGGGGTTCAGTAACTCGCTCAGTTCTTCGCGCGAAATATCCGTATGCTCTGCAGCAACATCAATAATAGGGCGACCTTCTTGATAAGCTAATTTGGCAATTTTTGCTGCTTTGCTATAGCCGATCACCGGATTAAGCGCGGTAACTAGAATTGGGTTTTTAGCGAGCGCTTTATCAACATTGCTTTGGTTTACTTTAAAGCTGGCAATCGCTTTATCTGCTAGTGCTTCACTACTATTTGCCAACAGTTCGATACTTTGCAAAATGTTTAAGGCAATCACAGGCAGCATTACATTGAGCTCAAAGTTACCGGCTTGACCAGCCACTGTAATGGTAGCGTCATTGCCTATTACTTGTGCGCTGACCATAGCGGCAGCTTCAGGGATCACAGGGTTTACTTTACCCGGCATAATTGATGAACCTGGCTGTAGAGCTTCAAGTTCAATTTCACCAAGACCTGCAAGTGGGCCTGAGTTCATCCAGCGCAAGTCATTGGCTATTTTCATTTGTGCTACAGCAAGTACCTTTAGCTGACCTGACAGCGCAACAATGACATCTTGTGAACCGATGTTATAAAAGAAGTTTTTACTTGGGCTAAAGCGAATACCTACATTCTCACTCAAGTGTTGGCAAAACTCACCAGCAAACGCTGGATCGGCATTAATACCAGTACCAACCGCTGTGCCACCTTGTGCAAGTTCACAAACTCGCTCGAGTGCTTGGCGAATACCAGTCATTGCATGATCCACTTGTAACTGCCATGCAGCCAGTGTTTGTGCAAAACTCACAGGCATTGCATCCATTAAATGAGTGCGACCGGTTTTAACAATATGGCCCACTTCGGCTTGTTTGTTTTGTAGGCTTTGACTGAGTTTATCGAGTTTAGGAAACAGCTCATAAATGATGTTAATAGCGCTACTTACAGCAATCGCAGTTGGGATCACATCATTTGAGCTTTGTCCCATGTTCACATCATCGTTGGGGTGAATGGTTTCGCCTGCAAATTGGCTCGCCAGCGTTGCAATGACTTCATTGGCATTCATATTTGAGCTAGTGCCAGAGCCTGTCTGAAATACATCAACAGGAAACTCTGAAAAATGTTTACCGTCAATGACCTCTTGGCATGCTTGCTCAATGGCTTTGGCTTTACCTTGGCTCAAATGGCCTAAAGCAGCATTACTTTGAGCGGCAGCTTGCTTAATGTAGGCGAGGGCGGTGATAAATTGCTTAGGCATGGCTAAGCCACTAATTTGAAAATTGTTGATAGCGCGTTGCGTTTGAGCTTGATACAACGCATTGGCAGGGACTTGTAGCTCACCCATGCTATCTGATTCGGTTCTAAATTGGCTCATAAACACTCCTAAATCGGGTTAAATTCTTGGCTGAGAAGGCACGCTTCTCGCTCCAAACTGAAATACTTTTCAATACAGTTATGAGTTTTGTAGTAACGCTTTAGCGCAAGTTGCGGTTTATAAAGCTGAGCCAAACATTGTTTACGAATTGCATTATGCACTAATGAATCACACATCTTTTCAAGTAGTTCATGAAAGGTGCGTCTTAGATACAGCTCTTGCAAAATAAAGTTGTGATGCTTTTCGTAATAGCGTGCAATGTTTAAACCCGCTTCAACATAGTTAGCAACAAGCGCAGGGGCATGTAACCCAGGTCTTTGGCAAACACATTTCATTTGCCGCTGATAATGGAGCATAGCATTGTGAGAGTGCATAGAAAAACCGATTAACTGTAATGATAATTGTTATCATTACAGTTAATCGGTTTTAGTGCAAGTCTTATATAATGAAGCTAAGACTGAATGGATTAACTGTGTGTGATTAATTGTAGCCGAGAATAAAAATCTGGTCTGTTTCATGTTTTTTCGGCGCCTGTACATTTTCTTTGTTACATTGAGAAAGAAGATCGATCACGGTTGCTCTGTCGTCACAACTTGTTAAGGCGGCTTTTTCGCTTTCAGCTCGTTCGCTGGCTGCAAGTGCTGCATCTACAGCGGTGTAGGGTGAGATATACATAATATTGCTCCTATTGATTAATTCACTTAAGAAATAGCATAAGCTGTACCAATATTGATCAATAAATTTAACTAGTTGAAAATAATGGTTTTATATTTTTAATTAATAAATTCACCGCGACTTTATTATTTATTTTTGCTTTACTGTTGTGCACTAATTACCAAACATGGTGCACTAATTTGTATGGATAAACCCTTCTCTCAAGCCTGTGAAAACAACAAATTACCTATTTTAAACGTATTAGATGCGTTCTTTTCTGATGTGACGGATGTATTAGAAGTCGGCTCAGGTACTGGGCAGCATAGTGTGCATTTTGCAACGCATTTAGCACATTTGCAGTGGCATTGTAGTGATCGCGAGGTTAATCACCCGGGGATTTTACAATGGCATCAAGAAGCTGATTTAACTAACTTGCATGCGCCACTCACACTCGACCTTAATGATCCTTGGCCGGTTGAAACAGTGAATGCCATTTTCACTGCGAATACAATGCACATTATTAGCTGGTCACTGGTGGAGCGCTTTTTCCAAGGTGTAGCAAAGCACTTAGCGCCAAAAGGTAAACTGTGTATTTATGGACCATTTAAGTACCAAGGTAAGTTTACCAGTGCCAGTAATGCTGAATTCGATGCGTTTTTAAAACAGCAAGATGCACATAGTGCAATCCGTGATTTTGAAGCGATTTGCCAACTTGCAGAGCAAGCTGGCTTAACCTTTGTTGAAGATGTGCAAATGCCAGCGAATAACCAATTATTGCTGTTTAAAAGGCAGTAAGCTTTCGCATTGGGCTTTATAGAGCGCCATATGTTGGCGTTCTCTAGTAATAAAATCACTAATGGCAGCTGCAAACTCAGTGTGTTGAATATGATGCAATGAATAGGTATTTACGGGCTTAAAACCGCGACTTATTTTATGCTCACCTTGCGCGCCAGAATGGAACTGCTTAAGTTTGTTGGTAATGCAGTATTCAATGCCTTGGTAATAGCAAAGCTCAAAGTGCAAACTATCAAGCTCATAGTTCGTTCCCCAGTATCGACCATATAAACAATTCTGATCTTTAAAACTGAGTGTGGCGGCAATCACTTCTCCTTGATACTTAGCGAACATTAACACTAGTTTGTCGGCCATGCTTTGCTGTAATAGCTCAAAAAAGGCGGTATTCAAATAACCATTGTGGCCTGAACGCTTCAAATAGGTTTGGCGGTAAAAATGACTAAATTGCTGCATGTGCTGTTTGCTGATGTCAGCACCCTCGAGCCATTCTACGGTTATCTGTTGTTCAGTTATTTTTGCGCGTTCTTTTTTGAGCGATTTACGCTTTCTTGCGGTGAGTGAAGCTAAAAAGTCCTCAAAGTCATTATAGCCTTCATTAAACCACTGAAACTGCACGCCATGACGTTGCATTACGGTGTCGCTAGTTAATGCAGTCGCTTGTTGCTGGTGGCAAAAATTTATATGCCAACCTGACCAGTCTAATTGCGCTGCCGTTGCTGTGAGTATGTGCTGAATATACGCATAGACTTCAGCGGGCTTATTGTGATTTATACTAATTCGTTGCCCTGCAATAGGTGTGAAGGGAACGCCACACAGCCATTTGGGGTAATACTCTAAGCCATGTTGTTGATAGGCTTCAGCCCAAGCCCAGTCAAATACATATTCACCATAAGAGTGGTATTTTAGATACCCGGGTAGTAAGGCTATAACCTGTTCTTGCTGGTAAATTGCTAGGTGCATAGGTTGCCAGCCCGACTCTTCACTCACACAGCCTGCTTGTTCTAAAGCCGCCAAAAAAGCGTGATCGGTAAAGGGCGTATCATAAAAAAATGACTGCCATAGAGCGGCATCAATCTCGCTTATTTGATTAAACCAGCGGTGGCTAAACTCACTCATTGTGCAGCCGATTCAATATCTTTGATAAAATCGTTGATATGCATAGCAAGCTTATCGAAATAAGGGTTAAACGTGAGTCGTGCAAAGGGTTTGTGCGCTTGTAAATTTTCGGCTGTGCGTTCACCCATCACAACGTCTTTTTGGTATTTGCAGGCTGTATAAAGCGTGTCGTCATCTAAGTAGCTTCCGCAATTGCGATACAATGCTGTGCGACCGTAGTAAGGGTTGCTGGGTTTATTAACAATACCAATATGTGACATTCCTTTGATTTTTTTACAGTCATCGGTGTCGCAGTCATCACGAATTATTTGGTAATCAGCTGGAAAGCTAGCTGGGATGTTATTGTCATCACCATAGTATACAAGCCGATCAAGCTGGTTATTCTTGCGCGTTTTTGGGTCGTGCAGCTTAGTTAAAATCTTAAAGGTCGCTTGGTTATCTATTGTGGTGTCAACATCACTAAAGGTGCTAAATATCGCTACATTAGGGAGGTGGCGATGACGTAGCTCATCAAGGCTAATACGGCTCATTGCTTCGTGACTAGCTGAGGCTGCACTAAATGGAAACGACTCATACTTGGCAAAATCAAGGTCCGCGTCTTTATCAATCCAATTCACAAATGGAATCGCATCGACCCATTTCGCTAGCCAACCGTTTTTATTGTGTGGCTCGCTTGCGGGTGAAAACAACATAGCAGCCGTAATTTTATTATCGACTGGGCCTTGAGTTAAGTAATCAATAACCAGTGCAGCACCGGTTGAGTAGCCCCCTAATATCACCTGATCAAAGTCTTTTAATGCGCGCTCAATGGCATACACGCTAGCCTTTTGCCAATCATCGGCATCGATGTCTCTAAGTGCTGCAGGAGCGGTACCATGCCCAGGGAGTAAAATTGTGCGTACCGTATAACCTTGTTGATAATACACTTGTGCAAGGTCGTGATAGGTAAAGGGTGAGTCGGTTAAACCGTGGATCAAGAGCACCGCTTTACGGCTATCGGCCTGTTTAAGTTCAAATGGGCTTATTAAATCAGCAACAGTTGCGTTAGCTGGTCGAGCGTCTTGTGCAACAAGTTGCTGATAGGTGTCTGTGTAAACAGGGCATGGCAAATTAGCACGCGGATTTTCGCTACTAATTTGCAGGTACGCAGCGGTTAAATAGTCACTAAATGCTTGCTCGATATTATAGCTAAAGGTGCTATGGCTGCGTGGTAATGGCTCTCTAAACAGCCCTTCGCGCTTACTTTTCATCATCAGTTCTTGGTCTTCAAGCTGAGTAAGGCAGGTTTGTTGCTGTGCCATTAATGAGCTGCTAAATAGACCACTGATGGCCCAAGAGATAGCAACTAAGTTGATGAATTTCATATTTTAAGCATCCTTTTAAAGCCTGTTTTTAGCTTATCGAGTTATGTTTTATTTGCAAGCAAGGTGCGTCAAGCAAGCGGTAAATGACGCTTAGTGAACGCTTGTTTTAAGACCACTGTCGATTCGATGTTAGCAATACAATCAATACTACCTAATTTATGTTTCACAAAGCTTTCATAGCTTTCTAAATCTGCGGCAACGATCTTCAGCAGGTAATCATAACTGCCTGAAATAACAGAACACTCAAGCACATGTTCTAGCTTCTCAACCTGCTGTTCAAATTGCTCAGCAGCGGCAACAGAGTTTTGGTTTAAGCGCACAAAGGCATAAACAGACACATTTAAATCAACGGCTTTAGGATTGATGGCAGCATGGTAACCACTGATCACATTTGCTGATTCGAGCTTTTTAATGCGGCGAAGGCAAGGGGTATCTGACAGGCTAACAGACTGGGCCAGCTCCGAGACAGAAGTTCTCGCATTATCTTGTAAAGCATTAAGTAATTGTTGGTCTTTTTTATCTAATTTCATTTTTATTTGAGTGATTTTCACTAATCTAGATGGATTCTAGTCTATATTTTGGCGATTAGCACTCATTGAACTCTGTTAACATTATCGCAATATAATTATTTTGGAGTGAGCCTGTGACTGAGAACACCAAGGCATTTGATAGCTGGCTTCGCACCCGTTTTGTTGAGATCAACAGCGAATTAGAAAAACTATATTGGCAACAAGACGATAAAGCGAATGTAGAGGGTGTCGGTGAGCACCTTAAACGTCAATTAGAGCAAGAAGGTAATGAGCATATTCGTGCTTTACTGGCTGAGGGCAATACCGATGAAGGCTTTGATAACGCCTTCGATTTATTAGGTAATGTTGGTTTGTATATGGCGGCATGCCGTCGACATGAAATCACTGAGCCTTCTCGTGAAACAAGTTCACCGCTTGTTGAAGCCTCTGCGTTGGCAATGCACATTGGTGCATCTATTGGTGTAACCCCGCGTTTTGCAACGGCGCATTTAACCACCCACAATAAAGCGGTTGATGGTTTGTATAAGCGCTTTACTGACCTTGAAGATGAGAAAATCTTTGTCGATTACAACACTAAGGGCATTTTAGCGTATAAGCGAGCGGCAGATGCTTTATTAAAAATTCAGCCATTAGGGATATCGCACCCTATCACGGCTGATTTACTCACAGTAGCAAAACAAGCGCTGCTTGATGTGATTGAGTCGAACAATACGCTATACAACAAGCTCGACACAGACCGCTTTTTCTATTGTGTACGTCCGTATTACAAGCCGTATCGAGTAGGTAAAGAGGTATATCGAGGTGCGAATGCCGGTGATTTTGCGGGCATTAATGTCATCGATTTATTACTTGGTCTTTGCTTTGCTAATGAACCTAGTTACTCGCAAATGCTGGTGGATAAATTCTTGTATATGATGCCTGAAGATCAGCAGATCCTGCGTGAAAGCATGCGTATGACAAGTATTATGGATGACTTCTTAGCTGCAGAAACTGAGCGTGATAGCGAATGGTTACAAACTAACTTAAAGCTGTTCATTCAAGTGTGTAAACTGCATGGTGATACTGCCATTGGCCACCATAATCAATTGGTCAGTAAATACATTGCGCAGCCTTCACAGCAAATGCAGCAACAACATATGGATAAAGTCACAGCCAGTGGGCCGCCTTTGCATGTGTTACTAAACTCACTAGAGCAGCTGCGTGATCGCCGTGCGGCAGCAAAGCGGGATGATATTCGCACCCGTTTCGATGACTTAACTAAGTTAAAACAGTGGATTAATTAATGAACAAAAACGATTTTGTAATTCCACAAGGCAGCTATTTGCTTAACCATTCTGTGGGGCGACCATTAAAATCTGCTGAGCAGCATTTTCATCAGCAGTTTTTTGCCGCTTGGCAAAATGAAAATAAAGAGCCATGGCAACAGTGGCTGCAAGGTGTTGAGGCGTTTACGAGTAGTCTCGCTAAATTATTTAACTCGCACAGTGAGCTATTTTGCCCACAAGTTAACTTATCGAGTGGTTTAACCAAGCTGTTGATGTCGCACCCGCGACTGCAACAAGAAAATTGCAAAGTGTTGATGGCAGAAAGTGACTTTCCAAGCATGGGTTTTGCGATGCAAAAAGCCCTACCTGAAAGTGCTGAAATCGTGTTTATTGGTAAGCATGAAGACTTAACCGATGCGCAGGTTTGGCAGTCATATTTAGCGAAAAATGATATTGATTTAGTCTTTATTAGCCATGTTTATTCAAACACGGGTCAGCAAGCGCCTATTCACGAAATTATAAATATCGCGAAACAACACAACGCATTGAGCTTACTTGATGTTGCACAGTCTGCGGGCATTTTAGAGGTCGACTTAACTAAGCTTGATGCCGATTTTATGTTGGGCTCGAGTGTCAAATGGCTATGTGGTGGACCGGGTGCTGCTTATTTATGGGTTAACCGCAAGCAGCTATCACTTTGTCAGCCACAAGATGTTGGCTGGTTTTCTCATCAAAATCCGTTTGAGTTTGATATTAAGCACTTTGCTTATCATCAAACCGCGTTGCGCTTTTGGGGCGGTACCCCTTCAGTTGCACCTTATATTTTGGCTTCGCATAGTATTAATTACTTTGCTGATCTTGGTATTGAGAAAGTACGCGCTCATAACTTAGCAATGCTCGCGCAGTTTCATGATCAATTAGCTGATTATATGCGTTCACCAATACAGGATGACAAATGTTCTGGAACAGCCATTATGCATTTTGGTGAGCAACAAGCGGCTGTAAAAGCTGCGCTTATTGCAGCGAATATTGCAGTTGATGAACGTCACTTAGGCTTAAGAGTCTCTGCTCATATTTATAATGATCAGCAGGATATAGATACTTTTATCACAACTGTGAAAAGGGCCTTATAACAAAACGCTTAATTAAGTGTTATTGCGAGTTGGTATTACGTTAAGAGCTTGTCGAGCCTTTGCTTTGACAGAACGCCAGTGCGTCATTGGTTTTTCGGGGACCAGCGCTAAAATTTGCTCAAAGTCGATGTCATCAATACTAACTTCGTTACTGTGGGCAAACATAATTCGTTTTGGTTGCAGCGCTTTTAGCATCAACAAAGAGTTTAAATACAGCTTTGGGTAAAAAACAGGAAAGGGTGGCACAAGCTGCCCTTTTACTTTTACTAATAAATCAGCAATGTAAATTCGCTCGCTAGGAATATGATACAGACTAATATCTCGGTCGGTATGACCTGGGCTATGCAGTGCTTGCCAATCGTCAAAGCCGGGTAGGGTTGCATCAGTGGCAAGGTAATAGTCAGCATCTAAATGGCGGCTGTACCAAAGATTATGGCGTTTTTTATTTAACCTACCGGCGACCCACCAAGCCAAAGCAATATCGGTTAAATGCATTAAGAAACCATCAATGCCTCTATACCATTGCCCAGGGGCGTTCGACGTCGCTATTTTTCCACCGCTTAACTTTCTTAATGCATGCGCTCCACCGGCATGATCTGGGTGCATATGGGTGACTACTATTAGTTTTAAGTCTGTGATGGGGCGCTTGAGTTGTTCGGTAATATAGTCAAATACAGTATCAACATCAGCACGGCAACAACCATCAAGTAGCATCAATTTATCTGGGTATTCAACCAAATAGATATTTTGGATATAACCTTCGAGCGTATGAATTTGCAAAACGATTGATCCCTAAACTTAATCAGCAAATGTTGTTATATCATGTCTGACCAGTTTTGGTAAGCTAGACTAATTGGATTGCGTGCCTCGCTCTTTGAGCTGTTTTTTGGTTTCTTCTAGCTGTGCTACCTGTTTTTCGAGGGGGGCGATTTGGCTTTTATAATAAGCATTAATACGTTCGCTTTGTTTGCTAATAGCATCATCAATAGACGCTGCGCCTAACCTGTTTGCGGCATCTTGTGTCATATTATTGAGTTTACCAATGCGCTCACTCTGTTGTTTTTGTAGTTCTTTAATCTCTAACTGAAGGCGGTCTATTTCGCGATCGGCTTTTTGAATTTTTAAATAATCTTCAACACTTAAGTCTGCAGGTTTTTGTGGATTTGGCGGCTGCTCTCTGGCTGGGGGTTGGTTACTTGCGGGTGGTGGTGCAATTTTTACTATTGCTGCATCTTTACCACAAGGCTGCTCTGTAAAGGTGGCAACCCCGTCAATCATGCACTTATAAATAGTGGCTTGACTGTTGGTGCTGGCAAATAGAGCAAGCGTAAAAAATGCAAAACGAAACATAGCATCACTTTGTGTAGCAAATAGATACTTAGCATGCATGAAATATAATGAGGAGTGCAAGTTTTCGGACATAAAAAAACCGCTTAAAAGCGGTTTTTAATAATAAAATGGTGGAGAAGGAGGGATTCGAACCCTCGATAGAGCTACAAACCCTATACTCCCTTAGCAGGGGAGCGCCTTCGGCCACTCGGCCACCTCTCCAGCGCATAATTCTGATTGTAATTTGCTGAAATAAATCAACAAATAAAAATAAGTGGTGGAGAGATAGGGATTTGAACCCTAGAGGGGCTACAAACCCCTGCCGGTTTTCAAGACCGGTGCATTCGACCACTCTGCCATCTCTCCACATCGTGATGCGAGAATAATACTTAGCTGAATCGGCTGTGTAAATAGGAAAAAGTTTGTTTGCTTGTTTTTTGAGCGTAAAGAGGGAGTTTTTTGTAAAAAGGTTTAATTAATTGCTGTTTTTAACTTAAAAGAAAGGGGTTGGAGCAGTAAACGGAGGAGCTAAAGAAGGATCTTCGTTAGTGGTTGGGTGTTTACTGCACCGATAAAGTAACCATGGTTGGGGATTACTTGTGTTGTACTGCGCCGCCAAGAGCTAACTTTTTGCCGTAGCGATTTAGTTTTGCCAACATTTTTGCTTTGCGGTTTGTTGGTTTTACGGCAACATGATTTGCAGCGTTTTGGTTTAATGTATTAATTGGGTTCATTACTTTGCTCCGGGTTGTGTTTGGTTGAAAACGTGAGTATTTTGCAATCAAACTGAACAAAAATAAAACGATAAAAATTGAGTCTGTCGGATAACTTTTTCTAATCCGAAAGTCTTTTATTAACATGGGGTTAAGTTTTTAAATACACATTGCGCTGCATGCTTATGCAATTGTGTTTGCGTTGAAGTATAAGTAAATAAAGGTTTTTAGCTTTTGGTGTTTTTATTTATGCGTTTTTAGAGTGAGAAAGTGACTAATTATTCAGATTAATATAATTTGAACGAGCGTGGTGTTTTTGCCATGCAAGAAAAGAAGTAACCGTTGATGTTGATAATAATAAAGCCAAGTGACAAAAAAAATCATAAAAACAGTGTTGATTGGCTACTAAAAGAATGTAAAAAAAGACAGATTGAGCCTGAATTGTATTTAACCACAGGCAAGTTTGAGAATGATTGCGCTGATATTGCGCATTTGGCTAAAAACCAGAGTCAAGTTGTGGTGATTGGTGGTGATGGGACGCTGCATTTAGCCGTTAATGCATTAATGTCGAGTCGCTGTTCTATCGCGTTAATTCCAGCAGGCACAGGAAATGATTTTGCGCGTGGCTTTGCGTGTAAAAAACAGGCTTGGTATGAGGCTGTTTTTAATAGCCGTACAGAATTAATCGATGTTGGACAAATCAATCAGCGCTATTTTATTAATGTGGCGGGAATAGGGTTTGACGCTGAAGTCGTGACGCAACTAAATAAAGCCGGAAGTTTTAGCTCGTTTGGCTACACTTGGCAGGGCATCAAACAGCTATTTTCATTTCGGGCACGCTCACTTAAGGGGGAGTTTAATGGTAAAGCACTCAACTACAGTAATTTAGCGACGATTTTTGCTAATCATCATTATTTTGGTGGTGGCTTAAAGATTGCCCCTCGGGCAAAGTTAAATGATGGTCAGCTTGATTGCTACTGCATGCCAGCTGGCGGTTTATTGAAAAACCTGATCAGCTTTTTGTATTTACTGATCGTAAAGCATCATAGTTTGCACGCGCTGGAATATACCTGTTTAACGACTGCCGATATCACCACGAAAGGACTGGCTATAGAAGCCGATGGTGAGCTCGTTGGCTTTACTCCGGCTAAAGTTAAGATTCACAAACAAGCACTTCGTTTTCATGTGCCATAAAAAAGCGCCGGCAAAATTTGCCAGCGCTTGGTGTTAGAGGCGACATAGTCACTTCTAACTGGGGACGGAGCTTTTTTGCTGCAGATTACGTGCAGCAAAAAATGCTTTAATTTGTCGAGTTGGAGTCAGCACGATAGCATTACCGAATAACACTAGGCTAAAACCCATAAAGGTATTTGCTTGCCATTCAAATCCTTCAAATAAGGTACTTAAGACCACTGCAACCAGTGGGAATAATACGATTACATAGCTTGCTCGCTCAGGGCCGATATTTTTAAGTAGCGCGAAGTAACAAGCAAATGCGATTACGGTACCAAATACTGCTAAATAGAAGAGAGATACCCAATAGCTGGTTGGGGCATTCAATGTCAGCTCAACGTCGCTTACTAAAACATAAGCTGCTAGCCCTAAAGCGCTGTACAACATACCCCAGGCATTGCCTTGAAGTACGCCAATATTACACTGAGAGTTTCGAACACTGACCATATTCCCCAATGAAGCCACAAAGGTCCCAGACAGCGCAAGTAGTAACCCGACCAACGCACCATTACTCAAGTCGAATTGCTGAATTTGTGGCCAAAACAAGCTGGCAATACCCATTACACCGAGTAAAGCACCAAAGTAAATTCGTTTCGCAATTGGTTTTGCGAAGAACAAGCGGGTGTTAATAATGTTCATTAATAGCAACATCGAAAAGGCAATTGAGGCCATTGCTGAGGTGAGATAGTTCTGCGCCCAATACAGCACTAAATAATTTAAACCAAAGTTAAATAAAGCCAATAATGCAAAAAATCCGTGATCGCGCAGTGAATATTGCATAGGGAGTTTTTTTACCAGCACAAAGGCCCACATTAAAATGGCTGCAATGGCAAAGCGATAAAATAAAGAGACCTCAACAGCAACATCACCCAGTTGAAACTCAATAGCTAGCCAAGTCGATCCCCAGATCAGTACTGTAGCAAGGTAGAGAGCGGCGCTTTTCATAGTTAGTACCCAAAAATTGAAAGTATGTTCATTTTAATCCTCTTCTGTATACTTAACATATACAGAAAACTAGAAATGCAACCTATACAGTTTGGTGGGCTATGTCACAAGTTATCAGTCGTAGTAACAGTGAGTTCTTATATCAACAAGTTATTCAGCTAGTTAGAGATCTTTGCGTGCAAGGTTCGTTATTACCGGGTGAAAAATTACCTTCGCTCAGAAAAATGGCAGACAAGCTCAACATCAGTATTCCTACTGTAAAGCAAGCGTATCAATTACTTGAAGGGCAAGGGCTGATCGAAGCCAGAGAAAAGTCAGGGTACTTTTTAAAGTCATCACAGTTAAATCAGTCTCGACCAAAGCGAGTTAGGCTCAGTCGAGAGCCTACCACAGTCAATAAGCAAGGCTTGATTGAGCAAGTCTACAGCGCTATCCACAAAGCTAATGTGGTGCCATTTGGTATCGCCAACCCTGTGGCTGCTGCACCGACAGATAAAGCGCTGGCACGAACAATGCGCCGAGTCATGACATTAGCTGGCGCATCGGCAATTAATTACGGGCCGATGGATGGCTTTGCACCACTTAAAAAACAGCTCATTCATCGCTATCTGGACTTTGGTATTGGGGTTGATAGCGATGAATTAGTGATCACCAATGGTGCTCAAGAGGCGTTGGCGATTGCCCTTAAATGTGTGGCTAAACCCGGTGATGTTATTGCTATCGAGTCGCCTTGTTATTTTGGCATTATCGAATTAATTGAAAGCTTAGGCTTAAAGGCTCTGGAAATACCGCTGTGCCCCGATGAAGGAATATGGCTAGATGATTTGGCTCAAGCACTCGATGAGCATGATATAAAAGCCTGTGTGTTTTCAACCTCATTAAATAACCCAGTTGGCAGTTTTATGCCTGATGCCAAGCGTGAGCAATTAGTGGCACTTTTAGAGCAGCGTGACGTGGTGCTTATTGAGGATGATGTTTATGGCGACTTACATTTTACAGCTAAGCGCGCCACGCCTGCACAAGCTTATTCAAAAAAGGGCTTAGTGATCACCTGCGCGTCGTTTTCAAAAACAGCCGCACCTAGTTACCGCATTGGTTGGATCATTGCCGGTAAGTTTGCAGAACAAGCAAGGCGACACAAACGCGCGCTTAGTTGCTCCGCGCCACTTATAAACCAGTGGACCTTGTATGAGTTTATAGCTAGCGGTGAGTACGACCGTAACATTCGTTTGCTTAGACAGCGCTTAAGTACCAACAAAGAGCGTATGATTTGGTGCCTGCAGCAATATATGCCAAGTTGTGCGCGTATAAGTAACCCGCAAGGGGGCTGTGTTATCTGGGTTGACCTTGGTAGCCAATATGATGCGGTAAAGTTATTCCATTTGGCACTTGAGGCGGGGATCAGTATTACTCCAGGGTTGATATTCTCAGCGGGTAAAAAATACCGTAGCTGTTTTCGTTTAAGTTATGGCTTGCCTTGGTCTGAAAACTTAGAGCAGGCGATTAAAACGTTATCGCAGCTGACTGTGCTGGCCAAAAAATAAAAAAGCGCAGAGCAAGCTCTGCGCGAAAGGACCAAGTGTTTTGGTTCAGGGATGTTAATTAGTCAATTACTCTGCATTCTGTTTGAAAGTAAATAGTTGATACTCTTTTAGCTCTGGTACTAGAACCACTAGCTCTTGCTCTTTATGAGCGATGTCAGCAAAGCTGCCGCATAATGCATCTGCACGTTCTTCAAGTTGAGCTGCCTGTGTTTCTACGCGTGCTTCTATTTGTGCGCCCATGTTTTCCATACGTTGCTCAAACTCATCCATGTCGCCACCTGAACCTAAAAGCTCAGAACCTAGCGCAATTAAAATGCTGCCCATTGATTGCATCATGGCTGACTCGACAGCCGATTCGATTTGCTCATCGAATTGGTCTTCAAAGTTTTGGCCAAATTTTTCGAAATTTTGCTGACCCATGGTAAACGCACCTTGCTGATAGAAGGCGTTTTGCACTTCTACACTGATATCGTCCATTAATTCTGAAATGTCGTTTAGGCCATCAATATTGAAAGCATTTGATACTTCTTCAATTGCTACGCCTGCTATTTTTACGCCATCAAGTGCGATATTGGCGACTTCAGGAAGTTGGCTGCGTAAGCTGTCTGAGTAATCTGCAATTGCTTGCTGTTGTGAAGCATCAAGCGACACGCTTTGACCATCGATATATAAAGTGTGTTGATCGATGATTTTCATAGTGCGATTATCGGCTGTGTATACTTCTAACTCGCTTGGTGTAATGCGTACATCATTTATAAATTCAACATCACACTGCTCACTGCTGAATGAAATATTTGTATCATTATCGTTATGAGCCATTGCGCTGGTAGCGATAAATAAAGAACTTACTAACAATAACTTTTTCATTTTTTTCTTTCCTGTTTGAAATGACACAAATACATAATCAAATTGAATGCCATAATTTATAAGTTCAATTAATTCAATGGTTTGATGTGTTTTGAGGCTTTTTTAAAAATTGCGGGGAATAACTTTTTAACCATTTTTTAGTCAAATTAACTAAAAAATACACATGCATAAATGACTCTTATCGAAACGATAAAAAACTCTCACTTTTCAGAAATCAAATTTAGCGCTATTTATTCACAATATTGACATATGACCTATTTAGCATGGGTGTATGGCTTTATTTTGGTGGTTTTTTAGATACTAAATTACTACCGAGCTTTTTAATCTTTGCCAATTCATCGAGCAAATTTTAATCTCAAGAATTGGTCTCAAACACTTTATGGAGTGGGTTGTGGGTAAGACATTTAGTTATGACGCGCTAGATGACGATTTTGTTGAAGACGAGTACGAAATGGTCGGGCGTAATCAACACGACAAGAAAAAGCAACGCGTAAAGAAGAAGTTGGAAGACTATCTTGAACAAAAACGCTTGCGCAGAAACTTAGGCGATGACGACTTTGACGAGTACTTGAACGACTAAGCATAAATTTAGATAAAGAGGCAATTTGCCTCTTTATTGCTTTTAGACTTCGTTATTTGCCCAGTGCAGCTGCGATGTCTGACTCTAGCTGTTCAGGTTTTGTCAGTGGCGCATAGCGCTTAATGGCCTTGCCATCTTTACCAATTAAAAATTTGGTGAAGTTCCATTTTATTTTGCGGGTGATAAAGCCCGGTAACTCTGATTTTAGGTATCTAAAAACAGGGTGAGCATGTTCGCCATTCACATCGACTTTGCTCATCATTAAAAAGCTAACGCCATAGTTAATAAGGCAGCTTTCTTTAATTTCTTTTGCATCACCTGGTTCTTGTTTGCCAAACTGGTTACATGGAAAACCAATTATTACTAAGCCTTGCTCATGATACTTTTCATGCAGTGCTTGTAAGCCTTCATATTGTGGAGTGAAGCCACATTTACTTGCAGTGTTTACAACAAGTACGACCTTGTTTTCAAAATCAGAAAAGTCAACGGTTTGGCCTTGTAGGCTGGTGGCAGAAAGTTGGTGAAATTCGCTCATAATGATAACTTTTTATTATTGTTGCATTGATTCTAACTTGCTTGGCATTTTTCTAAAAGGGTAAATTTTAATCAGCGGTTTTTCTTACTTGGCGTTAAGCATCGCAGCTAACTTAAAATTATAAACAATCCCATCCCTGCCAGTGTTGTGTAGTATATGTTATGTGTTTTATAGGCCACGATAACAGACACAACAGCAGCGCTTAGATAGGGATTTTGCCAATCTAGATTTATCCCTTCGTCATTAATAAATACAATGGGCACCCAAATTGCGGTGAGTACTGCTGGGGCGCTAAAACTTAAGAATTGCTGCATTTTTGGGCCGACTTTAAACGGTAATGCACGGTGCAAAAATAAGTAACGTGTGAAGAAGGTAATACACGCCATTAATAAAATGGTGGTCATCATTGTGTATGCTCCTCTTTTGCTTGCCAGCGACTAATTAGATAACCCACTGTCATAGCGATAAGGGCCGCAGTGACAAGCCAAAGTTGAAAGCCCTGATTTTTTAATAGCGTTGCAACAACGCCAGCGGTGATCACTGTAGCCAGTGTTGCAAGGTTCTTTACTCCCGGAATAACTAAAGCAATAAACGTGGCTGCGATGGCGAAATCAAGCCCTAGGTGTGTTAAATCGGGAAGGAGGCTTCCTGCGACAATACCTAGTAAGGTCCAGATATTCCAGGCAATATAAAAACTAAACCCGGCACTGAGTGCGTAAATAAGGCGCACTTTTGTGCGATAGGCTTTGCGATGATGCGAAAAAGCAAATAATTCATCCGTCAGTACAAAACTCACAGGCAGGCGCCAACGAAAGGGTTGATCAATGACTTTGTGGCGAATAGCTAAACCATATAAAAAGTGCCGTGAGCTAATAATGAGAGTGGTAAATAATATAGTTAAAAGCGGGGTATTGCCGGCCATTAATTCAATCGCAACGAGTTGTGCTGAGCCTGCAAATACCAATAACGACATAGCTTGTGTTGCTAAAGCACTGAAGCCATTTTGAACTGCTAACGAGCCACATAAAATTCCCCAAGGTAACACCGCAAGGCATAAGGGGAGCATGTCGAAAAATCCTTTTAGCAAGGCTCTTATTGTTGATTTATGCATCTTATCGCTCATGTTTGTTGTTATGGCTCAGATCAAAACAGCTAAAATAGAGGTGTGTCAAAATAACTGAAGTTTGCAATAATGTATAGCCGAGCCTGTTGCTGAAATCATTAGCGTCTTTTAAAGGGAAAGTTACAATGTCTAAAGTTAAAGTATGGGATGGCTTTATAAGAAGCTTCCATTGGTTATTAGTTGCGGCCATCGCAACCCTCTATTTTAGTGCTGAAGTAGGTATGTTGGAGCTGCATTTTGCTGCAGGCTACTTCACTCTAGCGCTTATTATTACACGTCTTGTTTGGGGTCTAATTGGTAGTAAAACGGCAAAGCTGTCTGCGCTTATTCATTCACCTGTTGCTGCAATTAAGTCATTTACAAGCAATGAACATAAGGCGGGTCACGGCGCGGCGGGTAGTTATATGGTGATAGCCTTTTTTGCGCTACTCATCGTACAGTTAACCTCTGGCTTAATGACCAGTGACGATATTTTAACGGATGGCCCGCTGGTGGCGCATGTATCCTCAGATACCGTAGAGTTTGCCGGTTGGCTCCATCATTTAAACTTTGACATCTTGTTGTATGCCATTGTGTTGCATGTATTAGCGATTGTGATTTACCGCATTAAGGGAAAAAACTTAGTGAAACCTATGCTAACGGGTAATAGTGAGCAAGTTGCGGTTACTGAGCCTGTTACTAAATCACCGTTGATAGCTTTTGTTATTTTTGCAGTGTGCTTAGTGGTGCTATTTACGACTTGGGGTGCAGAGCCGCTCAGCTATTTGCTTGGCTAGGTAATCTAATACCAATCCGCAATAATACTTAATCATTTTGAGGGATAAAACCTGTCGCTACCTGCGTTAAAAATTTCTGATTTAGAACAAACTAAATAACGAAATTTTTGCCTTGCTATCAACGAGGTTCTATTGCCTCAAAATAGACCACTTAATTAAGCGAATTGGTATAAGACATTAAAAAAGGCGCTAATAAGCGCCTTTTTAGTTTAAGTTTTTAACTAGTCTTTGAAAGACTTATGGCAATCTTTACAGCCTTTAGCCCATGCGCCAAATGCTTTGCCAATTACTTTTTTATCGCCGCTTTGTGCTGCAACTGCTAGCTCATCTGCATATTGTTGGAAAGCAACTGCTTTTTTCATAAAGGTTTCGTTGTCGCTCCATACAGCTGCAAGTGCAGATGTATCACCCTTATCAGAACCCGCTACGAAAGCTTCCCAAGGCATTTTAGATAGTGCTGCTGCATTGTCGGCACGCTTTTGAAAACGTTCTGCATCAAAAGGTACTTTTCCTTTTAGCATATCGCCCATGTCACCAATTTGTACGCGGATCATTGAAAATGCTGCCTGACGATACTCGATTGCATCGCTTGGCTCTTCAAATACAGAATTTGCTGATGCGCCCAGTGCCATTGTAGATAGCATTGCACCCACTACTAGTTGTTTTAATTTCATTCCTTTTGCCCCTTAAGATGTCATAAAAGTAAACTAACTGAGTTTTATCTTAGCTCAATATAATATTCAAGTGTATTGCGGTTAATCTTAACTTAAGTTTAATTTAATCATTTATATCAATATCAGCGAAGATCATGCCGCGGCGCATGCTTCTTGTTGCTAAGAAAACCTCGCATAGTAAAGATAAAAATCCACATATCAGCAGCGCCATAGCGGCCACAAAGCAGCTAGCAATTGTCACGCTCAAGTTGATAGATTGAATATGCGATAAAAATAGACACATAACCACAGCACATACTAATAAAGCACTGAGTACACTTAGACTAAATGCAATATGGATGCAGCGAGAGCGTTTCAACAGTGCCCTTAGCTCCGTTGTTAATGACTTATTGAAGTCTTCATCCGTACTGACTTTAAGCTTGCGTTCTAACTGTCGCGCTCGATCGGTAATACGCGCCAAGCGGTTGGAAAGCACGCCTAACGTTGCTGCAATACCGGTAATTAAAAAGACGGGTGCAACAGCCGTTTGAATCACCTTTGCCATGGTAAGAATGTTGATAACTTCTGAATTCATTTGATAGTACTCTATTTATAAGGCTTTCATTTACAAACGTTTACAACCTTTGGTTTTGGGTTTAAGTCTTTGTAAAGAATGGGTTTGTTCTTTCTTTTTCGCTGTTAGCGCAAGGTTGTTGTAATTTATATGTAACTGAGATGTTGTTCTTGTCTGTGTTCCCGTTTTATATTCCCACTGAAACTTTGTTTCAATCACTATTTAGACGATAACATAACATATCCCAGGGGAACCCATGTCTAAGAATATAATAAAAAGAACTGCAGTTGCTTTGGCTGTGACGAGTGCAATGTGCGCTGGTGCACAAGCCAATGACTTTTCTAAATATAATCTTGCCGGCAAAAAATTAATCCAATCGAGCGCGGTAACTAAAAAAGAACAAAAAGTTCGCAGTGAAGCAACAAGCTGGCTTGTAAAACTTAATGCTCCAGCATCTATAAATGCAAAAACAATGGGAGCGGATGTAGCGTCAATTCAAGCGCAAGCTAAAGTAGCACAAGCAAGTGTAGAGCAAGCAATCAACAGCATGGACTTACCTCTTCAGGTCGTTGCTAAAACTTCAACCCTAGTAAGCTCAGTTGTCGTTAATGGCAATAAACGTGATGTTGCTAAGTTACTTTCAAATTCGCAAGTAGAAGATATTTACCCAGTATACGATTATGAATTGCATGTTGCTGACAGCGCTGACTATATTGAAGCGACTCCGCTTGTATCTAATGGTTTAGCAACAGGTGAAGGTGTTCGCGTTGCTGTGCTTGATACAGGTATTGACTACACTCATACTGCTTTTGGTGGTGCGGGTACAGATGAAGCCTATGCAGCAGCTATTGCTGATCCTGCTTCTGTAGATTGGCCTCAAGGCAAGGTATTAGGCGGCTACGATTTTATTAATAATGATGCAGATCCGATTGATGTGACAACTAACCACGGTACTCACGTTTCTCACTCTGTTAATGGTATTGCACCAAATGTAGATTTATTTGTTTACTCAGTATGTGGTGGTGGCTGTCCAGGCCTTGCACAGCTACTCGCGCTTGAAAGCGCTATGGACCCTGATGGAAATGGTGACATTAGTGACCGTGTTGATGTTATCAACATGTCTCTAGGTGGTAATTATGGCGATATTGCCAACGATGCTGTAGGCCTGTTTATTAATCAAGCGGTTAAGCTTGGTACAAACGTTGTTATCTCTGCAGGTAATGATGGCGCATATCCATTCATCGTTGGTGGCCCAAGTACTACAGAAAATGCTCTTTCAGTGGGTGCGATGACTCATCCTACCGGTGAAGAATCAGTTGGTAGTGGTACAATTAATGGTGAAGAAGCAATTGTGCAACCAGCAAGCTTCGGTCCACAAACAGCTTTTACTTTCTCAAGTGATGATATTGAACTGGTATATCCAGATGCAAACCAAACAGCATGTGAAGCCTTTGCAGATGGTGTAGACTTTACTGGCAAGGGCGTTATCATCGACCGCGGTGGTTGTGCATTTACAGTAAAAGTCTTAGCGGCTCAAGATAAAGGCGCTGAGTTTGTAATTATCGCAAATAGCAATGATGATGGTACACCAGCTCCTATGGGGGGGTCTGATCCTGCTGTAACTATCCCTTCTGTAGGCGTGACATTTGCAGCTGGTACTGCACTTAAAGCTGGTGGCGCATTTAACCTTACAGTAGAGCGCCTTGTAACTTCAGGCGCTATTGCTGACTTCACATCGCGTGGCCCTTCAATGGGTGGTCTGTTAAAACCTGAAATTACAGCGCCAGGTGTAAACATTATGACTGCTCACCCAGGCCTTGGTGATGGCTTAACGGGTGCAACAGGTACTTCATTCTCAGGTCCAATAACTGCAGGTGCTGTGAGCTTATTAAAAGAAGCGCTTCCAGAGCGTAACGCGATTGAAATTAAAGCTACGCTAATGAACACTGCAAACCTGAATGTGACTATGGAGCCATTAGCAATCAATCCTGATGCTGAGCTGGCGCCAATTAGTTACATCGGTGCGGGTCTTGTTGATGTCAATAAAGCGGCTAACTTACCAGTTGCTGCCTGGGCTGCAGATACTAAACAAGCAGCACTTTCGTTTGGTTTAGTAAACGCATCAGAAACCGTTGAGCTTACTAAAACAGTTCAAGTTAAGAACTTCTCTAATGAAGATAAAGTGTACACACTTTCTCTTGAACAACGTTATGCAGACGATGTTGAGCGTGGTTCATTCTCACTTGACTATCCAGAGTCAATTACAGTGCCAGCGGGTCAAACTATGTCATTTGACGTGACTGCAACAATTGAGCCTACTACTTTGCCTGAGTGGACATTAACGGATGATAATATTGGTTCACAAGATGCGACAGCTGATTTAACTACCCTAGAACTTGATGGTGCGTTAATCTTCTCTGATGGTAGCGATGAAGCATTCCACCTTGTTTATCACGTATTACCAAAAGCAAATGCAGCAATGAGCTTCACGCCAGTTGTTACAGATAAAGGTGTTGCACATGAAGTGACAAACACAGGTGCTGTAGTACTTGAGCCAGTATTTGCTCCGGCGGTAATGACTGATGATGTTGATGAAGAGCAACGCTTTGATTTAGTTGGTGCGTCAATTGAAACATTTGCAGTATCTGCAGAAATTTGTGAAAGCGGCTATGTAACTCTAACTACACTTGTACTGAACGAAGGAATTACTCACTCTTATGTTGGCGGCTTTATGGCTGACTTCGATATGAACCAAGATGGTGAATACGATATAACCGTACAAAATGGAATTCTGGAATGGTTTTATGAACCAGGTGAGGTAGAGCCAGGAACTGCGATTGCCTTTACTCATGGCTATGGTAGTGGTTCTGGGAAGGTTAGTAATATTTTCCAAATAATTGGTAATAATCACTTAACACTGCAAAGCTGTATTGAAGATTTTGGTTTAACTGCTGATGATATAGGCCGAGCAACTGTAGATGTCCGTTTCCGCACAGAAGAAGCTGTATGGACTCCGATAGCAACAGAAGAAGGTGATGTTGCTATGGGTTCTTATACATTCACAGATGCATCAAACGATCAATATGCATGGATTGAAAATGAAGCAGGAGAAACAGTTAGCTCAATTGAACCTGGAGCTTCAGCAACTTTGTACAATGCAGGTGCAGACTTCATGATCTTATCGGACTCAGGTTCTAAATTGTATACGGCAACACCTGAGTCTGACTTAAATACTCCACCAGTAGTTGCAGATGCTGAATTCTCTGTTGATGAAAATACAGAGAACGGCACAGTAATTGGTACTTTAGAAGCCACTTACGGTGCTGATTTAGCCAGCCCTGTTACAGAGTTCATTGTAATTAGCTCAAGTTCAACGGCTATTTCAGTAACAGCTACAGGTGATGTTGTAGTTATGAATCAAGATGTACTTGATTATGACGCTGGTTTAACGTCAATTGAGCTCGAAGTGGTTGCAACGGATAGATCAGGCAATGTTTCAGAGTCTGCTATGGTAACTGTTACAGTTAATAACCTGGCGGATGAAGCATCTGAGCAGCCTGTCGTTGAAGAACCGAAGAAAAAATCTTCTTCAGGTTCACTAGCATGGTTAACATTACTTGCTGCACCGTTCGCATTCATGCGTCGTCGTAAGCAAAAGTAATTATTTGAAAAATAAGTGATAAAAGGGAGCTTCGGCTCCCTTTTTACATTGCTTCACAAAGGCTACTTATAAATTCACGGTTAATTACTTATATTAGGGACTTAATAATAAAAATTAATTTAGGATCCCTATGAAAGTTGGCCACTCACTTTGTCTCGCGGCACTCTCTTTAGCTATTTTAACTGCCTGTAAT
Organism: Pseudoalteromonas simplex; assembly: GCF_015278155.1. Classification (NCBI taxonomy): domain Bacteria; kingdom Pseudomonadati; phylum Pseudomonadota; class Gammaproteobacteria; order Alteromonadales; family Pseudoalteromonadaceae; genus Pseudoalteromonas; species Pseudoalteromonas simplex. The sequence goes on from NZ_JADILN010000013.1 coordinate 30,652, forward strand.
AAAGCTCCTGATGACTCAAATGAAAAAGATACAATAAAACAATCGGCTGCAACTGAGTCGATTCAAATAGCAGCTCCCGTTGCTAAAAAAATACCTCATGAAATGACCATTCATGGTGACACACGTATCGATAACTACTACTGGATGCGTGATGATGAGCGCAAAGATGCCGCTGTTATTGCTCATTTAAATGCTGAAAATGCGTATGTTGAAAGCAAATTGGCACATACTCAAACGCTACAAAACACCCTTTTCGAAGAGCTTAAAGGACGTATTGAAAAGGATGACGATACCGTACCGACAAAAAAAGGGGATTATTATTATTTCTCACAAACGCGTGGTGATGATGAATATCCGGTTTATGTGCGTAGCCAAGATAGTCAAGGAGAGGGTAAGCAAGTTATTTTAAATGTAAATGAGCTTGCTAAAAATCATGATTACTTTGCTGTCACCGGTTTAGCTGTGAGTCCAAATGGCAATTTACTTGCTTACGGTGAAGATACAGTTAGTCGTCGCATTTACACAATTAAAGTTAAAGATTTAACCACAGGTAAAATGCTCACAGAGAGCCTTGAAGGCACGGAAGGTGATGTCGTGTGGGCTAATGACAACAAAACCTTTTACTATATCAAAAAAGACTTACAGACGCTGTTAGGCTACCAAGTATATCGCCATACGCTAGGTACCCCGCAAGCCGACGATGAGCTGGTTTACGAAGAGACAAACACTAGTTATTACACCGGTATCTACAAGAGTAAAGACCAACAAGATATTTATATTAGTCATGGCAGCACCAGTGCTTCGGGTGTCTCGGTTATTGATGCAAATGATGTTAAAGCAATGCCGAAACGTTTTATTGAACGTGAAGCTGGGCTTGAATATGATATTCAAAAATTAGGTGATTGGTATTACATCGTTACCAATTTAAATGCGGTTAACTTCCAACTGATGAAAGTGCACCGCGATAAGGCTCATGATAAAACCAATTGGCAAACGGTTATTGCTGGTCGCGATAAGGTTAAGTTTGAGGGTATTGAGTTATTTAACAATCACTTGGTTTATGAAGAACGTGAAATGGGGCAAACCCGTATCACTATTCGTGACCTTCGCAACCAACAAGAGCAAATAGTTGCGTTTAATGATCCAACGTATATGGTTTTTAGCTATGGTAATAGTGAGTTAGATAACCCTAATTTACGTGTTTACTATTCAAGTATGACAACCCCAGGTAGTAGCTACGATATCAACCTCGAAAGTGGCGAAAAAACACTGCTTAAACAGCGTACAGTATTGGGTGATTTCAACCCGAGCAATTACACATCTGAACGCATATATGTAACTGCGCGAGATGGTGTTGATGTTCCAGTGAGCCTTGTTTATCGAAAAGATAAGTTTAAAAAAGATGGCTCTAATCCGCTTATGCAATATGGCTATGGTTCGTATGGTGCGACCATGGATCCAAGCTTTTCTAGTTCACGATTAAGCTTACTCGATCGTGGTTTTGTATTTGCAATTGCACATATCCGTGGCTCGCAGATGTTGGGTCGTCCTTGGTACGAAGACGGCAAGTTACTTCATAAACAAAACACCTTTAATGACTTTGTTGATGTGACTAAATCATTGGCTGCTCAAAAATATGCAGATAAAGATAATGTTTTTGCCATGGGTGGCAGTGCGGGTGGCTTACTAATGGGGGCTGTTGTAAATCAAGCGCCTGAACTTTATAAAGGAGTGATTGCGGCAGTGCCTTTTGTTGATGTGGTCACGACTATGCTAGATGACAGCTTACCACTAACAACAAATGAGTATGACGAGTGGGGTAACCCGAACGATAAAGTCTATTACGATTATATGCTGTCGTATTCGCCGTACGACCAAGTTAAGAAACAGGCTTACCCAAATATGTTAGTCACCACCGGCTTGCATGACTCTCAAGTTCAGTATTTTGAGCCAACAAAATGGGTTGCTAAGCTGCGTGAATATAAAACCGATGATAACCTATTGCTTTTTAAAACTGACATGGAAGCAGGTCATGGCGGTGCTTCTGGGCGCTTTAAGAGCTTACAAGACACCGCTTTATATTATGCATTTATGCTAGATTTAGCGGGTATCGAAAAATAATAACAACGCAGGCATCCGTGATTAAACGGGTGCCTGCATTGCTAAATTAAAACGAAACTCACTGCCTTTTCCCAAGGTACTGCTGACGTTTATTTCACTATCCATTAGGGTGAGCAATTGCTTGCAAATAGCCAGTCCTAAGCCTGTTGAGCCTCGTTTTATGCTATTACGGGCCTGATAATGAGGTTCAAAAATAGCATTGAGTTCATCCTCATGAATACCAACCCCAGTATCAGATACTGCCACGTATAACTGATCACTTTGTTGGCTAACCTTGACGGCAATTTCACCGCCACTTGGGGTGTGTCGAATAGCATTCTCAATTAAGTTTGTTAGTACCCGCTCTAATTTTGCAATGTCTGTCGTTACGGTAAAGTCGCAAATTTCTGGGATAACCCTGAGTGAAATTCCTGCGGATTGTGCAGTGAGTGCAAGCTTTGCCACGCAATCATAAATCAACTCGCCTAAATTAAAGGTCTCTGATTGAATTTTTACTTGGCCGCACTCTAAATTAGCAAGCTCAAAAATTTGTTCGATCAGATGTTTTAATTGCTGGCAGTTATCCATTGCAAGGTTGAGGTAATGACGTTGCTCAGGCTCGTTTAAGTGGCTATCCGGTTTATTGATCACCTCAAGAAAGCCGTGCAGTGAAGATAGCGGCGTACGTAAATCATGTGATAAATGCGTAAGTAACTCACGGCGTTGTTTATCGGCTTGCTGTAATGACTGAAACTGCTCATCAATACGTGCGAGCATGGCATTGACGCCTTTGCTTAAATTGCCAATTTCATCATCAGCAGTGTAGCTAGAGTCCAATGACATTTTGGTTAGGCTGTAGTTAGCCGCTTCTATTTTATTAAGCTCTTTATTGAGTTTTTTGAGCGGTAAGGTGAAAAAACGAAATAACAGCAACATCGCAATAAAGAGAGCGAGTAAGGCAGCTATAAACCACATGGCAGCAAGCCAAAGGTTATCATTGGCTTTAATGTTTTTAAGGGTTGTATCGTAAGCTTGCCCGCCAATAATTACGTATAGATAGCCTTGCAGCTGTTGCTGATTATAAACTGGCGCGGTCGAAAATATTTTTACGCCATCGTTGCTACGCGGATCATCACCATAAATCGGCGTGGCAGTGGGGTTGTCAATCAGCTGCTGTATCGGGGTTAAGTTTATTTGTTTCCTTACGACTTGCCCCGGTTTGGCTGAATAAGTCAGTAAATGACCTTCTGGGTCTACAAAATAAAACTCAAAAGCCGGACCAAGTATCATCAGCGTGTGAAATAAGTTTTCTAGTGCATCATAGTCATACACACCTTGCTGGATCAGTGGGTTATCATGCACTAAATGTTCGGCTAATTGAAGGTGCAAGTTTTGCTGAGCATGGTGTACAGAGCTTTGCTCTAGCTGCTTACTCCAATTTAAAACCAGTGCACACAACAGGCTAAAAATAAGCACCAATGACCAAGCCAATTTTTGATAAAGCGTCATTGATTTCATTAGTTTACACTCAATTGGCTAGGGTTTAATTTATAGCCTACGCCCCAGACTGTTTCGATAAAGGTTGCTGGATGATACTGCTCAAACTTACTGCGTAAACGGTTTATATGGGAATTAACCGTATGCTCGTAGCCGCTGTGTTGGTAACCCCACACTTGGTCTAGTAACTGTTGGCGGCTAAAAACATGGTTTGGGTGTTTAGCAAAATAGACTAGTAAATCAAATTCGGTGGCGGTTAAGTTAATTGCTTGGTCAGCTAAAAATGCTTGGTGGCTGGCAAATTCAATATGGAGTTCACCAAGTTGAATGACTGCTTGAGCGCTATCTTCATGATGTGAATGGGCTGCCATAAGTTGTGACCTATGCCGTAATTGTGTTTTTATTCGTGCTTGTAACTCTCTGGCGAAGAACGGCTTGCAAATGTAATCATCAGCGCCCATTTCCAGGCCAATCACTCTGTCCATATCGCTACTGAGTGCAGTTAGTAAAATAACGGCAATGCTTGGGTAGTGCTCTTTAATTTTGCGGCATAAGCTCAAGCCATCCATTTGTGGTAGATTGATATCGAGTAGCACCAAGCCGTAACTTGAGCTGGCAAGCTTCTTTATTGCAGCTTCAGCGCTCGAGGCTTCATCAATATGTAGGTTTAGGCAGTGTAATTGTGTGCTGATAAGTTGGCGTATTGCTCTATCATCTTCGACGATTAATAATTTTTCTTGGCGCATTGCTCACTCCAAATCACAGAGGCACATCCTTATGACCTCGGTGTAAGGAGTGCGATTATTATTGCGTCCGCGTTATGGTGAACCGAGCAACCGGGTTATCAAACTTATGCTGACTGGTGAGCACTGAGTTTGTCAGGCCATCATTTTGGCTGACCACACCTGGGTGCATTGCAACACGGTCAATATCGTCGCGCATTTCGTTGTAACCTTCGCCAGAATCAGCAGGGCCGGGGATTGTCCCAGCTGCTTCAGAGTTAGCTTCGGTGCCTGCATCATAGGCAAAACTAGTGCGAGACAGTGACTCATTTACCGCTAACGAAGACACGTCTATAGCATTCAGACCGGTAAACGCGTCATTTGTATTCACCAACATGGTCGCTAAGCTGATTTTTAATTCATCAAGCTGCTCAGTACTAAGCATTAAAGTGACTTGCTCACCAGGAAGAAGTGGGCTTTCAGCTGAGCTTGAATTCATATTAAAATCAGCCGCTAATAATTCACTGTTATCTCCTCCTTCAGCCATTAATTCGAGGGCAGCTGAGGCTGGTTCGCCTATTTGCCAAAGCATACCCTCAGTGTGAGCAATGGCTGCAATCGGTGATAAAGGTTGGGCATTGGTTAAGTTTGTAACATGTACGGTAAATTCATAGCTCATAGCGGGCGTTACAGGATCTGTTACTTCCACCTCGTTATTATCTGAATCCCCACAGGCCGCAAGGCCGGCACTTAATGCGAGGATAATTAAGCTTTTTGAAAAGCGCATGATAACCTCCTATTTAACCGTAACTGTTAGCAACGCAACTGGGTTTAGCCATCTGTGCACGGTGTTATCAAGGTCACTCATACCTGCCTCTAAATCGTCGTCACCTAAATTACCCGGATGAATATGCACCATCATATTTGTTTCGCTGCTGGTGACGCCGCTGCCATTCATTCCTGCATTGCCACCCGGTGCGGCTGGAATACCTGGCGTGCCCGGCATGCCTGAACCCTCAACAACAAGCTCATCATTAGCTTCGGTGCCTGCATCATAGGCATTGAGATAAACAGTGTAGGTGCCAGCTTCTGTTGGGATCATCCAACTATCTAAACCCACAAAGCCATCATTGGTAGGCAGCAGCATGGCTGTGAGCGATAAGTAATTATTGCCATCGCTGGTAGATAAGCTCGCCATCGTTGAACTTGCTGGCGCCAATAGGCCTTCAGCTGGGTTAGCAACCATGTCACTGTTTGCAGCTGTGGCTTCACTCATTAATGGCTCGAGATTACCACCCTCAGCCATTGTCTGTAGTGCTGTAGAAGCAGGCATAGCAACGCTAAAGAGTTTACTGTCACTGTTGTGAGCCGTAATGAGAATAGGGGTGAAGTGTAAACCTTGCGTGAGGTTAGTCAGTTTTATATCAAGCTCAGCTGCTTGGCTTGTAAGGCTAGTTACTGCGCATGCAGCGAACAAAGTTAAAGGTAAAGCTTTCATGTGAGATTCCTGTTTTTGATGATTCAAAATCAGTATCGAATAGCAATATCCAAAAACCTTCACGAAGTTATCACATTTTTATCACAGCATTGATTACAGCCTTTTTTGCTGGTTGAGAGTTTTAAATTTAATCAATTTAGCTAGGGTAAAATGCTATTAAGGTTTATAGTAAAGAGACAAATAGACCCATAACAAGGAATTTAAAATGGATGATAATCAAAAAGTTGAAATAATTGTGGCAGATAAAGACCAGCGCACTTGGGCAATGTTTTGTCACTTAAGTGCCTTAGCTGGTTTACTTTTTCCGTTTGGCTCAGTGATTGGGCCTTTGATTGTTTGGCTTGTAAAAAAAGAAGAAATGCCGCTCGTTGCTGAGCATGGTCGCAAGTCATTAAACTTTCAATTAACCATGATGATTGCTTACATTGTCTGCTTTATGCTGATGTTTGTTGTCGTTGGTGTCATTCTGCTGCCATTGGTTGCGCTATTCTCATTGATTATGGTGGTAGTATCGGCGATTAAAGCCAACGATGGTAAAGAAGTTAAATATCCAATGGCGATAGAATTTATAAAGTAAACTAATTGCCATATACTAAAAGCTCAGCCATTTGCTGAGCTTTTTTATGTGATGTTTATGGCCTACTTATCGTTATTTTTCAGCGCATTTATTGCAGCTACCCTATTACCTAGCTCTTCAGAATTAGTGATGACCGCTATGATAGCCAGTGGTGACTATTTAATTTGGCTATTATGGTTAAGTGCAACCGTGGGCAATGTGCTTGGGAGCTGTGTTAATTATTGGCTGGGCACGCAAGTCATGCGATTTAAAGACCGTAAATGGTTTCCCGTTTCACAAAAGTCGATAGACAAAGCCGAACAGCAATTTAATAAGTACGGTATTTACAGTTTGCTGTTTGCTTGGCTGCCTATTGTCGGCGACCCGTTAACGGTAGTTGGCGGAATTTTTAGGGTTCAGTTTTCAATCTTTTTGTTACTCGTGACCCTAGGCAAAGGCGCACGTTATTTAGCTGTGCTTGCCTTTGCAGTAGGGCTTGATAAATTCTTATTCTAGCTTTTTTGCCAATCAAGAGTCAGTGATACTGAATCTGCAAAGCGCAGCGCGTGCGGTTTATCAACGCGCACTTTGGCATAGTGAACACTTTGATGCTGGTGGCAAATTGCTAAAATCTCAGCAACCAATTTTTCTAACAGCAAAAAGTGGCCTTCCTCTACAAGGCTGATCACTTCTTTGGTGATGGTCTTGTAGTTTAGCGCTTTATCAACCGCATCAGTTTCACAGGCTTGATCTGCAGGGTAGTGGATTTCTAAGTTAATCACTACATCTTGTTTTTTCTCACGTTCCTCAGGATTAAAACCAATAAAGGTTCGTAGCCTGAGGTTAGTGACATTAATAATTGCGTTGGCCATCATTACCCTCTAACTAGTTGTAAAAACTCGTTACGGGTTTTTGGATCGGCTCTGAAGTTACCTAACATAACTGATGTACGCATGCTTGAATTTTGTTTTTCAACGCCGCGCATCATCATACACATGTGTTTTGCTTCAACGATTACGCCAACACCTTTCGCACCAGTTACTTCTTCAACCGCTTTAGCAATTTGATGAGTTAATTGTTCTTGAATTTGAAAACGACGCGCATACATATCAACAATTCGCGCAAACTTTGATAAACCAAGCACTTTGCCATCAGGAATATAAGCAATATGGCAGCGGCCAACGAACGGCAGTAAGTGATGTTCACACATAGAGTAAAGCTCAATGTCTTGGATCAATACCATGTCATCGGCATCTGAAGTGAATACCGCATTGTTGGTGATCTCGTCTAATGTTTGACGATAACCTTTAGTCAGGTACTCCATTGCTTTTGCAGCGCGCTTTGGTGTGTCGAGTAATCCTTCACGAGCAGGATCTTCACCTACTGCGGTAATTATTTGTTGGTAACTGTTTTTTAAATCATCGTGCATAGCTTTCTCAGTAATTCGTTATTTTAAATGTCTGCCACCATCAACAGGCATAGAACGACCTGTAATGTAGTGACTGCTTAGTAATAGTTCTACGCTGTTAATAATCTCGGCGCAGCCGGGCTCAATGCCCATTAGCGATTTCTTTAATGTTTTAGCTTTGTATTCGTCGCTATCGTGTTCGTTAAAAATAATTAACGAAGGGGCGATAGCATTCACTTTAATGTCTGGTGCAAATTTAGCTGCAAACGACTTGGTTAAATTATCAAGCGCCGCTTTGCTTGCTGCATAAGCAAGGTGTTTAGGGCTGCCTTTTTCAACTACGTAATCGGTTAAGTGAATAATATCTGCGGCTGTACCACTGTTTTGCTGATAATGCAGTAACAAATCAGAAGCTGCTAAATTAATTAAGTAGGGCGCTTTGGCGTGGATACGCATCATGTTATCGAATAGGTCTGCGTAATCGTGGTTATTTGCTTCGCAATCCCAGCTAGACGCATTATGGATAATTGCCTTGAGCTGGTTGGTATGGGTTTTTAATTCTTCGATAAAATGCCCGATAGCTTGGTCACTATTAAAATCTGCATGGATACAAATAGCGCCTTTGCCTGCAAGCACATCAATTGCTTCATGGCGGGTACGGTAAGTGACTATGATTTCTTGCCCTTGCGCTAAAAAGTGCTCGGCCAGAGCGAGTCCAATACGTTGGCCTGCGCCAGTAATTAAAATGGGCGATGACATAAACTAATATAAAACCTTAGATTTTTGATTTGAAATGTAATGTATTTAACTGTATCAACTATAAACCAAATTACAGAACTATTTCATCTTTACTGCAATCATGTTGCTAACTTTTACGTCAAGCATAGCGCTCTAGATCATTTAGCGCGGCCGATAATGAGTGATTGAAGGTTTTGAATACTGCTAAGGGACTGTACGAGGAAGGAAAAAGGGCAATTATTATTGCCCTTTTAGTGTTTTAACCGTTTTTAAAGCTCGTCGTAAACGGTTGGGATTGCTTGGCGTTTATGTTGAGTACGTAAGTAAATTGCTGTTAGCTTTTCTTCGACTTCATTGCTGACGTCTTTACCTTCTAAGAAATCATCAATTTGATCGTAAGTGAGGCCTAGCGCTTCTTCGTCAGTCAGACCTGGGCGATCACACTCTAAATCGGCCGTTGGGGCTTTATTTACCAGTACTGCTGGTGCTCCCAAATGCTCAGCAAGTGCACGAACTTGACGCTTTGATAAACCAAATAACGGCGCTAAATCACATGCACCGTCACCAAACTTGGTGTAAAAACCCGTGATGTTTTCAGCACTGTGATCGGTACCAACCACTAAGCCTTGGCAGAAACCAGCAATTTCATACTGCGCAACCATGCGCTGGCGTGCCTTCACATTGCCTTTGATAAAGTCAATTTTAGCTTGCTCTGGTAATTCAGCACCACCACCAACAACCGCGGCCATTGCTTGTTCATGCATGCCATCGACAGCCGCTTTAATGTTAACCGTCATACGCTTGCTTGGCTTAATGAAATCAACAGCCATTTGTGCTTCATCTTCATCTGCTTGAATGCCATAAGGTAAGCGCACAGCAATAAATTGATACTTGCTGGTGTTGTATTCTTGGTTTAATTCATCAACCGCTAATTGGCATAAGCGGCCACAGGTTGATGAATCAACACCGCCACTGATCCCTAATACAAGTGAGCGAGAGTGCGCAGCAATAAGTCGGCTTTTAAGAAAGTTAACGCGACGGGTGATTTGTGCTTTTACATCAATAGTTGGTTGGACTTTCATTTCCGCCAGAATGTCGGCACGCATGGTAGAGCTCCTATTTTTCGTTGTGGTTGTCAGCGTTTTTTACATTATGTTATGGGCGCGGTTTTTATTAAAGACCTAAATGCGCTTTTATTTCGTTGACTTGCTGCTTAAGATCTTCGATTTCGCTCAGTAATTGTTGCACTTCACTGTTGTTATCCTGCATCGGCTCACTAACAGCCATATCCTCAGTGATGCTGCCTGGGTCAACAAATAAGTGCATATAGCGGCTCTCTCGTTTTCCTGGCTCTCGTGCTAAGCGTGCAACATGTTCTTGCTCAATGAGTGCATTTAATGCGGCTTCAACTTCATTGACATTGCTAAACTCAGCGAGGCGGTTGCTGCGCGTTCTTAGTTCTCCCGGTGTTTGTGGGCCGCGTAGCAGCAGTAAACAAATAATGGCGCGTTGCTGCTCAGTAAATTGCAAACTGCCAAATTCGGTATTACAAAAGCGGTGAGCATATTTATTAACCCGCCCTGACAACCCTTCATCAAGAGTTACTAAGCGTGATGCAATAAGCTCATCGAGTGTATCTTGTACTTGCGCCTCAGTGAGAGACAGTACCGGTTCTCGGTTAGATTTTTGATTACATGCATTAGTGAGGGAGTTTAAAGATAACGGATAATGTTCGGGTGTTGTACTTTGCTTTTCGAGTAAACAGCCAATAACGCGTTGTTGTATCGATGATAATTGCATGATTTTATTTCTCTTTAATGTGCTGCACTTAGCCAAATTGCTAATTTTTTATTTAATGAGTCAAAGTTAAGGGGTTTTGTTAAATAATCATCCATGCCAGCATCTAAACAGCGTTCTTTGTCACCCTGCATTGCATTGGCAGTTAGTGCAACAATATTGACTTTCTGATGTGCTTCGCCAGCTTTTCCTAATCTTATTGCCTTTGTTGCTTGATAGCCGTCCATTTCTGGCATTTGGCAGTCCATTAGCACTAGTTCGTAAGGGGCATTCTCATTATTTGCTAGTTTTGTTATTGCCTCAAGACCATTTTCAGCAATGTCAAAACTAATACCTGCTTGTTTGAGTAAGGCGCCAGCAACCACTTGGTTAACTTTATTGTCTTCGACTAATAAGACGCGAGATGATGTACTCGAAGCTGGCATGGAAATTTTAGCGATGCTTTGTTCTTTATTTACTTGGTGTTGTTCAATGTACTTTTCATTAGCCAAAGAGTTAAATAAGTCTGAAGGGGTTAAAGGTTTAAATATAATACTTTGCGCTTCTAAAGTTTGTTTAGATTGCTCTTCAGTTAGGCTCATAGGTGCCATTAAAATACATTTACATGCATTGTTATTATAATATTTTTGGAACGCTCGTTGCTCTGATTGTTCTGCTTGCATATAAAGTTGGTAATCTATAAAAACTGCATCGCAAGGTGGCTCTTGAGAGTGGGCCGCACGATTAATTAAGCTTGGCATATTGCCAATAACTTCAACTTTTGCTCCCCATAATTGCAATTGTTTTTTAGTAATGCTGCTACTGAGCTTGCAGTTGTCAGCGATTAAAATACGTTTTTTATCAATTAAGTGACTTGGCTCATGCAGCTGCTTTTGGTAGTCAAATTTTACTTTAATTGAGAAATTGAACGTGCTGCCTTCTCCATAAGAACTGACAACATTTACATCGCCGCCCATTAGAGTACAAAGCTGTTTAACAATGGCAAGACCAAGGCCTGTGCCGCCATATTGCCGGGTAGTTGAAGCATCAGCTTGAGTAAAAGAATCAAAAAGAGTTGCTTGTTTTTCTGGTTTTATGCCTAAGCCATTATCAACAACAGAGCAATTCAGATATAACTCGTTATCAGCAGTTTCAAGTTTGGCTATCACGACTATCTCACCGTCTTTTGTGAATTTAACTGCATTACCTATTAGGTTATTGATGATTTGCCTAATACGATTTGGGTCGCTTATGATAAATTCACGTTTGATATGAGTTGCATCTAGTAACAGTTTGGTATTGTTTTGCTCTGCTTTTATAGCAAATGATTCAATGGTATCGCCTAGAAGTTTAGATATATTAAAACTCACGTTTTCGATATCGAGCTTACCAGCTTCAATTTTTGAAAAGTCTAAAATATCATTGATAATATGCAGCAATGACTCTGCTGATGACTGTGCCAATTCAAGATGATGGCTTTGTTGTTTATCTAATTTTGTTTGTTTAATGATATTAAGCATGCCAATAACCCCATTCATCGGGGTGCGGATTTCATGGCTCATACTTGCTAAAAATTCACCTTTTATTTTTACTGCTTGTTCTGCTGCATTTTTCGCTTGAACTAGCTGATGTTCAGTTTCTATACGCTGTTGGCTTGCATGTAAGCTACCAATAAGTGCCGCAACTGCAATTAAAAAGCTTTCCTCGTTTTTACTCCAATGTCGTCTTGATGCGCTGTTCTCTGCGCACACCACCCCCATACTTTTACTTCCAGTCGGAATGATTGCAGTAAGCATGGAGCGAATATCAGCGCGATCAAAATAATTGCTAGCTAACTCCTTGGTAAACGGGTGGTGATATGCATCACTCGCATTTATAACGGCGTTATTGTTAATGGCATCAAAATAGTTAGGGTGTTCTATTTGCTGTAACGACACTGCCCGACTAAAACGCGATTGATTTTGATCATGACTAGCAAACGAGTTAAGCGTTTGTCGGTCTTCGCTAAATAACCAAATGCTTGCTCGATCAACCTCTAGTGCTTGGCATATCGCTTTTACAATTACATGCTTAGATAAGTTTAAATTACCCGTTAAGACGGCTTCGTGAACAGTTAATGAGGCAAGTATTTCGTTGTGCAAGGCAATTTTATTGTTTTCAAGCTCAACACGTTTGCGAGCATCTATGTTTTGTAATGATCCAAATAGTTTGATACAGCGGCCATTCTTATATTCAGATTCGCCATGCGCTAAAACCCAGATAGCTTCGCCTGATACAGTGATTATTTGCACTTGAGTTTCAAAGCTTTCACCTTCTTTTATCGCTTTTTCGATTAAGTGGCGAATTTTGTCACGGCTGTAACCGGGTTTAAAATAGTCGAGATTGGTTGGCCATTGTGGTTGTTTATTGAGTGGCAACTTAAAGATTTGTTTAGTCATATCTGACCAATAAACAGCTTTGGTCTCTAGATTAAATGACCACGCACCTACTTTTGCTAGGCTACTCATTGTTTCGAGCATTCGCTCGCTTTTGTATTGGCGCTCGAGCATTTTTAAAAAGAACACACAAGCACCCGCAAATAATATACATACGATAATTATGGCGATACGTAACGGCCAAATGGCTGATTTTGGTGGATGCCAACCTGCTTTCGGAACAGCATACATACGCCAATTCCCGCCAGGGAAATTAATGCCAAAATTAAGTGGTGTGTCATTTAAAATAGCGCTATTTCCGTAGAAAAATTCCCCCTCAGCACCTAACCCGTTTCGACCCTGTAACGCTATGTCGTAGTGCTTATTTAAAGCTAGAAGCCCCGAATTGTTATAAACTTTATCAATATCGAGTACGACAGAAAGTAATCCCCAAAAGTGCTGTTCTGGTGGTGTAAAAATAGGCATGCGAGCTATTAAGGCTTGACCGCCTTGTACTAGTTCTAAGGGGCCTGCCATGACAATTTTGTTTTCATCGCGCGCCTTAATTGCATCGTCTCGCTGCGCGGCGTTTTCTAGAAAATTGAGACCAATTGATTTCTCATTTCCTTTTAGTGGGTAAGTCATCTGAATGATCATGTTTGGTGCAGCGCCGATATTTCTTAATTCTGAAGAGGTTTCGAATAATGGCGTGGCAATTTGAGAAAAGCGGCTTTGATTTAAATTTGGCTCAGCAGCAACTGCGACGGCAAGGCCGCGAACAAGTTGAATATTAGAGATTAGAGTCGCCTCTAACTTTGCACGGTAAGCGCTAACTCGCGCAATCTCCTGAGCACGGAATGCATCTTTTTCTCGGCTATAGTTTAATTGATCGATGATTAAGCCAATTACAATAACTAGCGCAAGTGAAAACCAAAAGGCTAACTTTAGTTTTTGCAGTTTTTTATTATCGGTTTCAGTTGCTAATGGCATGAGAAAGATTGATTTCTAAACTATTTCCCTACTATAGACAATTTCTGAGGCAATTAACAATCATCAGCTAATCAAGAAAACTAAATTTAAATATTTGGATAGCAACACTATTTTTTCACAAAACTCAGGTTAATATAGCAGGTTAATACAGTGTTACTTTAGCGCAAGGGTAAATGGCATGTTCAAGATAATCAAATGGTTATTAATAGGTTTGTTCGTTGTGGTGTTACTCGCAACAGGGCTTGTTTATGGTGTATTAAATCTAAGTTTACCGGCTCTTGATGGCCGGGGTAAAAGCGACGCTATTTCGCAATCAGTGAAGATTGAACGAGACACTTTAGGGCTGGCTGTTATTCATGCCGAAAACCGTTTAGATGCAGCCTATGCTCTTGGTTTTGCGCATGGTCAGGACCGATTCTTTCAAATGGATTTACTGCGCCGTAATGCCGCAGGTGAGCTTAGTGAATTATTTGGTAAAGCTGCTGTTGGGCTTGATAAAAAAATGCGTTTTCATCAGTTACGCAAACGTAGTCAGATTGCTGTTGCGCAGTTACCAGCAAAAGATAAAGCGCTATTAAAAGCTTACGCGAATGGGGTTAATGAGGGTCATGCGCAAGTAGGTTTCGATAGTTTTGAATATTTACTGACTGGCGCTGAAGCAAAACCTTGGCAAAGTGAAGACAGCTTACTAATCATTTTTAGTATGTATTTAGATTTGCAAACGGCTACCTTTGAACGCGACAGAACACTGATCGAAATCGAAGATCTCTACGGTAAGGCGATGGTCGACTTTATTACTCAGCCTAGCCTTTATCAAGCGGCGCTCGATAACAGCCTATTAGCACCTTATAACGGCGGTATTCCAAATCTCAAAGACGCTCAATGGGCTATGACTGAGATTGCAGAGCGCAAGGAGCTTGGTAGTAATAACTGGGCAGTTACTGGGCAGTTAACTGAAACTGGTGCTGCAATGTTGTCAGACGATATGCACTTATCATTTGCAGTACCAATCATTTGGTACCGTGCCCAGCTCAATTATCCACTCAATGGTGAAATGCAGCAAATCACCGGTGTGTCTTTACCTGGCGCTCCAGCAATTGTAGTTGGTACCAATAATAAAATAGCGTGGGGGTTCACCAATGGTTATTTAGATACAGCCGATTGGATAGCCCTTGAGAGTAAAGAGAAAACGTGGCAGATAGATGAACCCATCTTACTCAATGACGGCAGCATTGAAAATTATGCTTTAACCATGAGTGAATATGGCCCAGTAAAAGAAATTAATGGCAAACCATATGCACTAAGTTGGGTTGCTCACCATGAGTATGCGGTTGATATGGAATTACTTAAGCTTGAGCAAGCAAGTACGGTTGATGATGCACTAGCGCTTGCGGCTGAGGTGGGTATTCCTGTCCAAAATTTAATGGTTGTTGATGATCAAGGTAACGCCGCTTGGAAGAATATGGGAGCCGTTCCAGCCCGTAAAGAGCCCCATCAATTAGCGGTGGCTGAGCAAGCGTATCCTGCAGCGTGGCATGAAAACGAAACGCTGCGTCCATTTGTTAAAAACCCAGACAGTGGCCGATTATGGACGGGCAACTCACGCGTTGTTTCCGCAGAGGATGACCAGCGCTTTGGTAATGGTGCTTATGCCATGGGGGCTCGCTCGGCACAAATTCGCGATCGTTTATTTGAAAAGCAACAGTTCAACGAACAAGATTTTTATGACTTACAACATGATAATGAAGCTCGATTCTTAACAGCTTGGCATAAACTGCTGGTCAAACAGCTCAGCAACGCAGGCGATAAATATGCGCTGTATTTAAAAGAGCTAAATAATTGGCAGGCGTGTGCTTGTAGCGATTCAATTGGTTATACCTTAGTAAAGCGTTACCGCAGTGAAGTAATTAATGGTTTATTTAGTCCATTAGAGAATAAGCTAAAAGCCCTCGACAGCAGCTTAAAACCAGTAAAACGAGACTTAGAGCCTGCTGTTTGGCAACTTATCGAAGCGCAGCTTGAAGCATGGTTAAACCCAGAGTATGCAAACTGGAATCAGCAAATGCTAGCTGCATTTGATCGCGTTATCACTAAACTAACCGAGCAGTACGGTAACAACCCGCACAGCTGGGAGTGGGGTAAGGTCAACGAGTTAGTGATTGAGCACCCATTTGCCAAGCAAATACCGGTACTTAAAAGCTTATTGAATATGCCTACGGCGCCTGGGTTTGGTGATACCTTTATGCCTTCAGTACAAGGGCGTAGTTTTGGTGCTTCGCAGCGCTTTATTGTTCAACCAGGGCATTTAGATAAAGCGATTATGGCTATTCCGGGTGGGCAATCTGGGCATCCATTGTCAGAATTTTATCGTGCCGGGTTTAACGATTATGTCAGTAATGGTTTAACGCCATTATTGCCGCAAGAGATTGCACATAGCATTACTATTGAGGCAATTAATTAATCTTCATTTTCAAAAAATGTACTTTGAGCATGCACTATCGTGGTCTTATTACGGCCAGAGTGCTTGCTCTCATACAGCGCTGAATCTGCATACTGCAGCATTTTTTCTATGGGAGTAAGGGGTTGCCATTCAATTAAACCAAAGCTCATAGTTACTTTTAAATCCGGACAGTCAGGGTGAGCTTCCAATGCTGCTATTTTTGTACGCAAAGCTTCAATTTTTGCAAAGGCTTGGCGTTCATTAGATTGAGTAAGTATTAGTAAAAACTCTTCTCCGCCCCAACGAACTGCAATATCATCCTCGCTCATGAATTCACTGATGAGTCGTGAAATATTCACTAAAATAGTATCACCTTTATCATGCCCGTAATTATCATTGATTCTTTTAAACTGATCGATGTCTGCCATGGCCATGCAAAGAGGGCTGTTATTATTTATGCAACTTTTGCGTGCATTCATAATTAGCTTTTTAGCAAAGCGGCGATTGAAAAGTTTTGTAAGAGGATCCCGGGCTGCCATTTCCGTTAACTCTAGTCGTTGTGAAAGAGTAATCTCTCTAATGAAGCCCATGCCATAAATCATAGGTAAGCCAGCAATAATTATATTAATTATTTTAATATGGGGAAGCAGCTCAGAGTAAGCAAAAGGGTAGTTTGTATTTGAAAAAAACACATACAACAATGCAAAAGCAATGATCATTAACACGCTATACAAAGAAGCTCGCTTTAGAGTTAGTTGATAGTCGATCATTAACAGGCAAGACACAGTCCATAGATAAAATTGAAATCCTGCATCTAAGCCAAGCATTGCACAAACAATGGTTGAGTGAATAACAACTTCAAGACAAAACACACGAAGAGCTAAGGAGGTTAAACCTTGTTTGATTAGAAAAATTCCTCCAGCCCATGCACACACACTTAGAACATTTACTATTGCCAAAGTAACTGCACCAATGTGAGCGAAAACGGGAATTAGCACAACGTGGACTGCGAGTGCAAAGTAAGCAATCTTCAAAATAATAAGAAACTTAACATGCTCTATTTCTTGTAACTCTGATTGCTTAGGTTGTTTTAAGAGATGTTTTAGCAACCGGACCTCTTAGACAGCTAGGTGTAAAAACTAGTATAGATTAAAATTTAGGCTGTGAAGAATTAAAGAGATTTCTGTTTCTTTAATTCATTTAATTTAATCGGGTTAAACACCAGTTCACTTCGTTTTTGCTAAGCTTTAAGCTTGGCAGGACTGTGAATTAATGCCACTCTAATCAAACCATCATTGATATCGGCTTGCCGTTTGCCTTGATATTATTTTCGTGCCTAAAAAGGAGTAGTTATGCCGGCGGAAAAAACGCATTTAGAGATTTGTAATCTAACTAAAGAACAGTACCCACAAATAAAGACCCTCATGGATCAAGCTTACCCAGGGCTTGGAGGTGCTTGGCCAAGCCATACTATTTTTAGGCTAATAGACCAGTTTCCGGAAGGGCAAATAGGCATTGTTGACGATGGTGTTTTAGTAGGCATCGCCTTGAGTGTACAGGTTGATTACGCGCGCTTTTCTAACCCACATACCTACGAAGATATTGTTGATGGTCACGACCGTGTATTTAGTGATCCTGAAGGTGATGCACTTTATGGTTTAGATGTGGTGATTTCATCAACTCACCGAGGGATGCGACTGGGTCGTCGCTTATACGATGCGCGTAAAGAGCTGTGCCGTCAGTATAACTTGCGCGCTATTTTAGCGGGTGGACGTATTCCGCGCTATTACAATCACAGTGCAGAGATGTCTCCGATGGAGTACATCGAAAAAGTTGACCACAAAGAGCTGTATGATCCGATTTTAAGCTTTCAGCTATCTAATGATTTCCAAGTTAAACGTTTACTTAAAAAATACCTTCCTGAAGATCAGGAGTCAGTTGGTTATGCCACTTTACTAGAGTGGAATAACATTATGTTTGAGCCGACTGATACGGTACTTGAGTCGACCAAATCAATTGTCCGTGTCGGTGCCGTACAATGGCAAATGCGTTGTGTTGAGTCTGTGGAAGAGCTGCTCAAGCAGGTGGAGTATTTTGTTGATACAGTATCAGATTATAAAAGTGACTTTATTCTGTTTCCGGAATTTTTCAATGCCCCGTTAATGGGTCTCACTGAGCAAAGCAATCAAACGGAAGCCATTCGTTATCTGGCCGAATACACAGAAACCTTCCGTGATGCGATGTCGCGCATGGCGGTTGAATACAATGCCAATATTATCACCGGTTCCATGCCACTCGCTGAAGACGACAAGATTTATAATGTCAGCTATTTGTGCCACCGTAGCGGTAAAATTGATGAGCAGCGTAAAATTCATATTACCCCTCACGAGCAAAATGACTGGGTGATCCAAGGCGGTGATAAAATTGCGGTATTTGAAACGGATGCGGGTCGTGTCGGTATTCAAATTTGTTACGATGTAGAGTTTCCTGAGCTGTCGCGTATTCTCGCTAAGCAAGGATTAGATATTTTGTTCGTGCCATTTTGGACAGATACAAAAAATAGTTACTTACGTGTTCGTCATTGTGCGCAAGCACGTGCAATCGAAAATGAATGTTATGTTGTGATTGCAGGCTCGGTTGGTAACTTACCTGAAGTAGAAAGCTTAGATGTACAGTATTCGCAATCAGCAGTGCTTACCCCTTCAGATTTCTCGTTCCCGCATGATGCAACCTTGAATGAAGCAACGCCAAATACTGAAATGCTGTTATTCAGTGATTTAGATATGGATAAACTTAAAATTCTTCACAGTGAAGGAACGGTAAGAAACTTAAAAGACCGCCGTGAAGATTTATATGATGTAATTTTGAAAAAGCGAGAACAATAATGGCGTGGTTGTATTTAATTGTCGCAGGTCTGTTAGAAATTGGCTGGCCTGTTGGCCTTAAGATGTCTCAACAGGCAGACAGTCGCTGGTTAGGCATTGCAATAGCCGTCGCCTTTATGGTCGCTAGTGGCTTTATGTTGTGGTTGGCGCAAAAGGATATACCGATGGGGACATCCTATGCAGTATGGACAGGTATTGGTGCTGCTGGCACTTTCTTGGTTGGTATTTTATTTTATGGGGATGCCGCCACTTTTGGCCGCATTGCCGGAGTACTGTTGATAATTAGTGGTGTAATAACCCTAAAGATTAGTCATTAAAAAAGCGGCATAGCCGCTTTTTTAATGACTAGGAATAAGCCTAATTGGGTAGCATTACAAGAATGGCAGCCAGTGCAATTAACACAAGCCCCGCCGTGTCTTGGCGTTTTAACGGCTGTTTTAACCAAAGAATCGATACCATAATGGTAAAAAATACTTCTATCTGCCCCAGTGTTTTTACATAAGCAACATGCTGCAAGCTCATGGCGCTAAACCAACCAATAGAACCTAAACAGCTACAAATACTAACAGCGGTCGTGGTGCCTTTGTGTTGCCACATTTTCTTAAAAGTATCGCGCTCTTTGAATGCAATATACACGCATAGCATCAGTGTTTGTAAACTGATTATCAGCACTAACACCCAAGCTGCAGAATGCGGAAAAGTCAGCCCTGAACTTAAACTTGCTTCACGGATCCATGATGAAGAGAGAGCAAAAGAAGTGCCGCAAGCAAGCCCAAGCAGTGCGGTGCCCAAATTAAAGTGTTTAACATTCGCGATGCCACTTAATAGCAGTACCGCAATTGCACCAATAAATACGCCAACCCAGCCCAGTAACGACAGTGCTGAGCCAAAGAACATGACACCTAAAATGGCCGCCATTAGCGCTTCACTTTTAGCAAGCCCTGCACCGACTGCAAAGTTATTCATTTTAAACAGCTTTACCATTAAACCTGTGGCAACAATTTGGACGATACTGGCGCCAACAATGTAGCCAATAAAAGCCAGATTAAAGTCAGGAAGTGCGGCGTCTTGATATTGATAAAGTGCAAATAAATACAGGGCAGCAATTGGGCTGGCAACGATAAAGCGAGCAAGCGTTACCCCGGCAACACTCACTGTTGC
This sequence comes from Pseudoalteromonas simplex, assembly GCF_015278155.1. Taxonomy (NCBI): domain Bacteria; kingdom Pseudomonadati; phylum Pseudomonadota; class Gammaproteobacteria; order Alteromonadales; family Pseudoalteromonadaceae; genus Pseudoalteromonas; species Pseudoalteromonas simplex. Next base: position 50,837 of record NZ_JADILN010000013.1, read on the forward strand.
ACTGAGTTTGCTTTGCAAAGCGTTGCGCCACGACTGCATAAATGCCGCAAAAATAGTTAAGAAAATCCAAGTCATATTGAAAATAAATTAATGAGGAGTATTTATACCCAAGCCACCTCAAGATGTGAGTTTCAGTTGGAATTAAAAGCGATTTAGGCAAGGCATTGATTGCAAATAATAGTGGTTCTATTGTTAAAATCAATAACGCAGTATAAATCGCTTTTAAACCAACCCTTTGGGCGCTTCACAGGCACTTACTCTCATCGTTGTTACTTCTTAAAAGGGACTGCCATTCTTGCAAAGTACCGCCTTGATATTAAGCTCCTGTGAAACGCTGAATTCTGCATCTTGAGGAGGCTTGGGTATATAGTAACAAAACCAAAGTATGAGAGCATCAGCTTATCGACCAACTTGAGAAAAACTCAGCTGTGACAATATGCCGCAGGGCTTTTATGCTGACTTTAGACTATAGTGACAATGATGCTATTGCTGGCCGCTGCTGTTTTAAGTAGCGGCTTTTTTTTGTTTACGCTAGGGTAGGGTATTATAGTTAAAAGATAAGGAAATATCATGACCACACTGATTATCTGCGCACTCATCGCAGTACTCATACCCTATTTAGCCAAAGCGCCTGTGGCTTTTGCTCAAAATAAGTTGGCAGGCTACGACAATAAGCACCCTCGCGAGCAACAAGCTAAACTAACCGGCTTTGGTGCTCGTGCGTTGGCAGCACATCAAAATAGCTTTGAATCGCTGATTATTTTTGCGGTCGCGTTGGCAGTCGTTATAGGTAGCAATAATGTCTATCAGGTAACTGAGACCCTTGCGATTGTGCATGTTATTGCCCGTGTGTTGTATTGTATTTTCTACTACATAAACCAGGATATTTTACGTTCATTAGTTTGGCTTGTTGGCTATGTTTGTGCTGTGGCGATGATTGCTCTTTGTATTTAGCGATAGAGCTAGTAGTCAAAAACCACAAAGCAAGCGGCTTAAATAAGGCGCTTGCTTTAGGGTCTTAAGTGGTTACTTTTACTTAGAGCTAACTTTAATTTTCTCTATTAAATCCTTTGCTTGATAGTTTTCGTCTAAGGCAAAATCGAGTTGCACTAAGGCGTTTTTAAAGCCAGATTCAGACGGCGCATACTGCCATTTTTTTAAGGCTCTTTTCGCTTCTCGATTGAAAACACCTTCAGGCTCTGCACTCACCACACTAACATTGCTGGTGGCGCCGCTTGGTAAAATATCGTATTTCAAAACGACTGAACCGCTTATACCTTGCTCTGCCGCTTGAATTGGGTATATCGGCTCTACGCGCATTACCGCTTGATAGTCTTTTGTCTTTTCAACTGACATCGGCTGTTTTGCAATGGCAAAACTGCTAAGCATGCCCATTGTAAAAATAACTAACGCTGTTTTTGCAATAAATGAGCTGTTGTCGATCTGCTTGATCTGATTTAGACGTTGTAACATGGTGTTTTTATCTCCGTATTGTGAATAAGCCATTAAGCCTGTTCTGCTAAAGCTTGCACAGTGCACTAATGCCTTACTGTATAAAATTCGTTGTTCAGTTGATTTATTTTTGAGTACTTGCTCATCACATGAAAGCTCTTGAATACGGCGCAGACTTGCATAACCAAGCCAAGCGACAGGGTTAAACCACAACAAAATAGTGGCACTTAAAGCGATGGCATTAATTAGGTTATCTTTGCGTTTAATGTGCACTAATTCATGCTCTAAAATAAGCGCTAAAGCATGGTTATCGTAGTGGCTTTGATAGTTTGTAGGCAGCACTAACTTGGTATTTAAAACCCCAACAACCATAGGTGAGCTCACTTGGTTGCTTTGGTATAAGTGCATACTTTGATTGCTGTGATGATCAAGCGTAATTGGCGCTAACTGCAGTTTCGCTAGAAAACGGTAATGAAAATATACGGCAGTGATCAGCAGTGCGGCACTAATAAAGCCATAAATAGCAAACCAAGTGAGCGTAAACTGTGGCATTATTGCTGTGTTTGGCGTGATAGTCAGCTTACTGATAAAGTCGTTTTGAATTGGCTTTAAGTGCTCTGGTAGGTTCGCTAACAATAAACTAATTGGTAAAAGCGCCCACAGTGTATAAACCAAGCGTGCCGATAGCTGGCTTAGTAACTTTCGCTCTAGCAGCAATAAAAACATAATTGCAGATGAGATCAAAAGTTGTTGATCTAACAGCCAATTAAAAAATGCATCTAACATAACAACGCCTTATTTTTGCTGTTTTTCCCAATCATCAATGACCTTTTTCAGCTCATCAATATCATGTTGCGAGAGTTGCTCTGATTTAGCAAAGCCACTCACCAGTGGCGCAATACGGCCATTAAAGAAGCGTTCAATAAAGCTTTGGCTTTCTTTTAATGTGTATTCTTCACGGGCGATGCAAGGAGTGTAGTTATATTGGCGGCCTTGTTTCTCGAAGCTAAGAGCGCCTTTTTTAACTAAACGGCTTAGTAGCGTTTTAATGGTTTTTTCGTGCCATTCTTTATCGTCACTTAAACGCGCAATTACTTCACTAGCTGTGGCTGGGTAGCCAAGCCATACTGCATCTAATACTTCGAATTCAGCTTTAGAAAGTTCAATCATTTTTATGCCTACAGATGTAATCTTTAATTAAAGATTACACGTGTAATCAATTAATGCAAACTTTTTTGTTAGAGAATGTCACTTTTTTTGATACTGACTATTTGTCCTTCGGGCAAATTCAGCGTGGTGAGTGACAGTTTTGCGATATCTGTGCGGTAAAGGTCGATGACTTTGTAGCCACAAAAACGAGCCATTTTACGTATTTGCCGATTTAAACCTTGTTTTAAGACGATGCAAAACTGTGTTTCGCTGACTTGAGTCACCGTGCAAGGGAGGGTTATTTGTTTATCGACAGGCACACCGCCCGCCATTTTTTTACAAAAATCGCTATCAAGGGACTTATCAACGGTGACTAAATAGCGTTTGGGTTGGTGGTAATCAGGGTGGATCAGTTGATTACAAAACTCACCGTCATTGGTCAAAATCAACAAACCTCGGGAGTCTTTGTCGAGCCGGCCAATTGGGTAAACGCGAGTGGTTTTAGGCAGGCTATGAATAAGGCTTGTTGGGTCATCAGCATTTAATTTGCAATCTATACCAACAGGCTTGTGATAAGCAAAGTAGGTGAGTGGTGCCTTAGCTAAAATTTTTTCGCCAAGTACAATCACATCATCGTGCTCATCAACATGATCTATATGATTTGCGGCACGGCCATTTACTGTTACCTCACCTTGATCTATCAAGCGCGATGCTTGCTTTCGAGAGCAAACACCCGCATGGGCAATAAATTTAGCAAGTCGTACCTTTTCTGGCATGAGTTATTTTTGTACAATTAATTTGATCACAGTATATCAAAATCACGTATGAATAGTTCCACCACCAAAGAGGAATGCACATGCCTATCAAATTATCAGAGCTTGCAGCTCACCAACCACTGCAAAAGGTTATCCTTCATTCATTAGAAATGGCGCTGTATCAGGTGTCTGTGCTGATCAATAACGTTGAGTATTATGTTACTGATGAGCAAGGTGAGTTTATTCGTGATATTAGCCCGTTGCACATTCAAAAGCGCCTCGATCACCTAAGTTATGGTGATATGGTTTTACGCCACACTAGTGCTTATGATGAGATGTGTGGTCAGCCCGAAAAGCTGGCCAGCAACATGCTTGAAGTACCCTATGGTAAGAACCACTTATACTGATTAACGATATAAGCGTATACTGAGTATATGTATCAATTAAAAAGTGATGACTCAGCTGATTTAAACAACCAGCTTAGAGAACATATTGTGGCTTTCAACGCCGCGTATTTTAATGCCGAGCGTATTCCCGTTGGTTTTAAGTTCGTTAATAAACAAAACAGTGTGGTTGCTGGTATTCATGGTCAGGTATTTGGCAATTGGCTGCTTATTAGTTGGCTTTGGTGTGATGATAAGACGCGTGGTAAAGGACTTGCGACACGATTACTCAATGAATTAGAGAGTAAAGCTAAAGCACTTGGTGCAAACACCGCACAACTTGATACGCTCGATTTCCAAGCTAAACCCTTTTACGAAAACAACGGCTACCTAGTTAAATATGAAATGCGTAACTACCCACTCGACGGCTGCCGTTATTTTATGGAAAAAAGCCTTTAACTATTGGCTTTTACTCACTTCGCTTTTAGCACGTCTTGCTCGGTAAAAGTAATCCCTAAGAAAGGGGTCGCTTCAGGGGCAAGCATAAAGGTGCGAATGTTCATATGGTCTTGCCCTTCAGGATTGTGTAATACGTCATTATGATAAAACGCGCCAAAGCAATCTAGGGTGTTTTGTTTACTCAGTTGATTTAGCTTAGCAAAGGCAAAAATTTTACACGAGCCATTATTTTCATTTGCCGCGCTTAGCAGGCCATGATTGTTAAAACCACTTGGGGTAAAGTCATAATTGTTGTCTATGACCGCCATGGTATCGGTAAACTCAATTTGCTGCGGTGTGCTTGCTAATTTCGAAAGAAATTCGTTAAGAGTCATTGCTTGTCCTTAAAAATTGTTCTTTATCAACTCTAACTCATTCACTTGCTGATTGATATTAAACTTAAAATTCTCTAAAAAGTTCATACCAAGCAAGCCATAGCCAACATGATTTTCTATTACCAGCACTTCAAAATTACGAATACGTTGTTGACCGACTTGAAACGACTCGAGCTGATAACGCTGTGCTTCAACAATTCCATTAGCTGTGTTTACTTGTAAGGTGCCAAGGTAATTGGCTGGGGTGTTAAGCGAGTTTAATAATGTTTGGTTAATTACAGTAAAGCTAGCGCCGGTGTCGATCATCAGCTCGGTTTCGATATCATCGTTGATGATACTGTTCACCAAATAGTGCGAACCTCGAGCAGTTAATTTTATAATTTCAACACCTGCGAGGGCTTGTTGAATCAACTGATGTAATTGCTCAGCCTGTTGTTTATAGTCATGATCTTCGGGTAGTTGATCTAGGGTTATTTGGCTCGCGACATAATCTTCTAAATGGTAGCTAGCTAATGCATTGTTATATAAGTAATGCGCGTTGCCAGGCGCGTAATCAAGCCATTGTTGACTAATATTAAGTAGGGCTTGCCATTGTTGCGTTGCAATAAGTTCATCAATATAGGTTGTACTTAGCTCGTCTATTTGTTTGTTAAGTTGTTGCTTATCATTGCTGTCTAACTGGTTGCTAAGCGCCAGTAAATTGATAATACCTTGTTGGGTATCACCTTGTGCTATTAAACGCTTTGCCTCAAGTTCAAGCATGGTAACATCGTAAGGGTGACTATTTAAAAAGGCCGTTAAAAATTGCTCACTTAAGGTGAATTTTTGATGGGAAAGCCATGTCTCAAGTTGTTGTTGCCAAATTTGTTTAAGTTGCCTTGCATAGCGAGGTTCATTCATAAGTAATTTAGTGTACTCAGCAACCGCTTTGTCGAATAATTGGTTGCTAAATAGCGCAACAGCTTGTTGAAAGTGGGCTGGTAACGTTGTGCCTTTTTGTACTTTAGGCGCTGGTGCGACAGTTTCTATTTCTAACGGCTTTGCCGGGTTAAAAAGCTGCCAAATAAAGTAACCGTTTAAGCTAAGAGAGCATAGCAATATTAATTTAAGAAAAGCATTCATCCGTTTTGCCCAATCATTTAATCTGTGTTATTTACTTACTCAGCATAAAACACATTTTTTAAAGTCGTTACTTTTTAACTAAATGATTGAGCGCCATGATATTACTGATCTCAATATCTGCTAATCCTTGATAACGATATTGCGTTGCTTGGTTATTAAGCCAAACGCTTTGGCAGCCAGCATTATTGGCACCTTGTACATCAGTATCTAGGCTATCGCCAATGTGCAAAATTTCTTTATGATTAACCTCTAACTGCTTTGCTGCGCTATCAAACAAGGCGCTGTGCGGCTTCGCTTTTCCGTGTGGGCCTGCTTGTAAAACTAACTCAAACACACCATTAAGGTTAAACTTTTCTACTTCGACATTACCATTGGTGATGGCGATGAGGCGGTAGTGTTTACTGAGGTTATTAAGTAATTCAAGTACTTCATCAGTAACGGTTATTTGACTGCGGGCATCAGCGAATGCCTGATAAGCATTTTCGGCATGCAACTGAGCTTGCTCTGCTGAAAAACCCAGATCGGTCATGGCATAGTGTAATGCTGCTTGTCGCCAGCGCGTAACGTCATCAATTAAAGTCGCATCATGTTTTAAAGCTTTATCGCGGCATGTTAACCAGTAGCTCATGCTATCGGCTGGCCATTGGTCTAATGCCTCGAGGTAATCAGCTTGTGCTTGCAAGGCTGATTTTATGATCGGATGGTTGTTGTAAAGTGTGTCGTCTAAATCAAAACTTAAAACAGAAACTGGCGATAGGGCACGGTTAAATCGGATCATAATGACAAGGGTTTACTCTGATGTTGAGCGCTTTTTAGCGCGTGGATGGGTGTTATCGTACACTTTAGCTAAATGCTGAAAATCTAAATGCGTATAAACTTGAGTTGCAGACAAGCTACTGTGTCCTAACAGTTCTTGTACGGCACGCAGATCCCCTGATGATTCTAAAATATGTGATGCAAATGAGTGGCGCAATTTATGCGGATGCACTTGTGAGCTGATCCCTTGCTTAATGCCCCATTCTTGCATCCGTAAGCGAACTTGGCGTACGGAAATTCGCTTTTTTTGGCTGCTAACAAACACGGCTATTTCATCAGGATGTGCAAATTGAGGGCGAATTTTCAGCCATGCTTTTAATGCACTGAGCGCTTTGCTGCCTACAGGTAATAAGCGTTCTTTGTTACCTTTACCACGGACTAAAATTTCGCCTTCAGTCGGGTTTATATCTTGTATGTTAGCGCCAACTAACTCGCTAATGCGCAGACCCGAAGAGTACATTAATTCCATCATAGCTTTGTCACGAATAGCTAAAGGCTCATCATCTGGCAGTTCTAGTAGCTTAGCCATTTGATCTACGTCTAAATTTTTGGGTAAAGGCTTGGAAAATTTTGGCCCTTTAATGGCCTCTGCCGGATTGTGATAATATGCCTGACTGGCTATATTTTTGGCTTTTAAGAATTTATATAAACTGCGAATACAACTCAGTTTTAAACTGATTGTGCGACCACTCAATTGTTTGCTGCGCATTTGCATGCTGTAACGGCGAATATGCTCACCTTGAACAGCAAACCAGTCTTCACATAGTTTACTAAAGTACAAAGCTGCGAAGCCTAGCTGGCTCGTATATTGGTTTACTGTATGCGCTGAGTATTGTTTTTCGTAGCGTAAGTAGTCTGCAAATAGTTGGATGGGTGTTCGCCAAGCATCACTTAATTCATTAATGTCTGGCGTCGTCACATCGCTCATGCAAGTTCCAATAAGCGCAGTTGCAATGATCGCACAAACTCAAGGACAAAAAAGCTGTCTTTTGCCGGTTCGAAGTGATTTACGTCATCACTACCAAACGCCAAAATAGCCACAGGGTGTTTTGTGTTACCAATTAGATATAAAGCAGTCGATTGAGTCGTGTCTGAAAACAGTAAGTCTCTTTCTTGTTGGCTTACTCGACCCAAGTAAATGCCGTCGTTTTGCAGGCGATGAGCAATTAATTCATCAAACTTTTTATCGTACTTAACTAAGTGGCATTCGTTAATGGATGGATTAGTGCAGATAATATTGCGCAAATTGCTAGCCAGTGTCGTAAAGTCGTAGTTAGTCCATAACTGACGATGACAGTCGCTAAATAAGCGGTAAATTAACTCGTTTTCTTTTGCTTGTTCAACGAGCTGCTCAATCTTATTTTTTAATAACGTATTGTGTTCACGTAATTGGCGCTGTTGAATATGTACCAAAGACGTTGCTCCCGCCGTTTGTTGTTGTAGTTCAACTTCAGCGAGAACATCCGGGTTTTTGATAAAAAAATCAGGGTGTGCTTTTAAATAGTCAGCAATTTGTTGTTCTGTTAGTTTGCTCATAGTGCCACTTGTCCATCAAAAACATGCTCAGCAGGGCCTGTCATTCGTACAGGGTGGCCTTCGCCTTGCCAACGTACTTGTAAACTGCCGCCGGGTAAGTCAACTTGTACGGTATTAGCAAGTTTACTTTGAATTTGTCCAACCACGACCGCAGCACAAGCACCTGTACCACAGGCTAAGGTTTCACTAACGCCACGTTCCCACACTCTTAGTTTAATGTGATCTTGCGAAATTACCTGCATAAAACCAACATTTGCACGTTGTGGAAAACGCTCATGATTTTCAAGGAGTGGGCCTAAGGTGGTGACTTCTGCGGTATGAATGTCATCAACTTCTAACACGCAATGTGGGTTACCCATCGACACTGCGCCACTAAATACTGTGTGTTCTTCAGTGCGAAGAATATAGGTCAGCTCACGCTTGCTGGCTTTTAATGGAATTTTGTTCGGTTCAAAATTAGGGTGGCCCATATTTACCGTTACTTGACCATCTTTCTCTATATAAAGCGTGAGGTTACCAGATTTTGTTGAAACCGAAATTTTATGCTTATTGGTCAGGCCCTTCATACGTACAAAGCGGGCGAAACAGCGCGCGCCGTTGCCGCATTGTTCAACTTCGTTACCATCGGCATTGAAAATACGATAATGAAAATCGAGATCAGGAGAGTAAGGGGCTTCAACCATAAGCAGTTGATCGAAGCCAATGCCGAAATGGCGATCTGCCAGCTTCTTTATTTGATCACGTGATAAAAAAACATTTTGAGTAATGTTATCAATAACGACAAAGTCATTACCTAGGCCGTGCATTTTTGAAAAATTAACTAACATAACGCTCTAATTCGGGTTTGCTCTGAGCTAATCATGCCACAGAGCAGGGCGGTTATAAAAACGTTTATGGTAAAATTTTCTCACCTTGCCAAAGGCTTTCTAAGGTTTCGCGTTGGCGAATTAAATGGCTTTGCTGACCATCCACCATAATCTCTGCAACACGCGGGCGTGAGTTGTAGTTTGAGCTCATAGTGAAACCATACGCGCCAGCGCTGCGCTGCGCTAAAAGGTCACCGGCTTGAAGTGCAAGCTCACGGTTTTTGCCTAAAAAGTCGCCGGTTTCACAGACTGGGCCGACAATGTCGTAGTTGTAAGTAGGCGTATCATCTGCGCGAGGTTCAACTGGCACAATACTTTGCCAAGCTTGATACAGCGATGGACGCAACATATCGTTCATGCCTGCATCAACAATAGCAAAAAACTTATCTTGGTTTTGTTTAATAAACTCAACTTTAGTAACTAAAATACCTGCGTTGGCTGCAATCGCACGACCAGGTTCAAAAATAAGTTCTAAATCTTGGTAGTCTGCTAATCGAGCGGTAATTTTATCAACATACTCGCTCGGGTGAGGAGGTGTTTCGCCATTATAAGGCACGCCAAGACCACCACCGATATCTAGGTGTGTTAGCTTGATGCCAACCGCTTTTAACTCTTCGATAAGAGTCAGTACTTTTTCAAGGGCTGCTAAGAAAGGTTTTATTTCCGTTAGCTGCGAACCGATGTGGCAATCTACACCGGTAATTTTTAAACCGGGTAATGATGCTGCATGTTGATACACAGTCACCGCAGTTTGAATATCAATACCAAATTTATTCTCTTTTAAACCAGTTGAGATATAGGGGTGCGTTTTTGCATCTATATCTGGGTTTACGCGAATCGAAATCGGTGCCACCAAGTTAAGATCTGTTGCCACTTTTGAAATTCGTTCAAGCTCAGCCACTGACTCAACGTTAAAACACTTGATCCCCAATTCAAGTGCATAAGTAATTTCGTCAGCGGTTTTTGCAACGCCAGAAAACACAACCTTACTTGCGTCTCCGCCTGCTTGGATGACACGCGCAAGCTCACCTTTTGAAACGATGTCAAAACCTGAGCCAAGTCGCGCTAAAATATTCAGCACGGCAATATTTGAGTTGGCTTTTACGGCATAGCATACCAAGCTTTTATGTGACTTAGCAGCTTCAGCAAATGCTAGATAATGACGTTCAAAGGTTTTGCGAGAATAGATATAACAAGGCGTACCATATTGTTCGGCAAGCTCTTTGACAGCGATGTCTTCAGCGAACAGCTGATTATTATTGTAGTTAAAAAAGTCCATCTATTGGTCCTGTTTTTGCTCTGGTTGTTCGGATGGATCAGCTTGCGGCTGAGACTTTGCAGGCGGCTTAGTATCATCTGGCAGATAAAGAGCACCACTTTGTCCGCAACCTGCTAGGGTTAGTAGAAGGGCGCTTAGAGGTAAAATGGTTTTTAATTTTTGGCTATGAGTCTCTTTCATTAGATTAATACGGTTGCTGGCTTTATAATCGCAGAGTAACAGAATATTTAAAAAATGCAGCTATTCGCGGATGAATTTATTCCTGTTACACTTGATGTACACAATCTGCCCCCAGATCTAGGCTTAAAGCCAGTTAAAGGACACTAAAATGACTGATCATGAATACCACACACTAGCCGATGCATTAATGCTAACTATTGAAGAGCAAATCGATGAATGTGATGCCGATTTAGACTATGAATCAGCGTCAGGTATTTTAGAAATCATCTTTCCTGATCGCAGTAAAATAGTGATCAACAAGCAAGCACCATTACACCAAGTTTGGGTCGCGACTAAATTTAATGGTCACCATTTTGAACTACGCGACGATAAGTGGATTGATAACCGCTCAGGTGCAGAGTTTTGGCAATTTATGTGTGATGCGGCAACTCGCCAAGCAGGTCAAACAATTGAATGGCGTTCTGAACTATGAGTTTAGAGTTTGTTGAATATCCAGCGCAAGCTGAACACAAAGCAACGGTTATCTGGTTACATGGTTTAGGCGATTCAGGTGATGGTTTTGCGCCCGTTGCACCGCAACTTGCTTTACCAAAAGAGCTTGGTGTGCGTTTTGTGTTTCCACATGCGCCAGTGCAACCGGTCACCTTAAATGGTGGTATGGCAATGCGCTCTTGGTACGATATTAAATCGATGGATTTAGATAAGCGTGCCGATGAGCAAGGAGTGCGTGAATCTGCTGCAAAAGTGGCTGCAATTATTGACCAAGAAATTGCAAAAGGTATCGCTCCTAACAAAATTATTCTTGCCGGTTTTTCGCAAGGGGGTGTGGTATCGCTGCACTTAGCGCCACGTCTAGATTATAAATTAGCGGGTGTAATGGCACTTTCAACCTATATGTGTGTGCCTGCAAAATTTGCCGATGAAGCCAAGCAGCAGGGGTTAAACATTTTTATGGCACATGGTCGATTTGACGATGTGGTACCGCATAGCGCAGGCAGACAAGCATTTGATGTGCTTAGCGCAAATAACATGGAAGTAAGCTGGCAAGACTATCCGATGGCGCACCAAGTTTGTGGTGAAGAACTAATGGCTATTCGAGAGTGGTTAATTGCTCGCTTGAGTTAATTTTTTGGTTTTAGAGGCCAACATGACAAAGAAACTTGTAATTACAGCAAATATGAATACCGTTGAACCGGTTAATTCAGCACCGACAGCAGTGACTTATCAATGGCATTGGCGACGCATCTTTATGGTCAGCAGTGTTATCTTAGTTGCGCTGGCTATATTAGTGTATAGCTTTATTGGTGCTGTAAATGCTGAGCAATCACCGCAAGATGAATCACAAGCAGAGTTTACAAATGCTGAATTACAAACCTCTTTAAATGACGCTGAGCAAGAAGAGCCAAAAGAAGTTGTTGCTCCGTCAATGAATGAGCAAACACCGTTGGTTGATAACACAGCAACGGCTAAAGCAGAGGTTGTGAGCTCAAACATTGTAGAGCCTGACGTTACATCAGTAGAGGCTGAGATCGACAGTGAAGAGGTTATTGATGAGCAACAACCTGAAACATTAGCCGTTATTCCTGATGAAGAAGCATCACAAACTGAACAGCAAGTTGAAATTGCAGCAGCACCTGATGCTCAGCAGCAGTTTTCACGGTCAGCACATATTGCCAGTGTCGCAATTGGCGCAAAAATAGACACAGATAAAGTAAGCCGCGCAGTATTAACTACCGATGTTGTTGATCGAGAACCAGTAAACGTTTTAAAAAACGATATAAAATTAGCGCAAATTAGCAGTAGCCTGAGCTTTTTTAGCGAGCTTAGAAATATGCAGGGACAAACTGTTCGTCACCAATGGTATTACCAAGACCAACAGCTTGCTTCGATTGAATTGGCCGTAAGCAGTCCACGTTTTCGTACTTATTCAACGAAAAACATCATGCCAGAGCAACTGGGTGATTGGCGTGTTGAAGTTATTGACGCAGATGGCAACTTACTGGCCCAAAAAGAATTTAGAATTTTAGCTGAGTAATATTTAGTATCAGCCTGATAATTAATTGGATTTTTCATGACACAGACAACAAAACTAGTTCGTATCGCGACCCGTAAAAGTGCACTTGCTTTATGGCAGGCTGAATTTGTAAAAGCTCAACTAGAGCACTTCCATGACGACGTAACGGTAGAGTTGGTTCCTATGTCGACACAAGGCGATATTATCCTTGATACACCACTGGCCAAGATTGGTGGTAAAGGCTTATTCGTAAAAGAGCTTGAGCAAGCCATGCTTGATGGTCGCGCAGATATTGCGGTGCATTCAATGAAAGATGTGCCTGTTGAGTTTCCTGAAGGTTTAGCATTACACACAATTTGTGAACGTGAAGACCCACGCGATGCGTTTGTATCAAATAACTACAAGAGTTTAGATGAGTTACCTCAAGGCGCTATTGTTGGTACATCAAGCTTACGCCGCCAATGCCAAATTCGCGAAGCGCGCCCTGATTTAGACATTCGTGACTTACGCGGTAATGTTAATACGCGTTTAGCAAAACTAGATGATGGACAATATGATGCAATCATCCTAGCTGCAGCGGGTCTAATTCGTTTAGAAATGCCAGAGCGTATTACAGCTTTTATCGAGCCAGAGGTATCATTACCTGCAAATGGTCAAGGTGCTGTGGGTATTGAGTGCCGTATTGATGATGAAGTAACAAAAGCACTGTTAGCGCCACTTGAACATAATGAAACACGCATTCGTGTAAATGCCGAGCGTGCTATGAATCGCCGTTTAGAAGGTGGTTGCCAAGTACCTATTGGTGCATTTGCATTGGTCGATGGTGAGCAAGTGCATTTACGTGGTTTAGTGGGCGCTATTGATGGTAGCCAAATGCTACGTGATGAAGTGACAGGCCCAGTGGCTGACGCAGAGCAGTTAGGTATTACACTTGCTGAAAAGCTACTTGAGCAAGGTGCTGATAAAATTTTAGCTGAAGTATATAGAGACGCTTAATATGCATATTTTGATAACTCGTCCAGAAGGAAAAGGCACTGAGCTTGCTCTTGAGCTTCAGCAGGCGGGTTATCAAACAACCCTGTGCCCAGTCCTTACCTTAGATTACCTCACAGTAAATAGTAGTGAGCTCGCGCCGCTAGAAAATGCCGATAAAATCATTTTTATCTCGCAAGATGCCGTGCATGCCTTGTTAAAACTCACACCAACCATCAACAAAGCAGCGCAACTTTATGCGGTCGGTCAGCAAACGGCTGATGCGGTTTATGAAGCCTTTGGGCGACGAGCCGCAGTGCCCAAACAGCATGATTCAGAAGGTCTGCTTGAATTAAAAACACTACAAGATGTTGAACTAAGTAACATTGTTTTAGTGAAAGGTGAAGGTGGACGCACGACCATAGCAAAAACGTTAAAACAACGTGGTGCTTTATTAAATCAATTGGTTGTTTACAAGCGAAGCGCAATTGAGAGCGAACCGGGCAAGTGGATGGACCACTGGCAAACAATTGGTGTAGAAGGTATAGTCATTACCAGTAATGCAGCGGTGGATGCCATTTTTAATGGTTTAAATGAGCCTCAGCTTGCATGGTTGAAAGAGCGACAATTTTTCGTTGCCAGTGAGCGTATCGCAGACTATTTAAAGCAACAAAATGTCGTAAGAACACAGATATATATTGCTGCAGGGGCGAGCGACAACGCTATGTTCACCTGCATTAATCAGCAAGGTAGCAAAATGAGTGAAGCAGAATCAAAACAACCCGCAAAGCCAGTGACTGCACAGCCAGAGAAAAAAGCGCAAACGGCAAATACTGGGGCAAAAGCGCCTGTACAAGCTAAAAGAGGCATCAGCAAAACAGGTAGCTTAGCGTTACTTATTTCACTTTTAGTGGCTTGTGCAGTTGGCTATGAGTTTTATCTAAAATTAAATAGCGATCAGCAATCGGCTGTGGCATTGACTGAGCTGACAGATGAAAACCTTCGCTTACAGCAGCAAATTGATGCATTAAAAAGTGCCCAACAAACAATGCAGCACTCGCTTTATAGCAGTGAACAAAAGGTCACTGATGCACTAAATGAAAGTGCTGAGCAAACACAGCAGCAATTACAAGCGGCTTTAAAGCGCGCCGAGCAGCAAACTTTCACGCTTAATCCGCAAGAAGTCACAAGCTTGCAGCGTATGGCCGAATTTAAATTGTGGGCAGAGCACGATTACCAAGGGGCTGCTGCTGTGTTATCTCGCTTAGATAGCTTACTTGCAGAACACCCGGGTACAGGCGCTATTCGCCAAGCAATTCACCAAGATTTACAAACCTTGAATGCCATAGAGTCTGTGGCTGTTGAAGCAATTTATTTAAAACTACATGGCATTAATCAAAAAGTGGATGAACTGGTATTTAATGCTATTTCACTCCCTGAAGAGGTCGTCAAAGAAGACCCAAATCAATTAAGTGAAAATGTCAGTGAGTGGCGTCAAAACCTTGCGAAGTCGTGGCAGCAGTTTAAAGACTTCTTTGTTAAAGTGCGCACACGTGAAGATACGGTTATCGCACCATTTTTAAGTGAGCAAGAGCGTCACCTAGTAAAACAGCGCTTAAGTTTATACTTAGCTCAAGCGCAAGATGCGGTATTAAGTAAACAAAGTAGTGTGTATTTTAGTGCTGTTGATGCTGCTCATAGCTTGGTAAAAGATTACTTTAAACAAGATGATGCGCAAACAAAAGCGGCCTTAAAAAGTCTTGCTGAGCTTTCGAAAGAGCAGCTCGATTTTAGTCCAAAAGTGTCACTACAAAGTACTGAGCAGGTGAAGGAGTGGGCACAATGATCCGCTTTTTATTAATCATTATTGCAATAGCAGTCTGCTTAGGGATTGCCCCTTTTTTTATAGATCAAAAGGGTTATGTACTAATTGCCTTTAATAAAACAACCATTGAAGGGACTATTTGGGGCATCACAGCACTTTTAATATTAGCATTCGCTGCACTGTTTTTACTTTATAAGCTTTGCCGTTACGTAATATCTTTATATAGCCATACACGCCATGGCTTTTTTGCGCGCAGTGAAGAGCGTAAACAAGCGGCTATTGAGCAAGGTGTATGGAGCTTAATTAATAACGATTATGCACAGCTTGAGCTTGCACTTGATAACAATAGTGTTGCAGATAAGTGGAGCGATATACGTTATGCGCTTCTTGCTAAAGCGGCATTAGCTAATAATGAGAGCGAAAAAGCGGTTAGTTATCTTGATAAAATAAGCCAGGATAAGCAGTTAAAAGTGGCTAATTTATGGATTGCTAGCGGTGAAACCAGCACCATTTTTGCTGACCTTAAAGCGTTAGCTGAGCGCAAAAAAGCCACGAGTTTAGAGCTTAAAATGTATGCCCATGTATTGGTAAAAGAGCAAAAGTGGGCGTCATTGAATGACTTTATGCCGCGTTTATTGCGCAAAAAAACACTTTCAGAGCAAGAGTGGCAACAACTTTTTGATAGTTACTTTGCAGCTCAATCAAACAGAGATTTAACTGAGCGTTATGAGCAATTAGCCAAAAACCTGAAACCACATGCTGAGGTAAGCTATTTAACGGCGATGGCGAAGGCAGGTGAGTTAAACAAAATTGAGCTAAGCTTAATTAAAATGATAAAAAAACCGCTGCAACATAAAGACTTAGCACGTATTTTACGTTCTAGTAGCGCTGGCGATGCACTCAAGTTGCAATCAAGTTTGCAGGATGTATTAAAAAAAGATACCGAAAATACAGATTTACTATTAGCCCTTGCATGTTTAGCAAATGCGCATGGTGAATATGACTTAGCTGCGCGGGTGTTTGATAAAGCGCTTAATGCTGATAACCGCCATGCCTATTTGCAGCAAGCGGTTCTTAGTTATAGTAAGAGTGCCCAACCAGAAAAAGCATTGGTACTCTATCAATAATTTTACTTCAGCCGGCAAAGGAGCAATGGCTTGAAAAACTTATTTACACTGACAATAAGTATTGCACTTGCTTACTTTCTTACAGGGTATTTAAGTAATTCTTTGCTGGCGATTGATGGTTATGCGGTTGCAGCGTGGCCGCCTGCAGGTATTGCGCTTGCCAGTATCTTACTACTTCGAAATCGTGCTCTGCTAGGAGTTTTGCTAGGGGCGTTCTTTGTAAACCTTATTCACCTTGATAAAGTCACTGATATTTTTCACTGGCAAATGATGTTGCAAGCTATTGGTGTGACAAGTGCATCAACATTTCAGGCTTGGCTTGCCTATTACATTATAATTCATGTAGTTAAACGCCCGATTGAGTTATCGTCATTAAAGCAAAGTATGATTGGCTTAATGATAGGTGGCCCTTTGTGTAGCTTGATTGCAGCATCAATTGGCACCGGCTTATTGGTCATTAATAATGTTATTCCGAGTTATGCGGCGCTTAATAATTTTATCGCATGGTGGATTGGCGACAGCATTGGGGTGCTGATTTTCACACCATTAATTTTAGCGGCATTTAGTTACCACCACACTCGTCAACGGCTGCAAATCATTGTGCCGTCGTTATTAATTTATGTGGTTATTTGTGTCAGCTTTTATGGTGCAGCCAGTGTAAAAAAAGACAAAGACTTACAGCGCCAGCAAGCAAAAGTCAGTGCAATTCATACTAATCTTGAACACCAAGTTGATGAAATTAAATCGCATTTATCTTTATTAGCAACTTTTTTTGCTAGTAGTGACATGGTTGATTTTGATGAATTTAAGCGTTTTACAACAAGGCAGCTACAATATAGCAAAGAAATCCTTGCCCTTGAGTGGGCACCTAAAGTTATTCACTCACAACTAAATAACTATCAAAGTCTACTGCGTGATGAACTGGGTGCTGATTACTACGTGAAAGAAAAAAATGCTGCAGGACAGTGGCAGCCGGTAAGTAAGCGAGCAGTCTATTTTCCGGTGCAATATATTCATCCATTAGTAGGGAACGAACCAGCGCAAGGCTTTGATTTGGCTTCAAACGAGTTACGTAAACAAGCGTTAACTGACTCTCGGTTAATTAAAAATGTCACCGTCAGTGAGCCTATTACTTTGATGCAAGGTGATGGTAACGAAAAGGGCGTTTTATTCTTTAACCCTGTTTATTCAGACATTAATCATCAGGTCGGCTTTCGGGGTTATGTTGTTGCTGTGGTTAATTTAGAGTTGCTGGCACAAACACTAAATTTTAATCAAAATACTGAGATTGAAACCAGTTTTTTTGATGTTACCGATGGTACTAACCCTGTCGAGATTTACAGCCCACACCGTGTTGGTACAACCGCTATTGCGAGCTTTAATTTTATTATTGGCGAGCGCGTTTGGCAGGTGAAATTATGGGAGTCAGTAGCGCAGTCGTCATGGCTGCCTTATTGGCTAGCGCAAATAGTCGGTATGCTGTTTGTTTGGTTATTGATCACATTTTTGATTTCAGTAACCGGTACTAATATTCAAATTCGTCAGCAAGTAGCGAAACAAACTCAAAGCCTTCGCGAAGAAAAACTAAAAGCCGATAAAGCCAGCCAAATTAAAAGTGAGTTCTTGGCGAATATGAGCCATGAAATACGCACACCTATTAATGGTATAAAAGGTTTGCATTATTTAGCAATGCAAGAGCCTGACTGGCAACAAGCCCGTGGTTATATTGATCAAGCCGATGGTGCATTGAATGTACTATTACGGGTAATCAATGATGTTTTAGATTTTTCTAAAATAGAAGCGGGGCGATTGGAGCTACATCAAGAACCCATCGATGTGAATGCGTTGGTTAATGAACTGACTAACTTATTGCAGTTTGAACTTAATTCCCGTGCTTTAAAGTTTAAGGTTGAGTTTGATGCATTTGCGCACTTATTGATCCACACCGACCCAATTCGTTTAAAACAAGTATTATTAAACCTGTTAAACAATGCGGTGAAGTTCACTCAAGAAGGCACGATTACATTACGTATTTGGCAGCAGGGTGAATTTACTTACTTTAGTGTTATTGATACTGGCATCGGCATCAGTAAAGAGGCGCAGCAGCGCCTGTTTAAACCATTCTCACAAGCCGATAGCTCAACCTCTCGTCGCTTTGGTGGCACAGGTTTAGGCTTGAGTATTTGCCAAAAACTCATTGTTATGATGGGAGGCGAGATAAGCCTCAGTAGCTCTGAGGGGCAAGGTTCAACGTTTACAATTTCGCTGCCATTTGAGTCCCCTCTTGAAGAGGTGATTCATAGCGACGATGAGTTAGCTGATATCGATGTGACAGCTGTTTCATTTGCTGGCGATACAATTCTATTGGTTGAAGATAACCCATTGAATCAACATGTGGCGAGTTCGATTTTAAAAACTAAAGGTTGCCAACCTGATATCGCTAAAGATGGCCACGAGGCTATTAAGATGATCAGTGAAAAAAGCTATGACCTTGTACTCATGGATATTCAAATGCCGAATATGGATGGCTTACAAGCGACTAAGGTTATTCGCAACGAGTTACTGATCACCGATTTACCGATTATTGGCTTATCGGCAAATGCCCACGATGATGATCTTAAGAAAGGTTTAGCCAGTGGTATGAATGGTTATTTAACTAAACCAATTGATGCTGATAAACTTTTTAAAACCTTGTGGCATTTTTTGCATAATGCTAGCGGCCATTAAAGCAGACATTTGACCTCAAAAAAGTAAATAAAATCATCTAAACTTGAAATATCGCCGTGGGTACGTATGATCCGCGCAAATTTACTGAACCTGAGTGCTAATTATGATCAATAACAAACTCCCTTTGCTTGATATTCACCGTCATCTAGATGGTAATGTTCGCCCACAAACGATCTTAGACCTTGGTCGTCAGTTTAATCTTGAATTACCTGCTGACAACATTGAAGCGCTTATTCCGCACGTACAGGTTATCGACCCTGAACCAAATTTAGTGGCATTTTTACAAAAGCTTGATTGGGGTGTAAAAGTACTGGGTGATTACGATGCTTGTCGTCGTATTGCTATCGAAAACGTTGAAGATGCGATTGCCCAAAACCTCGATTACGTTGAGCTTCGTTTTAGTCCATATTATATGGCGCAAAGCCAAGGCTTACACCCGCAAGGAGTTGTCGAAGCGGTGGTTGATGGTGTAAAAAGTGCGTGCCAAAACGCGCCAATTAAAGCTAACTTAATCGGCATCATGTCGCGTACATATGGCACCAAAATCTGTCAGCAAGAGCTTGATGCGCTACTTGCTTTTAAAAATGATTTAGTGGCGGTTGATTTAGCTGGCGATGAAATTGGTTTCCCGGGTGAGCTATTTGTTGATCACTTTAAACAAGTTCATGATGCATACTTAGCTGCCACGATTCATGCCGGTGAAGCACGCGGTAGCGAAAGCATTTGGCAAGCAATTAACGAGCTTGGTGCAACGCGTATTGGTCATGGTGTAAAAGCAATTGAAGATGCTGCACTAATGGATTACTTACGTGATAAGCGCATTGGTATTGAGTCTTGCTTAACCAGTAACATTCAAACCAGTACTGTTGCTGAGCTTGCAAAACACCCGCTAAAAACCTTCTTAGACCATGGTATTTTGGCATCGATTAATACTGATGATCCGGCCGTTGAAGGTATTGAAATAGCGTATGAGTATCAAGTAGCAGCACCTGCGGCAGGGTTAAGCCAAGCCGATATGGAAAAAGCGCAAGCTAATGCGCTTGAAATTGCTTATTTAAGCGATGCAGATAAAGCGGCTTTAAAACAGTTAGCTGCTAATCGTTAAGCAGCTAACTTATACTTGGTGCTCTTGGCATGAAACGTAGTTTTCATATAATGCCTTGAGCACGTCACCTCGGCTGATCATGCCAACAACCTTACCACCCTCGATAACTGGGTAATTCTTTGGCTTACCCGTTTTCATGGCATCAGCCAACTCAATGATATTTTGATCGCTACTCACGGTAACAACATCGGTGCGCATGAGTTGTTTTACCTTTACCACGCCATCGCAGAAATAACTGTTTTGCATGAGCGGTTGCAGCAGCTCTTGTTCTGAAATAAAGCCAACTAAACTTTTGTTGTCATCGAATACAGGTGCGCCTAGTAATTTAAACTTTTGCAGCTCGCTAATCGCGGTGGTCATTTCAGTTTCAGGCGTAATGTGTGGCAACTTACGTTGCATAAAGTCTTGTACTTTTGTATTTAGCATTTGGGTCTCTCCCCATCGTTATTCTAAACAGAGTATGGTCAAGGAAATGCAGTTTGTGAAATCGTTTAGACGGATTAAGGCGATAGGTAAAACAAATAAAAAAGGCATCCAATTGGATGCCTTAAAAATAATCTGTATGAGTTAGTTATTTAATGAATGCAAATGCATCAGCGTACATGTTCTCACGTACCGCACCATGGTTAATAAAATCATCGCGAACCACGCCAATCATGTCGAAGCGGCCTGCCATGTAAATATCGTATGGTTCTAAAGACACTATATCTTCCATAACGGCCTTGTGGACGTAACCGGTTTTGCCAGTCCAGCTTTGCGGCGCATTTTCAACCACTGGAATGTATTGGAAATGTGGGTTGCTGTTTGCCCATGCTTGCATTTCATCATGAGCATAAAGCGCAGCTTGCTCACGAACACCCCAGTAAAATAATACAGGGCGCTCACAGCCAATTTCAGCAAGGTGATCAGCCATTGATTTGGCATAAGAAAAACCAGTACCGCCAGCAAGTAGAATAATTGGGCGCTCACCCTCAACTCGCAGCTGTGATACACCTAAACCCACTTCAACATTAACTTGCTGTTGCTCTGTATGTGCTTGACGTAAATGATCAAGCGCTTGCATTGCATACGAATCAGCACCTGCGGCACCAATATGTAGTTCAATTTGGTCAGTTTGTGAAGGGCGGCTTGCAATAGAAAAGGCACGCTTATCTTTTTCGCCTAATACAAGTTGCATATATTGGCCTGCCTCGAATGACACAGGTTGCTGTGGTTTCAAAATGACCTTATGTACATGGTCTGTAAGCGGGCTGATCGCAACAACGTCAGCGAGTAATGTTTGCATAGTTTACCTTTATAAGCACAGAAGCAAATTCGGTTATGAATCGCACTCATAACCGTTAAATTTTGAGCAGTTTAACATAGTCACAGCCTAGAGAATATCTAAGCTGTCCCATAATTCATCAACACGTTCTTTGATTTTTGGATCCATAACAATGGGCTCACCCCATTCACGATCTGTTTCGCCTGGCCATTTATTGGTTGCATCCATGCCCATTTTTGAGCCAAGGCCCGAAACTGGCGATGCAAAATCTAAATAATCAATTGGCGTGTTTTCGATCATCGTCGTATCGCGAGCAGGGTCCATACGCGTTGTTATGGCCCAGATCACGTCGTTCCAATCACGTGCGTTTACATCATCATCGCAAACAATCACGAACTTGGTATACATGAATTGACGTAAGAAAGACCACACCCCCATCATCACGCGCTTGGCATGACCTGGGTATTGTTTTTTCATCGTGACCACAGCCATACGATAAGAACAGCCTTCAGGTGGTAGATAAAAATCTACAATTTCAGGGAATTGCTTTTGCAGAATTGGTACGAACACTTCGTTCAATGCAACCCCGAGTACTGCTGGCTCATCTGGAGGACGGCCAGTGTAAGTGCTGTGATAAATTGGGTTTTCACGATGTGTAATGTGAGTGACCGTCATCACCGGAAACTCGTCTACTTCGTTGTAGTAACCTGTGTGGTCGCCATAAGGGCCTTCTGGTGCTGTTTCACCTGGCATAATATAACCTTCAAGCACGAACTCTGCGGTAGCAGGCACTTGTAGGTCATTTGAAACCGATTTAACAACTTCAGTTTTACCACCGCGTAGTAAACCAGCAAATGCATATTCGCTTAGGGTGTCTGGTACTGGTGTTACAGCGCCTAAGATTGTCGCAGGGTCGGCACCTAATGCGACAGATACAGGGTAAGGTTCGCCTGGGTGCTCTTTACACCATTCACGAAAATCTAATGCGCCACCGCGGTGCGATAGCCAACGCATAATAATTTTGTTTTTACCCAATAGCTGCTGACGGTAAATGCCTAAGTTTTGGCGCTTTTTATAAGGCCCTTTGGTAACCGTTAGACCCCATGTGATCAAGGGAGCAGCATCACCCGGCCAGCAATGTTGGATAGGCAGCTTAGTTAAGTCAACATCATCGCCTTCAAGTATAACTTGCTGACAAGGCGCTTTTTTTACTTCTTTAGCTGGCATATTCAGTACTTGTTTGAATACTGGGATTTGCCCTAGTGCCTCTTTAATGCCTTTTGGTGGCTCAGGCTCTTTTAGAAAAGCTAATAACTTACCAACTTCGCGCAGTTCACTGACATCATCTTGGCCCATACCCATCGCTACACGTTTGGGCGTACCAAAAAGGTTAGCAAGAACGGGAATGGTGTGACCTTTAGGGTTTTCGAATAACAGAGCAGGGCCTTCTGCACGTAACGTACGGTCGGCAATTTCGGTCATTTCAAGGTAAGGATCAATTTCTTGTTTGATCCGTTTTAACTCACCTTTTTGTTCTAATAACTCGATAAATTCGCGAAGATCTTTGTATTTCATTATAGCCGCTTAAACGCTGAATAAACTGTCGCTATTATACTCAAAACCACTGATTAAGCTAATTTAGCCACGAAAGCTTTTGCTATTACTGGGTTAAGCTACATTGGTACTTTTTACCTCTTAAAATCAGCATGGCTTCATCGCCTTTAGACCAAAACAGCACATTATCGGCACTGTATTTAACCCCAGAGCCGCTTACTTGGCGATTGAGTAAATATTCACTCTCCTTAAATGTCAGTCTGGCTTCCTCATCATTGTACTCAACGATACTGGCGCTGAGGGTCTCATCGCACAGATAGTTGCTCGGTGCACTTTGCTCAGCACATGCGCACAAGGTAACTAAAGCGAGCCCCGAGAGAAGTGGTTTAATCATAGAAACACCTCTATTTTTGAATGAGCTATAAGCCTAACAAAGAAAAATTAACCGTTGGTGAAAATGGCAGGATAAGTTATGTTGATAGTGTATTTAATGGGCAAGGAAAAACCATGGCAGGCACAAATTTACTAACCTTACTTGATGATATTACAACACTTTTAGACGACATTGCGACGATGAGTAAAGTCGCAACAAAAAAAACAGCAGGGGTGTTAGGTGATGACCTCGCGCTTAATGCTCAGCAAGTTACAGGGGTAACTGCCGATAGAGAGTTGCCAGTGGTTTGGGCTGTAGCAAAAGGCTCGTTTATCAACAAAGCCATCTTAGTGCCCGCAGCGTTATTGATTAGTGTTTGGTTGCCTTGGTTAATCACTCCGCTGTTAATGGTTGGCGGGCTGTTTTTGTGTTTTGAAGGTGCAGAGAAAATTATCGAAAAGCTGTTTGGTCACGCTCAACAAGAAGATGAAAGTGTGGTTGAACAACAAGACTTACAAGAATACGAAAAGCAAAAAATCAAAGGAGCAATCCGTACTGATTTTATCCTCTCTGCAGAAATTATAGTGATAACGCTAGGTACGGTTGCTGGCGCAACGCTGGTTAATCAAGCTTTAGTGCTCAGTGTAATCGCAATTATTATGACCATTGGCGTGTATGGGTTAGTTGCTGGGATTGTTAAACTTGATGATGCTGGTTTGTATTTACTGCAAAAAGCGCAGCAAAGTGGCGGTAAGTTTAAAGAGCTTGTAGGTAAGTTTTTACTTGCTGCAGCGCCTAAGTTAATGCGCTTTTTAGCCTTTGCAGGAACGGTTGCTATGTTCTTAGTTGGTGGTGGCATATTGGTACATGGGATCCCTGTTTTGCATCACGCCAAGCAAGGTAGCACCGAGTTTGTAACGGATTTAGTTGGCAAAACTGGGGAGCTGGCTACGCCGATTATATTTGATGGTTTATTGGGCGTTGTTGCTGGGGGGATCGTCGTTTTAATGACAATTATCTATAAGAGATTTTTTCGGTAACAATTGTTATTTATAAGTATACTGGTTGGGAGTTATTTGTTACCTTTTATTTTGTTCTAAATTTAAAAGGGAATTTTATGTCTAGATTAATCATAATTATATCTTGTTTGCTTACTAGCTTTATTAGTAATGCAAAACCAAAACCTTTACCAATTGAAACCTTCAGTAAAGCTAGCGAGTTTGGAAGTGTGAAGATTTCACCTACTGGTAAATACCTAGCCGTAATGACGCAGCCTAACGGCAAGAATTCTTTAATGATTTTGGATACTGATACATTTAAGGTATTGCATGCGATAAACTTTCCAAAAAATGCTCAAGTCGGCAACTATTACTGGGTGAATGAAGAGCGTATTGTATTGGCTAAAGAGTATCTCAAGGGTTGGAAAGATCATCCTGAATACCATGGTGAGTTGTTTGGTGTAAACGCAGACGGCAGTCAAGGGGAGTATTTGGTTGGTTATCAAGGTGAAAGGCAAACTGGGACGAGAATTAAAAAGGCAACTCCTGTATTAGGGACCTCTTATGTGCTTGACCCATTGGTAGAAAATAAGCGTAAAATGTTGGTTTTAACCATACCATGGACAGCTGCCAAAGAGCCTCACACGATTGTATATGAAGTAGATGTCTATCGAGGGACAAGAAAAAAGATCACACGTTCACCTTCAAGAATGGCTAGTTTTCTGACTGATCATGAAGGCAACGTAAGAGTATCCGCCTCGACTGATGACTATATTAATCCAAAAATATATATCCGCCCTAAATCTGGTGGTGAGTGGGAAGAGCTCAATTTAAAGGATATTTCGTATAGTGATGTTGGGTTGCATGCTTTTGATAGCACGGATGAATCTGCTTATGTGACGGCTTCAGTTAACGGAGAAGCTAAAGGGCTTTATAAGTTAAATCTTAAAACTAAACAATTTGATCTAATCCATAAAGAAAAAAGTGTTTCACCAAAGCAGGTGTGGGTGGATGAAGTTTCAAAAGAACTTTTTGCTGTCGAGCATGAGTTAGGCTACCCAACCTATTCTTTTATAGATAATAACACTAAGAAAAGCCAGCAATTAAAAGCTCTTTTAAGAGTGCTTGAGGGCCAGCAAGTTCAATTAGTCAGCAGTACCGTAAATGGTGATAAGAGCGTCATTTTTGCCTCAAGTGACACTAATCCTGGCAGTTATTACTTATTTGATGCTAAAACTAATAATCTCGGTTTTCTATTCTCATCCAGAAGTTGGATTAAACCTAGTCAAATGGCGATTACAAAGCCTATCAATTTTACAGCACGTGATGGACTAGCTATCTACGGTTACTTAACTATTCCAAATAATGCTGAAGAAAAAAACTTACCATTAGTAGTAATGCCGCATGGGGGTCCTCATGGTCCAAGAGATTGGTGGGGATATGACTCAACAGCTCAGCTTCTTGCGAGTAGAGGAATTGCTGTACTAAAGGTTAACTTTCGTGGCTCAGGTGGCTTTGGACGAAATTTTGAACGTGCCGGCCATCGCAAGTGGGGACAGGAAATACAATACGATATTATAGATGGTGTAAAATATCTTATTTCAAGCGGTATTGCTGATAAAGGTAACATTTGCATTATGGGGGCCAGCTTTGGTGGATATTCCGCGTTACAAAGTGCGATCTTGGAACCTGATATGTTCCAGTGTGCGATTGGAGTTGTAGGTGTATATGATTTACCACTCATGTTTGATGAGGGAGATGTATCTGAGCGTGATAGCGGGCAACGTTTTCTAAAAGTGGTATTAGGCGAGGATGAAGAGCAACTAAAGCGTTTTTCACCAAGCTACAATATAGAAAAGTTAAAAGCTCCAGTATTAATTTTTCATGGTGGGGAAGATCGAAGGGCGCCTATCGAGCAAGCTGAGTCTTTAATTTCGGCTTTTAAAAAAGAGAATCATCCCTATATTTATGAGCTATTAGATGATGAAGGCCACGGTTTTTATAAAGAAGAGCACCGCACTCTTTACTATAAAAAAGTATTGGCTTTCTTAGATGAACATTTAAAGCTTTAAAAGAAAAGTGCCGGCGAGCAAGCTCGCCGGCAAGGATTTAGCACGGGAACGTAAGCGTGCTAGTGTGCAAGGTCTTCCTTTAAGTTGTACAAACTCAAAAGATGATTCGTTCATTAAGCAATGAAGCCTAGTTGCAATTTAAAACAGAGCAGGAGAGTGACTCTGTTATTGCTAATAAGCATTTATAAAACCAACAAAGTAATATAAATACTGCGCCATACAAAAATGTTATAACATAACAAAATTAAAGTAAATAGCGAGAGTCATATTATTAGGCTGGTTTCTTCTGCGTGATATTTATGGGTAACAGATTATTGAGTATTCAACTTACTACAATCGTAACTCAAGCATAGCTCTGCGAGCTCAACCTTTGCTTTAGGATTCCCTTGTAAGGTGGCTTTGTTGAGCCAGTAAGCTGCTTTTTCGTTATTCACATTTGTCCCTTGGCCATCGCGATACATCTGACCCAAGTTTAATTGCCCCCATGAATAACCATCTTCCGCAGACAGGGTAAAACTTTTCAACGCTTCCTCGTATAAGCCATCTTTGAAGTAAGTGATCCCCTCCTGATTATGCTTATCGAGCTTAACGCCCGTATATAAAGGCTTAGGTCTAGGCGGGTGCATAACAAAACCACCAAATAAACTATAAAGCTCAGGTCGCATAATCTTATATATGCTGCCTTCATCATAAAGCTGCTGTATTTGTGATTTACTGAAAGTCAGGGTTTTACTAGAAAAGTAATCATCTTGAACTAGCATGCTGGTTCGCATCGCAATCTCGATGTCTTTATTGTACTTGTAAGTGTAGTTAGCAACTCTAAAAGTCATGTTCTTGTCATCCAACTCAACGAGCTGAGCTACTTTTAGGTTGTTAATACGTTTTGGTTTGCCAGTAAATTTATCCGAATATACAAAATAGGTATCAAACAACTTTGGCTCGTTTAGGTAAGTTTGCTCGTTCTCAGTTTGTTCATTCGCCCCGATTAATGCTTTTACTAATAGGTAAACGATGATGAATAGGCCAATAAAGTACTTTATAAACGACGCTAACTCTAAGGCGGGCAATGAATACCAAGGTGCAGGAGTAACATAGCCACAGTCATCACATTGTCTTTGATAATTAATAGAAAGTGGCATGATGGGCAAAATAGTAAAGCGCAAAACTTTACTGTGATTGCTTAAAGAATAATGTTCACTATGGCAATGTGGACACGTTTTTTGTTTTTTATAAAAAACATCAGCGGGTGCGGTATTAAATAGAAGCATCGTTTCTTCCTGAATATTGCTATCAATAAACTAGAACAAATGCAGAGAGTTAGAAAGCACCAAACTGTAAGCAAATATGAATTAAATATGCTGAACAATGTTTTCGTTTAGAGAAACAGCACATTCTCTGCTATGATCCACAGCATCTTCGAGGATGTCCCTCAATTATCAAGTTTGGAATATTACTGTGACCGCTACTGCTTTTTCATCTTTGGCTTTGCCGCAAGAGTTAACCGATAACTTATCAACTTTAGGTTATACGCAAATGACGCCTGTGCAAGCGCAAAGCTTGCCAGTGATCTTGCAAGGCAAAGATATTATTGCCCAAGCTAAAACCGGGTCGGGTAAAACGGCTGCATTTAGTCTAGGTGTGCTGGCTAAGTTAAATGTGAAACGCTTTCGTATTCAGTCTCTCATTTTATGTCCAACCCGAGAATTAGCAGAGCAGGTAGCGGAAGAAGTTCGTAAGCTAGCCCGTGGTATTCATAACATTAAAGTTTTAACCTTATGTGGCGGTGTGTCTATTGGTCCACAAATTGGCTCATTAGAGCATGGTGCGCATATCATTGTTGGCACGCCAGGTCGTGTTGATGACCATATTCGCAAAGGCACATTGCGCTTAAATGATGTTGAAACCTTGGTGTTAGATGAAGCTGATCAAATGCTAGATATGGGTTTCCAAGATACCCTTGATGCTATTGTTGAGAGTATTCCAAATCAACGCCAAACATTATTGTTTAGTGCGACTTATCCAAAATCAATTGCTGCGATAGCTGAGCGAGTGCTTAGCAATCCAGAAATGATTAAGGTTGAAGAAGAGCAAACAAAAAGCACCATAAAGCAATACTTTTATAAACTAGATAATAATAAACAGCGCTTTAATACATTGAAGCTGTTGTTATTAAAGTTCCAGCCAGAAAGCTGTGTGGTTTTTTGTAACACCAAGGTTGAAACTCAACAGATTTGTGATGACCTTTATGCTGAAGGGTTTAGTGCGGTTGCCTTACACGGTGATTTAGATCAACGTGAACGTGAGCGCACTTTAATTCGCTTTGCTAATAAAAGTGCCTGTATTCTGGTTGCAACGGATGTTGCTGCGCGTGGCTTAGATATCAACGATATGGACATGGTAGTGAACTACCACCTCGCGCATGACCCTCAAACCCATGTACACCGTGTTGGTCGTACTGGTCGAGCAGGTAAAAAGGGTATTGCATGTTCTATTTATGGTGAAGCAGAGCAATTTAAAGTGGCACAAATTGGCGACCACTATGAGCGCGACTTTGACCCTGAACCAATTCCGCCATTTAGCTTGCTCGAAAAGCCTGCTTATAAGCCAACCATGGCGACAATTATGATTGATGCTGGCAAGAAGCAAAAAATTCGTGCCGGTGATATTTTAGGTGCATTAACTGGTAAAGAGGGAATTGCCGGTCATCAGGTAGGTAAAATTAACGTACTTGATAATGTGGCCTTTATTGCTGTTGAGCGAGCAGCTGCAAAACCTGCATTACGCAAATTGACCGAAGGTAATATTAAAAAGCGCAAGATCCGTGCGCGACGTTTGAGTCGGTAATCTGGTTAATTATGAGCAGCTAGCTTTAAGTTGCTCATATTCGAGTTGTATTCTCTTAAACTCAATTGCACAGCCTTGGCGGTCTGGGTGGTGTTTTAGCGCCAGTTGTCGCCAACGCTTTTGTAACTGTTTTTCCGAAAAATCAGTAGGTAGCTGCCACGCCTGTTGTAATTGTATTAGCTGCTGCTGAGGTAATGAGTGAATCCCCTTCTTTGTGCTAAATGAAGAAAAGCGCTGCCAAAAATCAGTTAACAACGCATCAATTTCATCGCTTGTTGTATCAAAGTTTTGCCAATCTAAATAATAACCCCGTAGCGGGTCATGACTTTCTAATGCGTTACTTGTTTGCTTACTAATAAGTTCAATATGTAAAGAGGCAATCTCTAGCTGTTGCTCTGGCGCAAGTTGTGCTTGCAGTTGATACAAGCCATTCATAACTAAAAAGTTGCGTTTAAACAGATCTTTTTGTGGGTCTGCGTCTAATGATTCTATTTTTCCAGATTCACTAAGTGCGCTGGCAAGCGTATGAACCTTCCAAACAGGCTGTTCCAAAAGGAGGTAAAAAATCTCATCAATCAGTGGGTTAACCATTGTTCGCAAGCCTGACTTTGGTGTAATCTAAATGTGTGTACGCTATCACAGCTAAACAATTGAAACTACAAAGTTGCTCTGAGATAAATATTTAGCATTATAAAATTAGCATAAAAAGCCAAGTATAAGATTAGGGATATTAAATATATGCTCGCACCTACACGTTTAAGCATACTTTGTTCAGCGTTTTTTTGCTGTTTTTTCGTTATGCCCTTCAATTTGGCTGCAAATTCATTATTTGAGCAATTCACACAACAAGAACAGTGGGAAGATAAGCATCAACTAGGGTTACAGTTAATTTCACAAGGTTCACTGAGTAATGAGCAAACTCTTGATGTTTATATGCAATTAGCCGATTTAGCATTAGAGAAAGACTTATTTTCTAAAGCAATTGAAAATTACCAAAAAGTTGAGTTATCTACATCATTTGATACCAATCCGGAGCGTTTCTTTCGTGCAATAAAAATGCAAGGAGTGACCTACTATTATCAAGGTTTGATGCAACAGGCGCTAATAGCGTACTTAAAAGCGATACCTTTTGCTGAAAAAATGCCTGACCCACTAGCTAAAGCCAATTTAATGAGCAATATTGGTCTCGCTTATTTTGATATGTTTAATTTGAATCAAGCTTTAAATTACTACAAACAGGCCAAAGATATTTATGAGCAACATGGTAGTGAGCAAGATAAAGCTGATATTTTGCATAACATTGCCGGAATATATATTCGACTTTCAAGTTACGAAGTTGCTCTTGAAATGTACAGAGAAACATTAAATATATTCCAAAGTTTAGGTGATATGGATGGTGTCGCTCAATCCTATGGAAATATGGGGGTAGCTTATTCTGAGCTTGGGCAGTATCAACTCTCTTTGCATTATTATCAGCGTGCTTTGCGCTATTATCAAGAAACAAATAACGCCTATTTCTTGTCTTCTCGCCATGGCAACATTGCTAATGTTTATTTGCGCACGGGTGATTTAGAGCTTGCCTTAAGCCATGCCGAAAAAGCAATTGAGTTTGCAAAAAAAATTGACAACAAAGCCTTAGAGTTGGCCGGCGTGTTGTCACAAGCAAAAATTGAATTGTTACAGAATAAATTAACAAAAGCTGAATCCACTTTAACTACTTCAGTACAGATGGCAAAGGAGTACAAAGACGATTTACGTGTTCAAGATGGTATGGGAATGATGGCTTTAATTAAAGCAGGTCAAGGTGATTTTGCTACAGCCGTTGCGAATTTTGATAAGTTTGTTCGTTCATTTAACTCGGTTCAAAATGCCAAATTATTAAAGTCGATGGGAGAGTTACAAAGCCAGATACAAGCAACTCAGCTCAATCAAGAAATAATCGAACTAAAGCAACGTCAACAAGTACAAGATCTCGAAATGTCCAAACAACGACAGTTGGGCATTATGCTATTCATCTTATTCGTTATGCTGGTGGTAACAGGTATTACTGTATACCGTCGTAGTATTGAAAAAGGCGCTAAAGAGCAGCTTTCTTTAATGGTGGCAAAACGAACAAAAGAACTTGAAGAAACAGCAGAAAAATTGCGCAGAGCTAACGAAATAAAGAGTCAATTTTTAGCAAATATTAGTCACGAAATTCGTACGCCGCTAACTGCAATTTTAGGGCAAACAGATAATTTAATTAATGGTTATTATAAACCAGAGCACTTAAATGATGAACTTGCTGTTATCCAAAAACAAAGTGATCATTTAAAAGAGCTAATAAATGACGTGCTAGATATCAGTAAAATTGAAGCTAACAAGCTAGAGCTTAGCCTAAAAGAGGGGGATTTAGTTCGGTTGCTTACAGATGTCCATTCTATGCTTAGTGGTCAGGCTAAAGATAAAGGGTTGAACTTTGCATTTCATAATGAACTTGGTGAGCAATATTATAGCTTGCTCGACTTTACCCGCATTAAACAAATCCTTATTAACCTGTGTGCAAATGCAATTAAGTTTACAAACCAAGGCGAAGTTGAGTTAAAGGTTTCGCGTGTTGAGCAAGGTGTGTGGTTTTATGTTACCGACACTGGTATTGGCATGAATGCCGAGCAACTGAAGCAAATATTTGACTGCTTTAGCCAAGGTGACAATAGTATTAGTCGCCGTTTCGGTGGTACTGGACTTGGATTAAGTTTATCGCAACAGCTTGCAATGATGATGGGTGGTTATATAAGTGTTGAAAGTGAGCTGAACCAAGGTAGCGTGTTCTCATTTTACTTACCTTGTAAAGAGTATATACCAAGCTCTGACATCATTGAGCCTGCAAAACTCGAACAACATGCTGCCAATGGCTTATCTGGCAAAGTGCTGCTAGCTGAAGATCATCCAGATAACCGCCGTTTAATTTCTCGCTATTTAGAATCTATGGGACTTGAAGTGATTGCTGTAGAAAATGGTGAGCAAGCCGTTGAGCAGTGTTTAAAGGAGTTTCCCGATGTTGTGTTGCTTGATATTCAGATGCCAGTGCTTGATGGTTTAAGTGCGCTTAAACTATTACATGAATGTGGGTTTACACAGCCCGTATATGCGTTAACGGCTAATGCTATTAGTCACGAAATCGACGGTTATCTTCAAGCGGGATTTACAGGTTATCTTGCTAAGCCAATTGATAAAAAGGTGTTTTACACGCAACTTGCTAAGCATTGTAAGAAGGACGCCGTTACAATTAAGTCTCAGCATGATATGAGCGACTTAGTCGCAAGTTTTATTGCAAGTTTCGAGCACGAAAGCGCCTTAATACAACAACACTTTGCTGCTGATAAATACTTCGATTTGCAGCAGGATGCGCACCGCATTGGTGGTGCTGCAAAAATGTTTGCGTTAGATGAGGTGGCAGTGAGTGCAATGGCGCTTGAGTCTGCACTAAAACAGCAAAAATTATCAGACTTAACTAGCCTAGTTGCTCAGTTGCTTGAGCAGCTACATTGTGCTGCTGTAAGTCAAAATAACTCAATCTCTCCATCTTGATGATTTTTAGAAGAGTCGCTAGTTTGGATACGATCGCGATTTATACGCTGATTAGTATCGATATCTGGGTGAGCAATATGAAACAAAGACAGTTTGTCATCTATAGCGTGAGCTAAGCTAACTAAATCCTTACTGGACACAGCTTGAATTTGCGAACTTGAAAGTGCGTCTGAGTTTAATTCTACCATTGCATCAATACTAGCCTGGGCTTCGTCAGACATAGTACTTTGTATTGCGACTTGCTCATGAACGCCCTCTGAGTAGTTGCTGATAGCTAACATAGCCTGCTCTATTTTATTTGTTTCTTTTGTCGTTGCATCAGATAACTGTACTGTATTTTCAGCTTCCTTGAGAGCTGTTTGCATCAGTTGATTTGCAAGTTTGGTGCTGTGTTGAATTTTAGCTACCATTTCACGCACTTCTTGGGTCGATTTACTCGTTCGTGCAGCTAAGTTTCTTACTTCATCTGCGACAACTGCAAAGCCTCGACCTTGCTCACCAGCGCGGGCTGCTTCAATTGCCGCGTTTAATGCCAAGAGGTTGGTTTGATCTGCGATGCCATTTATTACATCAATAATTGAGCCTATGGCATCACTGTCTTGTTTAAGTAATAAAATTTGTTCGCTTGTGAGATTTATATTATCAGCAAGTTTAATAAGGCTTGCTTGGCTTTTATCTGAATCAGAACGAGTTTGTTGAACTGATTCTGTCGCAGCCAAAACCGATTGAAAGATTTCTTTCAAGCTATGATCAAGCTTTCTTGACACTTCAATCGTTCGATTTATTGTATTGGCTAAATCAATTCCATGTGCATTTTGTATTGTGGCTTTCTGAGTCATTGAGGCATAGGTGTCTCGCAGAGCATCTGCCATAGGAAGAAGCCGCGCAGATGAAGCTGAAACTTCACTAAGTAAATGCTCGACCATGGTTAGACTTGCATTTAATGCGTGACAGACCTCAGGTAATTGGCTGTCACTTTCATTAAACCGAAAAGTGAAGTCGATGCCATCTTTCGTTGTTATACAAGATACAAAATATTTAAGGTAGTCCTTTTGTTTGTCATTATCTTTATGTAGATAAATGATTAATAGCGACCAAGGAATGACTGAAACTAAGCCAAAAATGACTATTTCTTTCATAGATGAGTTGAAAATGATAAAGCTGGTAATACTGCCAATTAAGCTAACTACAAATAGAATAATTGCAATTTTTAAATGCGACATAGAGGATCCTTACCTTTATATCTAATCATTTATAGAACAATTATTCTTCAAATACCAATAAACTTATTCTGTAAAAGTATAACTTTTAAAGTGTTATGTCCTTAGTTTTACGCAAAAAAAATGCCTGTATTAAACAGGCATTTTTTAAAAACTTAGTAATCGTTACTGTCGTTTCATTGAGTCAAAGAATTCATCATTGGTTTTGCTCATCGAAAGCTTATCAATTAAGAATTCCATTGCGTCAATTTCTGACATCTCATGAACGATCTTACGTAAGATCCACATCTTCTGTAGTTCATCAGGTTTAGTAAGTAACTCTTCGCGACGCGTACCTGAGCGGTTAAAGTCAATCGCTGGGAATACACGCTTTTCGGCAATCTTACGATTTAAGTGTAATTCCATGTTACCTGTACCTTTGAACTCTTCGTAGATAACTTCGTCCATCTTCGAACCAGTATCGATAAGAGCCGTTGCGATAATTGTTAAGCTACCGCCTTCTTCTACGTTACGAGCTGCACCAAAGAAACGCTTTGGTTTGTGTAATGCGTTTGCATCAACACCACCGGTTAATACCTTACCTGATGATGGGATCACCGTATTGTAGGCACGAGCAAGACGTGTGATTGAATCAAGTAAGATAACCACGTCTTTTTTATGCTCAACAAGGCGTTTTGCTTTTTCAATTACCATCTCGGCAACTTGAACGTGACGACTCGCTGGTTCATCGAACGTTGAGGCAACTACTTCACCTTTTACAAGGCGCTGCATCTCTGTAACTTCCTCTGGACGTTCGTCGATAAGAAGAACCATCAGTTCACAATCAGGCTGGTTGTAGCTGATCGATTGCGCAATGTTTTGCAGTAGCATGGTTTTACCCGCTTTCGGCGGAGCAACGATAAGCGCACGTTGACCTTTACCAATTGGAGAGGCTAAATCAAGTACACGTGCTGTGATGTCTTCAGTGCTACCGTTACCACGCTCCATACGTAAACGTTCGTTTGCGTGTAGTGGGGTAAGGTTTTCAAATAGGATTTTTGTGCGAGAGTTTTCAGGTTTGTCGAAGTTTACTTCATTTACTTTTAATAGTGCGAAGTAACGTTCGCCGTCTTTAGGTGGACGAATAAGGCCTGAAATTGAGTCACCAGTACGCATGCTGAATCGACGGATTTGACTCGGTGATACATAAATATCATCTGGGCCGGCTAAGTAAGATGCTTCTGATGATCTTAAGAAACCAAAACCATCTTGTAAGATCTCTAGTACACCGCCGCCATAGATGTTTTCACCGCTTTTAGCGTGCGCTTTAAGGATGGCGAAAATGATGTCTTGTTTTCTTAAACGGGCTACGTTTTCGAGCCCCATGGACTCAGCTAAGTTTACAAGCTCTTTTATAGACTTGTCTTTTAATTCGCGTAAATGCATATTGGTGGGTTCTTTATTACAATTGTCATACTCAAAATCATCGTTTGATACATGAGTGAGGTTTGTTGGTATAACTAAGGATTAGTTGGCTTTATAAACTAGCAGGTCACTAGCAAGGCGTCCAGTCTTTAAACAAAATAAAGCTAAAAAAAGGGCAAAAAGCCCTTTTTTTATATTTTCATTAGATGTTGTTTTCTAAAAACTCTACTAATTGAGTCTTAGAAAGAGCACCAACTTTAGTTGCTGCAACTTGGCCATCTTTGAAAAGAAGTAATGTAGGGATACCACGGATACCGAACTTTGGTGGTGTGCCTGCATTCTGGTCGATGTTAAGTTTACCAACGGTAACTCGGCCATCAAACTCGCCAGCTACTTCGTCAAGAATAGGGGCGATCATTTTACAAGGTCCGCACCATTCAGCCCAAAAATCAACAAGTACAGGTTTGTCTGATTGTAGTACGTCAGCTTCAAAGCTATCGTCAGTTAATTGAATAATTTTCTCGCTCATTGCGATCTCCGATTAGTTAGGCGAAATATTTAATGCGTATTTAAACACTCTTGTTTCTTATTGCAAGTTTAAACGTTATGCTTAAACGCTATGACTAAGACACATTTGACCGATAAAAAGTTTTCAGACTTTGCTATCGCACCGGAAGTGGTTGCCGGTTTAACCGAAAATGGGTTTGAATATTGCACACCCATTCAAGCAAAATGCCTACCTTTTATTTGTGAAGGCCGCGATATTGCGGGCCAAGCGCAAACAGGTACGGGCAAAACGTTGGCGTTTTTAACCGCCACGTGCCATCGGTTATTACAATCTAGCAAAGCATCTAGTAAACATCCAAGAGCCCTGATCATGGCCCCAACAAGGGAGCTGGCGATTCAGATACACAAAGATGCAAAAATTTTAGCGCCACACTGTAATCTTAACTTAGGATTAGTATATGGTGGCGAAGATTACGAAAAACAACGTGCACAACTAGAAAAAGGCGTTGATATTTTAATTGGGACTACTGGACGCCTTATCGATTTATACAAGCAGGGCTGTTATACCCTCAATGAAATCGAGGTTGTAGTGCTTGATGAAGCAGATCGTATGTTCGATTTAGGCTTTATAAAAGATATTCGTTATATGTTTAGACGTATGCCAGAAACGTCTGAGCGATTAAACCTATTATTCTCTGCAACCTTGTCATATCGTGTGCAGGAATTAGCGTTTGAACATATGACTAACCCTGAGCATGTACAAGTTGAACCTGATGTAAAAACAGGTAAGCGTATTCAAGAAGAGCTATTCCATCCATCGCAAGATGACAAAATTAAGTTACTGTTAACTTTAATTGAAGAAGAATGGCCAGATAAAGCGATTGTGTTTGCAAATACGAAACACAGTTGTGAGAATGTTTATGCATGGATGAAAGCCGATGGTCACCGAGTTGGATTATTAACCGGTGATGTAAACCAGAAAAAGCGTCAATCAATTTTGGCTCAATTTACCAAAGGCGATTTAGACTTTTTAGTAGCAACAGACGTTGCAGCTCGTGGTTTGCACATCCCAGAAGTAAGTCATGTATTTAATTTTGATTTGCCAGATGATTGTGAAGACTATGTACACCGTATTGGTCGTACCGGACGTGCAGGTGCATCAGGACACGCTATTAGCTTTGCCTGTGAACAGTACGCCTATAATCTCCACGAAATTGAGCAATACATAGAGCACAGCATTCCATTATCACATTATGATAAAAGTGCATTGCTTGATGATTTAACTAAGCCTACTATTCAGAAAAAGCGGAACTATTCTACAGGCCCACGTAATCGTAATAACAACGGACGTCGACCAAATAATAGTTACCAGAAATCGCGGTCGTGATAAACGGCCGTTATTGAAGACTTAGTAGTAACTAGAGGTTTTTGAACGGTGGGGCAACTTCAACCGCAAAAAAATGTGTATGCAGTAATCGACTTAGGATCAAATAGCTTTCATATGCTGATCGCTAAATCGATTGCTGGCGGTCTGCAAACGATCGGTCGAGTAAAACGTAAAGTAAGGCTTGCTGCAGGGCTTGATGAAAACAACGTCCTTAGCACTGAAGCCATGCAACGAGGTTGGGAATGCCTAGCCTTGTTTGCTGAACGTCTACAAGACATACCAAAGAAAAACATCACAATTGTTGCGACCGCAACTTTACGTCTTGCTACTAATGCTGATGTATTCAAGCATAAAGCTGAACAGATCCTTGGTCATAAAATCAATGTTATCAGCGGTGAGCTAGAAGCTAAGACAATCTATAAAGGTGTGGCACATACCTCTGCTTGTAGCGGTAAACAACTGGTTATCGATATTGGCGGAGCCAGTACCGAAGTTGTTATTGGTCAGGGTTTTGATGCACTGCATTATAAAAGCCTGCACATGGGCTGTGTTACCTTCCTAGAACGCTACTTCAAAGATCAAAAGCTCAGTAACGAAAATTTTGCAGCTGCAATTAACGCGGCAAGTGAAGTAGTTGCAGAAATTGTCGATGAATACCAAGCAACTGGATGGCAAATTGCGAGCGGCGCGTCAGGCACAGTGCAAGCGATCCAAGAAATCATGGTTGCACAAAACCAAGATGAGCTTTTAACGCTTGATAAACTTCTCGCTATTAAAGAGCAATCAGTGCAATTTGAAACGATTGCTGATCTTGAGCTTGCTGGCTTGAGTGAAGAGCGCCGCCTAGTGTTTGTTTCTGGCCTCGCTATATTAATCGCCTTGTTTGAATCGTTAGATATAAAGCAAATGGGTCTTGCTCGCGGTGCATTACGTGAAGGTGTTTTATATAGCATGGTGCCAGAGCTTCATAACCACGACATCCGCAAACGTACAGTTGATGGTTTAATGAATCGCTATCATGTAGATCAAAAACAGGCTTGTCGTGTTGCGCAACTTGCGGAGCAGTTGGCTAAAAGCGTGATGGGGCAATGGCAATCGATCGATGAAAATGCAATTGCATTGCTAAGGACAGTAGCAAAATTGCACGAGATAGGCTTACTCATAGAGTATAAGCTTTATCATAAGCACACGGCTTACATTATAGAAAACACAGATATGCCAGGATTCTCGCAATCTGAGCATAAACTGATTACTGCTGTTGCTAGTGAGCATCGCGCTGATCTTGTTAAAAACAGTTTTGCTCACTTGGGCTGTCATCAAGTACTCGCAGAATGCTTAACAAGAGTTGTGCGGATCGCTGTGATCTTATCAATGCGTCGCCAAGATGATGTACTACCAGCGATTGATCTCAGTGTTAATGAAAACACCCTTACACTGACATTTGATGGTGATTGGTTAAAATATCACCCATTAATGGCCAGTGAGCTGCAACTAGAGTCCAAGCTACAAGCAAAAGTAGGTTGGAAGCTCATAGTAAAATAACGTTAAAAGGCCCTTCGGGGCCTTTTTTAGTGCTATTTTTACCCGTTTCGTTCGTATTTTGCGCGAACAGTCATTTTTTTCATAAAAACTTCAAAAAACAGTTGATCTCAATTCGGATCTCCCTATAATGCGCATCCACCGACACGGCGGACTGCTTACAAAAAAGCAAAACGACGAGTTGGTTGAGTCAA
>NZ_JADILN010000014.1:0-88838 GCF_015278155.1 Pseudoalteromonas simplex
GAACTCAATCTGTACGAGTGCCCACACAGATGATTGCTTTATATTGTTAAAGAACGTTGCGACGTTGTCGCTAGGGATGCGTATAATACATCCTTAATTTTTCGAGTCAACACTTAATTTTAAACTTTCTTTTTAGACCGTTTTAAACTGAAGTTTTACTTAACTCTCTGTCACTTTGTTCAGCGCTTTTCATTGCTGCCCGCTGTGTCAGTGGATGCGCATTATAGGGATGCGAAGAATTAACGCAAGCACTTTTTGTAGAAAACTACTAAAAACTTACCTTTCGCGCAAAAAACAAGCTAAAGGCAGTAAAAAACACAGTTTACTGTACAAAATACAGCCAACTTTTCTCGAGAGGATCTTAAGTATTATCGAAATTAGGTAATACGCAAGTTTTTAAATAAAAAAAGAGCCACAATCTTAGTGGCGCTTTTATCAATCAACTCTTAATTAGTACAAGATACTATATAACTTACGACGATACTTAGATGCCAAGGCATCGCCATCAGGTAAAGAAGCGATAATTTCTAGATAGGTTGGTTTTGCATCTGCGTAGTTAAGATCTTTTTTAAGTACATTAAATAACATCTCTAGTGCTTCTTCTTTACGACCCGCTCTATTAAGAGCATTACTTAGTTCTACTTTTATCTCTAAATCATTTGGGTATTTTTCAACTTTATCCTGCAGTACTTTTATCTCTGGCGAATCTGTTGCAGCTAATGCTTGCTCACATTTTGCTTGAATATTTGTGAAATACGCATCACGTTCGTTTTCTGCAACCGAATCTAATAATGCTTGTGCATCTTCTAATTTATGAATTTGAATACAGATATCAGCTAAAACTAACTTTACACGTGTGTGATTTGGATCAAGCTCATAAGCCTGCTTTGCATAGTTAAAGGCATTATTTAGATCTTGATTAATTAACGCTTGCTTAGCTTGCTCTAATAATAACTCATGTTGAGCTGGTAAATGTTTAGCTAGCGCATCGCGAATTTGCTGTTCTGTTTGAGCACCCGGTAACATATCGACAGGTGCTGAATCTTTTAACATCACAAGCGTTGGTAATGCTTGTAAACCAATTTGCTGCGCAAGTTGCCCTGCAAGAGCTTGCTCAACATCGCAATCTAATGTCGCTACTAATAAATGCTCACCATACTCATTTGCTATTTTCTCTAAAATTACAGCTTGCTGATGGCATTCTGGGTTTTGCGCAGAGTAAAAAGTAAGTAGCACTAGCTTTTCAGCTGACGTTTCACCCAATGCTTGCTGCAAATTTTGTGGGGTAAGGTTTATCATATTATTCATTTGATTGATTGCACTATATAAGTATTTAGGTTTTTATATAGTGACAAACATAACAATTACAAGCCCCACGGGTCGAGGTCATTATGAAATTATCTGCTATTTCTGCAGCTTTATTACTTCTTAGTCCATTCGCACAAGCAACAACGCTCGATTTAAACCTTCAAAAGACTATGCCTGAAATTGAAAAGCTCTATTTAGACTTACATCAATCTCCTGAGCTGTCTTACCATGAAAAAGAAACGGGCCAAAAGCTTGCAAAGCAATTAAAACAACTGGGCTTTACTGTTACAGATAATGTAGGTGGTTATGGCGTTGTTGGTATTTATGAAAACGGTGATGGCCCTACAGTAATGATCCGCACTGATACTGATGGACTACCAATTGTTGAGCAAACTGGAAAACCTTACGCTTCTAAAGTGACTGTAACAAATGATGCTGGTGCAACCGTTGGCGTAATGCATGGTTGTGGTCATGATATTCACATGAGCTCATTTATTGGCACAGCACAACAGTTAATGACACATAAAGATCAGTGGCAAGGTACGTTAATGATGGTCGCACAACCTGCAGAGGAAGTTGGCGGTGGTGCAAAAGCAATGCTTAAAGAAGGGCTTTTCACTAAGTACCCTACTCCAGATCATGTTATTGGTTTGCATGTAAGTGCAAGTGTTCCTGCTGGTAAAGTTAGCATGAAAACTGAATATACAATGGCAAGTGTTGACTCTGTTGATATTACAGTAAAGGGCAAAGGCGGTCACGGTGCCTACCCACACACAACAATAGACCCAGTTGTGATTGCTTCACGTATTGTATTGGCACTGCAAACTATTACTAGTCGCGAATTGTCACCACTCGAGCCGTCAGTGATCACCGTTGGCTCAATTCATGGAGGCTCTAAACACAATGTCATTTCAGATGAAGTAAAACTACAACTTACATTGCGTAGCTATAACCCTGAAGTTCGTTTACAACAAATCGCGGCAATTAAACGAATTACTAAAGGCATCGCATTAAGTGCTGGGCTTGACGAAAGCTTAGCACCAGAAGTCTATGTGCATGAAGATGAGTCAATTCCTTCAACTTATAACAATCCTGCACAAACCAATGTAGTGCGTTCAGCAATTGCTAACGCTATTGGTGAAGACAATGTACTTGAAACTGAAGCAGTCATGGCCGGTGAAGACTTTGGCCTTTATGGCCGTACAGAACAAAATGTGCCGATTACTTTGTTTTGGTTAGGCGGTGTTGAACCGAGTCAATATGACTCAGCAATGCAATCTGGCGCAACATTACCTTCTTTACACTCAAGTAAGTTTGCACCTGATTACAAAAAAGCACTTCCTACTGGAATTACAGCAATGAGTAACGCCGCGGTTGCCCTATTCAACAAAAAGTAGTTTAGGCTGACTTAGCTCTGGGCTTAGCCTTCCTTTTAAAACGTCGCTTTTGCGGCGTTTTTGGTAACTGGGCAAAGACTTGGCTATCGCATTGCTTGGCCTGCTCAACTAAAGCATGTAACTCTTCCAACAATGGTGTTAAAAATTGCTGATAACTCATATGCTGTTCAGCGATATTACCTAACGACGCTTCCCACTTAGCGGTTAAGTCAGGGCTCGCAAGCTGTTCTGGTAATGTACTTATGAGTGCTTTACCTGTTGCGGTAGCCAGAATGTTTTTACCCTGCCGCTCTAAAAAACGGCGTTTAAATAAAAGCTCAAGAATACCGGCTCGCGTAGCTTCAGTACCAAGACCATCTGTTTCCTTAAGGATCTTTTTAATTTCTGGGTCTTTCACATACCGACTGATGCCTGTCATGGCACTTAATAAGGTCGCATCAGTAAAATGCGCTGGCGGTGTCGTCATTTTGTCTACTACTTCACCTTGATTGCAATGCAGCTGTTGACCTTTTTCAAGTGGTGGTAAGGTTTGCTCATCTTTTAACTCTGTTTTGCCCATTAATATTTTAAAGCCTAAGCTAACATCTTGCTTAGCTGCTGCTTTAAAAAGCCCACCCGCAATTTCAACCGTTATTTTGGTTTCGTTAAATAGATAGTCTGGATAAAATTGGATTAAATAATGACGACAGATCAAGCGATAGATTTTTTGTTCATCACTATTTAAAGACGCTGAGCGAAGTTGTTTTTCGGTAGGAACAATAGCGTGGTGAGCTGCCACTTTGCTGTCATTAAAACATTTACTCCGCTTACTGCTATCAGCTTGCTTACAAGCTTCAATTGCTTGACCTTCATTATTAGCGATGGCGGCAATAATACTCGCGGCATCTTTATGATGAGCTTTTGGTAAATAACGATTATCTGAACGAGGGTACGTAATTAACTTATGACGCTCATACAAGTTTTGACAGGTATCTAGCACTTTTTGTGCAGGCATTGAAAACGCCTTTGCCGCATCAATCTGTAAAGCGGATAAATTATAAGGTAGCGGTGCCTGTTGTTTTTTTTGCTTTTGCTCAAGCTCAACCACTTTAGCTGGTTGATTAGTTATGCGTGACACAACATTTTCAGCAAGCCCCCTATGCAATACTCGCCCTTCTTCATCTTGATAAGGTTCACATGCTTTACTTGGTTGCCACTTTGCAGCAAATGTTTGCTGCTGCTGAGTTTCAAGGTGAGCTAATACTTCATAAAAAGGTTTCGCTACAAAGTGAGTGATTTCATTATCACGATTAACGACTAAACCTAAAATAGGCGTTTGAACACGCCCAACAGATAGCACATTGCCAAATCCAGCTTTTTGCCCAGCAAGCGTATAGGCTCGAGTTAAATTCATGCCAAATAACCAATCGGCACGTGATCGAGCTAAGGCAGACACACTCAAAGGAATAAAATCGCGGTTCGATTTCAAATTATTTAGTGCTTTTTTAACTGCACTTAAGTTTAAGTCGCTGATCAAGAGTCGTTGAATTTGCTGTTTTTTGGCTTGGCTAAGTTTAACCTGTTCGATCACTTCATCAACCAATAGCTGGCCTTCCCTATCAGGGTCGCCGGCATGAATTATTGTACTTGCCTGCTTAATGAGCTTTTTTAGTACAGTAAGTTGTTTGCGTGTTTTTGCTTTAGGTTTTAATTGCCATTGTTCTGGCACGATAGGTAAATGCTCAAATCGCCATTTTTTAAAACTTGCATCGTAATCATCGGGCTCTGCTTGCTCAAGTAAATGACCAATACACCAAGAGACACAATCTCCATTACCAAGCTCTATATAACCATCATGTTTTTTTTGTGGTTTTGGTAGAGCATCTGCAATGGCTCGTGCCAAGGATGGTTTTTCGGCAATGTAAAGTTTCATAACGCAACACTAAATACTGTTTTTATAAACAGTAGTCTAGCACAGGATTTTTAACGAAGAAACGCCTTAAGCTTGCTGGCTTCGTCGAGTAAAAAGATAGATAAGTGGTAGGTAACATACGACCACAGTACCAATATTGATTAGCGGTAGCAGGGTCTTATACATGTAAGTGCTGTAAGACAAATCCCAAAGGTGGCGGTCAACTAAACGGAACAATTGCAAAATAGGCGCCATTATCACAACCAACTGCCCTAAAACACTTTGCCATAAGTAGACTTTATCTTTAATACCTAAGTAAGCAATGATTGCCATCCAAGCAATATCATTAAAAGCCCAAACGACATAGCGCCAAATATAAATGTCATCAAATTCACGTAAGCCGCTATGAATTAAGGTACCGTATAAAAAGAAACATGCAGTTATAACGGTAAAGTGGAATGCCTGCCAATCTTTGCGGAGGTAGAAAACGAAAATAGCAGGGCTCAGAATGAACACCCAGCTATTATTCAAAATTGAGATGGTATATACAAACCAATCAGGCAAAATTAACTAACCTTAATCTGTTTTACCATCATCGTCGCCACTACCATTACCAGGCATGTAGCTATATTTATCAACTTTTTTCATTTTTATTCTCTATTACATTTGTTAATGAGGCTTAACTTTAATTGATTTACTGCCTTACATCAATAGGTTCAGATTCGTGTGCTTTACCTTGCATAATAGAGATTTCAACACGGCGATTTCGCTTGCGATCTTCGTCGGTTACATTCGGTACTAGAGGCCTGGTTTCTGCGTGGCCGACCACCATCATACGGGACTTATCAAACCCTGGTGCTTTTTCCATTTCACTGGCAACTGCCACCGCACGCTTTGATGATAAATCCCAGTTATTGGTATAAAGCTCATTCGATACTTGGAAGTCATCAGTGTGCCCAGACACGGTTATTTCACCCGGCACATCTTTTAACAGCGTAGCAATATCACGAATGATAGGTTTAAACTTTGGCTGTAAAAAAGCACTACCCGATGGGAATGAACCATTCTCACGAATGCGAATAATAATTTGCTGGCCTAATGACTCAAGCTCAATTGCCCCATCCATAATTTGCTGTTCTAGTTGCTGGGCAATTTTCTTCACAAGTTCATTTGTTTGTTCTTGATCAGCCGCAGAAATTGACTGTTCTAAAGCTTGTTGCTGAGCC
This sequence comes from Pseudoalteromonas simplex, assembly GCF_015278155.1. Classification (NCBI taxonomy): domain Bacteria; kingdom Pseudomonadati; phylum Pseudomonadota; class Gammaproteobacteria; order Alteromonadales; family Pseudoalteromonadaceae; genus Pseudoalteromonas; species Pseudoalteromonas simplex. The sequence goes on from NZ_JADILN010000014.1 coordinate 5,823, forward strand.
GTACTTTGCGATTCACCACCACGTTTATTACCGCGCTGTTCTTGTCGACCACCGGCGGAGCTTTCGTCGCCAGCCTGAAACTCAAGCATTTGTTGTGTCATCTCAACGGTTTGTTGCTGAATCGTTTCAATAGGTGTTGGCTCAGGTTTGCCTGGAGTAAACTCCATGGCAATAACAGAGGTTCCTTTTGGAATATCTTTTACTTCAATTTTATTTTGTACACCAAAAGCAAACTTCATAGAGCCAGCAATTTGCTTAAACTTCAGCACGTCCATTTCAGAGAAAGCAAGCAAGAGTACAAAGAAGCACATTAATAATGACATTAAATCCGCGAAGGTACCCATCCATGCAGGCAAGCCTGGTGGAGGACATTTGCACTCTTCATCTGACATGCTCTACTCCTCGGTATCAACTTTACGTTTTGATTCGGCTAAGTAGTTTTTCAAAATACCTTCAATTACTTTCGGGTTCTGACCGTCTTGAATACCTAGCACCGCGTCAAGAATTAAGCGTTGATTGAGGGCTTCTTCGTCTTTACGCAGTTCTAGTTTTACCTGAATTGGAATTGCGACAACGTTTGCTAAGAAAGCACCATAGAGAGTTGTTAAAAGGGCAACTGCCATTGCTGGGCCGATTGCTTTTGGGTCATCCATGTTTGATAACATAGCAACCAGACCGATTAGCGTACCGATCATACCCATTGCAGGAGCAATATCGGCAAGTGATTTGAATAAACCAGCACCGAGTTCATGACGGTTAGCAGTAAGAGAAATATCTTTTTGCAGCGTGGCGCGAACGACATCAGCATCATGACCATCCACTAACATATCGACCCCTTTACGCATAAAACCGTTGGGGATTTCAGCTTCTTCTAATGCTAAGAAGCCACCTTTACGTGCTGAATCAGCTAATTCTACTGCTTTTTCAATTAATTCTTCCGGAGATTCGATTTTGAACATAAAAGCTTTTGCTGCCACTTTACCTATGCCCAAAAATTGCCCCATGGTGAAATTTGATAATACAATAAAAATCGAACCACCAAATACAATGACCACCGAAGGCGTGTTGTAAAACATTGCAACTTGGCCATCACTACTTAACACCATCGACATAGCAATTAAGCCTATGGCACCAAGAATACCTATTATGGTTGCTAAATCCACATACCCCTCCAGAGGAACAATTACACGATACACTCAAGTATCAAATTTTTATTATTAACTGCTTATCGGCAAGCAGTTGAAATACTTAAATCATTAAATGAATTAATTTTATTTTAATGTAAGATTTTTAAGCTACAAGTTTAAGCTGTATTTAAAATCGTAAAAATAGCATACTAAAAATGAATTATGCGTAAAAAAACACATCATTCTTTGACCTAGTTTAGCATTCCCCCTAAAATTGGCCTCACTTTCTAACAGCTACCGAGGCCACAATGGCAACAAAGAAACCAGAAAACTTAAGCTTTGAAGAAGCACTGGATGAATTATCTCAAATTGTTGCACAAATGGAGCAAGGTGAATTGTCACTGGAACAATCACTAAAACAATTTGAACGCGGCATTGCGCTAGCAAACGCTTCGTCTGGTAAGTTACAACAAGCCGAACAAAAAGTTGCCATTTTAATGGGTAACGATAGCCAAGCGCCTCTTAGCAATTTTGATTCAAACTTGGACTAATTAAGTGCAATTAAAAGAACAATTACAACGCGCTCGTGAAGACGTTGAAGCACATTTAAATCGCTATTTTGAACAGCCACTTAATACCGGAAAAAACATCAAAGAAGCCACCCACTACGGTGTTCTAAATGGTGGTAAACGCTTACGTCCTTACCTTGTATATGCAACGGGCCGGATGATGGGCGCGGACAAGGCCGATCTTGATATCCTTGCCGCCGCTATTGAGTGTATTCATAGCTATTCTTTAGTTCATGATGACTTACCAGCAATGGATGATGATGACTTAAGACGTGGCCGCCCTACCTGTCATATTGTCTATGGCGAAGCACAAGCCATACTCGCAGGTGATGCCTTACAAACACTGGCATTTGATTTAATTGCCAATCATCAATTTGCTGTTTCTGCGAGCCAACAAGTAAAAATGATTGCCTCATTAAGCAAAGCCTCAGGTATTGAAGGTATGGTAGGTGGGCAAGCACTGGATATTGAAGCGACCGATAAAGAAATTACAGTTGCTCAGCTAGAGCGCATTCACCAGCTAAAAACGGGTGCCTTGCTTAATTGTGCAATTACACTCGGTGCATTGAGTGCAAAAAGCTGTGATGAACATACACTCGCGCAATTAAACCTATTCGGTCAAGCAATTGGGCTGGCCTTTCAGGTACAAGACGATATCCTTGATGTAGAAGCTGATACTGAAACATTAGGTAAGCCACAGGGTTCCGATGTTGCTGCAAACAAAGCAACCTACCCTGCTTTATTAGGGATGGCAGGCGCAAAGCAAAAAGCACAAGATTTGCTGGCTCAAGCCCATCAAGCTCTTGAGGCTATTGATTACGACACCAGCGAATTGGCGAGTCTTGCAAGCTATATTGTTGAACGCAATTATTAATACCTAAAAAGAAAGACAAAATAACTAAAAAATCGGAGCGGCAATGGGCTATAATGCACTCTGGTTAGCGAAGGATGTATAAAAAATCATGACACTTGATAGTAGCAAGTATCCATTATTAAGTTTGGTTGACGAACCAGCACAACTGCGTGATTTAGCGCAAGACAAGTTACCTGCGTTTAGTAAAGAGTTACGCGAATACCTACTTAACTCAGTTTCGCAAAGTAGTGGTCATCTAGCATCAGGTTTAGGCACTGTTGAGTTAACAGTTGCACTGCATTATGTTTATAACACTCCTGAAGATCGTTTAGTTTGGGATGTGGGTCATCAAGCATACCCGCATAAAATCTTAACGGGTCGTCGTGACCAAATGCATACTATTCGTCAAAAAGACGGTTTGCACCCATTCCCATTCCGTGAAGAAAGCCCATACGATACTTTCAGTGTTGGTCATTCGAGCACCTCAATTTCAGCAGCCTTAGGTATGGCCATTGCTGCAGAAAAAGAAGGTAAAGATCGTAAAACCGTTGCTGTTATTGGCGATGGTGCGATCACTGCTGGTATGGCATTTGAAGCAATGAATCACATGGGTGATGTTAATCCTAACGTGTTAATTATCTTAAACGACAATGAAATGTCGATTTCAGAAAACGTGGGGGCACTCAATAACCACTTTGCCCGAATTTTATCTGGTAGCTTCTACACCAATATTCGTGAAGGCAGTAAAAAGCTCCTTTCTGGTTTACCGCCTGTGAAAGAACTTGCTAGCCGCATGGAAGAGCACCTAAAAGGAATGGTCATTCCGGGTACGTTCTTTGAAGAGTTAGGCCTAAATTACATCGGCCCAATCGATGGTCATGATGTAAATATGTTGGTTGATACCTTACGTAATATGCGTAACCTTAAAGGCCCACAGTTACTACATATTAAAACGCAAAAAGGTAAAGGTTATAAGCCTGCTGAAGCGGATCCAATTGGCTACCACGGCGTACCAAAATTTGATCCGAGCATGTCGAAATTACCAAAATCAAAACCGGGTGCTGCCACATTCTCAAATGTGTTTGGTGACTGGTTATGCGATATGGCAGCCCAAGACGACAAGCTAATGGCAATTACCCCTGCGATGCGTGAAGGTTCAGGCATGGTGCGTTTTTCAAAAGAGTATCCTGCGCAATACTTTGATGTGGCGATTGCTGAACAACATGCTGTAACGCTTGCAGCAGGCCTCGCTTGTGAAGGGTTGAAGCCTGTTGTTGCTATTTATTCAAGCTTTTTACAACGCGCTTACGATCAACTTATCCACGATGTAGCATTACAAAACTTACCTGTTTTATTCGCTATTGACCGTGCAGGTATTGTTGGTGCTGATGGTGAAACTCACCAAGGCGCCTATGACTTAAGTTTTATGCGCTGTATTCCTAATATGATTATTATGGCGCCAAGCGACACGAACGAGTGCCGCCAAATGCTTTACACTGGCTACCAATGCAATCAACCTGTTGCTGTTCGTTACCCACGTGGTAGTGCCGGCAATTGTGATGTTGAATCAACAATGAGTGCGATTGAAATCGGTAAAGCGCGTAGTATCAAACAAGGTAGTAAAGTGGCCATCTTGTCGTTCGGTACGCTGCTAGAGAGCGCCAAAGTAGCCGCAGATGAGCTTAATGCAACAGTGATTGATATGCGCTTTATCAAACCACTTGATACTGAAGCTATTAATGAGCTAATTAGTAGCCATGATGTCATTGTTACTTTAGAAGACAATGCCATTGCAGGCGGTGCGGGTTCTGCTGTGAATGAATATTTGGCTGCAATCAAAGCCGATGTGACTATCTTAAATTTAGGTATTCCAGATGAGTTCATTAAGCATGGCACACAAGATGAAATGCACGCTGAGATGGGCCTAGATGCCAATGGCATCTTAACTCGCATTAAAGAGTTCATGGCTTAAAAACTATACGCAATTCATTAAAAAGGAGTCTCATGGCTCCTTTTTTATTATTTAAAACCATACACATAAAAAATAACTTACCTATTTTCTATTTTCTTGCATCCAATATCTTTAGCTAGCCGTTTATTCATTGAGGTTAACTCGTGAGCACGTATTTTGTCGTTAAACAATACAGGTTGTTTGTTCACATTTGATGGAATATTTAAAAGGTATAGACAAATGAATACGATTAAAAGTAAAGCTATTAAAGATCAACAACTCGCTAATTCAAAACTATCTAAGGTCATGTTTTCTGCCATTGCTCTTGCTGTAATGCTGGGTATTACAGGGTGTGATGGAGATGATGGTAAAGATGGTGCTATGGGAGCTCAAGGTGCAGCAGGGCAAGACGGTACTAATGGTGTCGATGGCCAAAATGGCGCTGACGGTCAAAATGGCGCTGATGGTATGAATGGTAACGATGGCGCTCCTGGCTTCGCATCAGCAACATTTATATTAGCGAACAATGGCTCTGATAATGCGGGCACTATCAACCTCATTGATCAAAATGCCGCTAAACTCACAACATTTAATACTGGTGCTAATGAAGGTGTTGTTTTCGATAGCTTAGGTAATTTAGTGCAAGCTGCTGATTCAGGAAATGGAGCACTAAGTACCGTATGCCAAGTGTTAAGCCGTGCAGATGGCATGTACACCAATAATATTGATCGTACATTAACTGGCACAAACACCACACTTGTAAATCCGAAGGGCATACATATCTCTAATAAATATGGTCTTGTTTTTATTGCTGATTTTAATGCTATGCAAGTAACTGTATTTGGTAAAGAAGCTGCAGGTGATGTAGCACCATTAGCAACAACGGTAACCGATGCAACACCATGGGATCTTACGTACGATGAAAATAATGATCGTCTTTACGTCGCACTAACTAATGGTGATGTTGCTGTTTACGACAGTTATGTAATGGGTGGTTTTGCTGCAACACCAACTCGAACCATTACACCAAGTGATGAAACTGGTACAAAAATTTCAGTCAATATTCATGGTATTGCTTTAGATATGACTAGTAACAAGCTTGTGCTGTCTGATGTAGGTAGTGCATCTGATGCAACAGATGGTGCACTCTTTGTCATTTCAAATGCTGCTCAAGCAGATGGTATGGTAGCGGTTGACCGTCATATAGCAGGCCCAATGTCTATGCTCGGTAACCCTGTGGATATAAGTCTTACTGGCAGCGACTTGCGTGTGGCTGAAAAATCAAATGATGCAGTTTTAGTATTTAGTAATATATTTGCAGGCGAAAGTGGTGATGTATCACCAGATCTCATCACGCCAACAACAAAACCTGAATCAATAACAGAAACCGTTATGCATAATAATATGCAAGATAGCTCTGATAGTATTATGGTTAACATGCCCCTGCTCGGTGTAGCTGTAAGTAGTAACCCAGGAACAGTAGGTCCAACAACAGGTCAAATTAGTCGTTTAAACGCACCTTTAACAGCCGAACTGGCAACGTATAATGCAAATCAAACAATTGAAAGTGTGGCTTTTGATAAGTCTGGCACTAGCTACGCAACATTTGATGATGCAGTTACATCGATGGGTGGTATCGTTATTTCAAACAAGGTTGCAACACAGCGTAACGGCGAAAGTTACGCAACCAACCAAGATAGAACAATCATGGGAGCAAGTACTGGTATTATCTCACCAAAAGGTATTGATATAGCTTCAGATACAGGCATGATTTTTGTTGCTGAATTTAATGCAACAACGCCTGGTGTTCTCATTTTCTCTAGCTGCGCAACAGGTGATGTAAGCCCATTAATGACCCTAACACCCAGTGCTAGTGCACGCCCTTGGGATGTAGACTATGATCCATCAACTGACAGGGCATTTGTTGCACTTACCAATGGCACAATTGCTGTTTTTGATGAAGTGAAAAGCAAGTGGATGTCAGGTATGACAACCATTACAGGTGAAGATCGTTTAATTACCCCTGCATCGGGCGGCACTGCATTTGCTGCACCAACCAATATTCATGGTATTGATTACGACCCATTAAGTGACTCACTAATAGTTTCTGATGTTGGCTCTGCAGCCGATGCCACCGACGGGAAAATTTATGTGATTAATAGTGCCGCTATGGCCAGTGGTTTAACCAATGTAAGTGTAAATATCGCAGGTCCTGCAAGCCAATTAGGTAACCCTGTCGATATTATGTATACGGGTAATGATTTATATGTTGCCGAAAAATCAAATGGCCTAGTTATGCGCTTTGATAATATTTTAAATAGCCCTAGCGGTGACATTGCAGCAACGGTGAGCTACTCCTTTACCGCCCCAGAGTCTGTGGCTGTTTTACCAGCTTGGCTTAAACACTAACCATCAAAAGGTGTTTAGGTAACGAACGCCTCTGTTGGCCTCCAATGCCTTATCTAGCCCTAGGTAAGGCATTTTTTATACCTGCTCACTTAGTTTAGAGAGTATTAACGCATCCAAATTTTAATATCGGCTAAACCATTGGCTTGCAGTGCGCTGAGTTGCTGATCAACATTGTTGCTTTGCTCGAACTCAAAGGCATCTAATTGCTCATCAAAGGTAATGTTTGCTACACCATCGCCACCGCGCTTTTTAACTTGATGCAGTGCGATATCGGCAAGGTTAACTGAGGTTTCCCAACCAATAACTTGGCCACCCAGTAAAGGTAATGGATAAAAAGACCAACCAATCGACGCAGTGATAGTGGTCGACTGCCCATTCGGTAATCTAAATGGGTTTGCTGCAATTGCTTCACATAAATCGGCCACATAATTGTCTATTGCTGTGCGTTTGAAATCACGTAGTAAGAGTAAAAACTCATCACCACTCCAACGCGCAACATAGTCAGAACCTTGAGTACGGCTATTCAACAAAGTCGCCATTTGCTGTAAACAGCTATCGCCTGCAAGTGGGCCATACGCATCATTAATGCGGCTGAAGTTATCAAAGTTTATTATTAATAGCACTAGCGACTTACCCTGCGCTTGCAATGACTGTGAGTTACGCTGGAAGTGTTCGATATCTTTAGGGAGCTGATCAAACAAGAAGCGACGGCTACGTAAGCCTGTAAGCTCATCTGAGTGACTAACTAGCTTAAGCTGTGAGTTCACTTGGTTAAGCTTATCGTTAGCTTCTCGAAGCTCTACGGTACGTTCTGTTACTAAGCTTTCAAGCGCTAATTGCTTACGTTTCTCTTGCGCTCTAAATACCCAAAACACGAGGTAGAACAGTAAAATAAAGCTGCTGGTGATCAAGAGTCTAAAATAAATAGTCTCATCAAAACGACGCGGCACTACAAAGCTGTACTCGGTACGACGTGCTTTTTGCCAATCTTCACCACGACGCTTTGCTTCAAGTTGGAACAAAAACGATCCCGGCGGTAAGTTGGTATAGATTGCCTCACGACGAGTATTGGCATAACGCCAGTCACTGTCTAAGCCACTTAAACGATAACGGAACTCGATACTTGAAGGGGCATAATAATCAATCGCGGTATATTTTAACGTTACATCGCGTTCATCAATTTGTAGCTCAGGCTTATTACCTAAAGTTGCGGTACTTAAATGACGAAGCGGCGTGATCAAGCTTTCAATGCGAGGCTTAAGTGCTTGTACACCAAACAGCTCAACGCTCTTTGGTATTTCTACCACACCTTGCAGACTTGGGTACCAAATAGAGTTGCCTGTGTCTGCTACAGCATCATGGCCAAGGCCTGCACAACATTGACTGGCTTTACCGTCAAGTTGACGGTCAAACGATGAGATCACTTGTTCTACTTTTAAACTTTCGATATCAGTACCAAACTGCTCTACAGGCATACGGTATACGCCTTTCATAGTACTGACCCAAATACGTTTTAATTGCTTGTCGTAAACTAGACTGAAAATAGAGCCATACGGTAGACCATCGGTGGCATCTAACTGACGCCACTGCCCTTTGGTACTGCGATAAAATAAGCCATCGTTAAGTGAACCAATTAATATTCCCACTCCTTCGATATTCAAAATACTGGTGACGTAAGCACTTTCTAAACTAGTTTGGTCGCCAATTTTTTCAATCCCGCGGTCGGTAAAGTAATAAGCTCCTTTACTGGTACCTATTAAGCCAAAATTTTGCTCATCATGAACATAAGTAATAAATTTGCTGCTTAAGAAGGCATTGTATGCAAAAGGTGTTAAACCACCATAACTTAAGCGGTACATACCGCGGCCAGTACCGAGCCAAAATCCACCTTTGCTAGAACGGCTAATTGCAAATACTGGGTTATCGCGCAGCGCTCGCCCAGGCACCGTATACAGGTTTTGGTTTTCGTAATAAAACACACCGCGGCCTGTTGCGATGTACAAACGATCACCATCAAATTGTAAGTCGTGCACTGCTGCTCGACCAAACTGATTACTCGGAATTTGATTTACAAAATTCTTGTTGTAGTCGAAGTAGCCAACACCGCTACGGTTAGCCACCCATAATTTGCCATCAGGCGCTTGGCTAATCGCCATCACCGCTTCGGTCATATTTGAGATAGCTGAGTGACGTTCAATACGCCCTTCGTGAGCAAGCCATAAGCCTTCACTGAAGCTTGCCAGCCAAATGTTATTTTGATTGTCACGGAAAATATCGGCAAACCAAATGCTTTGATCGAGCTGGCTAGGTTCAACCCATTGCCAATCTCCTGAATTATTACGGAATAATAAGCGTCCATAAGTAGAGATCCATAGCGCGCCATCGGAGTCGCTCATAAACTTATAAACGGCAGAGTTACTGGCATTTGGCAGTGGGAATGGACGCAGTTCGTCATCTAAATCAAGAAAGTAGGCACCAAGCTCTGATGCAAGATACAAGTTACCTTCAAGCCACGCCATGTCATGAATAATGGTTTGCGCTAATCGTTCAGGTAGTGAAACCTTGGCAGTCAGCTCTAATCGTAATTTCGCAAAATCAGAAGAGGTATTAGTTAAACGCAATAAGTGACGCTCATTAACCAGCCAAATGCCTTCTGGCGACAATGCCATTTGACTCACCGAACCCACAATTTGCGTAATAGCAGTGGCATTAGATACAGGTACAATTAACGCGGAGTTTTGATTGAGTGTGACTTGATTTCGAGCAACATAATAAAGGCCATTCGCTGCAATCCAAATACTGCCTTTGGAATCTTCGAGAATATCGCGCACCGGACCTTTAACGTTAAAGGTTTGCGACATCATGGTTTTAGGATCAAGTGTTACTAAACCATTCTTGGTACCAACCCAAAGTAACCCTGTGCTATCGACTAGTAATTTATTGATACCATTACTTGGCAGGAAGTCGCTGTTTTGCGTATTGAAGTTAGTGAACGTATTACCATCAAAGCGGCTTAAGCCAAACTGAGTACCCAGCCACATATAGCCTTGCTCATCTTGAGCAATACTTTTTAATGATTGCGATGGCAAGCCATTTTGGATGTTCCACTGTTTGACGACATAGTCAGTAATAGATGCAAACGCAGGCAAGCTGCAAAGCATCAACAAACAGACAACTAGAAATCGCATCATATACTTGCCACCAAGTAACACTTAACTCATCGTTTAAAAAGGCAAATAGCCTGCTTTAAACAAGGCTTGAACACAAATTAATGAAAAAATACCTGCTAAAATATCATCAGCCATGATGCCCAAGCCCCCGTGTAAACGTCTATCTAAAATTCTGATAGGACCTGGTTTAGCGATATCAAAAAAGCGGAACAATAAAAAACCAACCAACAGTGACTGCCAACTCAGTGCAGCACCAATCATGGTGATATAATAACCAGCAACTTCATCCCAAACAATGGCTGGATGATCATGCACCCCTAAGTCATCTGCTGTTTTACCACATGCCCAAATACCAAACACGCTGATCACGACAGCAAATACAATTTGTAACCAAAGCGGAAAATACATTGTGGTGAAAATAAATGGCAAGGCAGCAAAGGTACCAAAGGTGCCTGGCGCTTTAGGGGCAAGGCCTAAGCCAAAACCCAGACCAAAAAATTGGTGTGGGCGTTTTAAATTGAATAAACGGTTACTGCTCAAACCGGCTCCTTTGTAAAGTGCTGAAAGCCTTTTCCTTGGTAGTTAAACTTTTCGCCGTCAAGCAATAGCTCAATCTCACCTTCGCCACTTTTAATTTGACCTACACAGCTTGCTTCTACACCATATTGGCGCAGTTTCATATCAACCATGCTTTTATTGCTTTCTGGCACAGTAAACAGCAACTCATAGTCGTCACCGTAATTTAAGATATAATCAAACTGCTCGGCACGTGGAATCGACGAATTTAATGCATCAGAAACAGGCACTTTATCGACATTGATCACTGCACTAACTTGCGATAGCGCTAAAATATGGCCTAAATCTGCCAACAAGCCATCAGAAATATCGATAGCCGCAGAGGCAGCGCCTCGCAAAACCTGACCGGCTGCTACACGTGGCGTCGGATAATCAAAACGATTATTTAAATAGCTTAAGTGTTCAGGGGCGATATCGAGGCCTTGTTTACGGGCTTCAATGGCTACACCAGCATCACCTAACGGACCAGTTACATAAATCCAATCGCCCACTTTAGCACCGCTACGGCGCAGTGCTTTGCCTTCAGGCACGATGCCTTTAGCACAAATCGTAATAGTTAAAGGACCTTGAGTGGTATCACCACCAATGATTTGCACATTGAAGTACTCTGCAATTTCATGCATGCCTTCAGTGAACTCTTCAAGCCACTCTATATTTGCTTCAGGCAAAGTTAGGCCTACCGAAATCCACGTAGGTTCAGCGCCCATTGCCGCAAGATCACTTAAGTTAACAGCTAAAGCTCGATGCCCAAGAGCACGCGCAGAGATGTCATCAAAAAAGTGTACGCCCGCAACTAAAGTATCTGTTGTTACCGCCAATTGACAGTTTTCAGGCACAGTTACTAAGGCACAATCGTCACCAATACCTAGGTTCACATCACGGCGAATAATGCCACGGCCCTTAAAGTAACGATTGATTAATTCAAATTCCTTCATACACAAAAAAGCCGGCCCAAGCCGGCTCTCCTTTACGGGGTTACTTACTTACGCAGTTCTTTCACTGCTTTATCAAGTACACCGTTGACAAATTTATGGCTGTCTTCAGCACCAAACATCTTAGCAAGCTCAATGCCTTCATTGATTGCCACTTTGTAAGGTACGTCTTCACGGAATTTCAGCTCATAGCCAGACAGACGTAAAATTGCTTTTTCGACCATGTCTAACTCATCAGCTGGGCGTGCTAAATGTGGTGCAACGATTTCATCTAATTGCTTACAGTTAACAACAACACCGCGTGCTAGGTCTTTGAAATATTCGACGTCGATCTTAGTCACATCATTTTCAATTAACATTTGCTGTTCAATATCAGCAATTGGGTTGCCGCTTAACTGCCAAGAGTATACGGCTTGAAGTGCTAAGATACGTGCTTTACGTCTTGCTGCTGGTTTCACAGAGATTCCTTAAACTTAAATTTTGTCTAACACATTAACCATTTCAAGCGCACCTAAAGCAGCTTCGCCGCCTTTATTACCCATTTTGGTACCTGCGCGCTCAATTGCTTGCTCAATGCTTTCAGTGGTTAATACGCCAAATGCAACCGGGATATCGTACTCAAGAGATACTTGTGCAAGACCTTTGTTTGATTCGCCAGCGACTAAATCAAAGTGTGGCGTACCACCTCTGATCACGACACCTAGAGCGATGATTGCATCGTGTTCTTTCTTTGCTGCAACGCGTTTCGCTGCTAAAGGTAATTCAACGGCACCTGGTACGTAAACAACAGTAATGTCGTCTTCAGAAACACCACCTGTGCGCTTAAGCTCATCAACAGCACCTGCTAATAGGCTGCTACCAATAAAGTCATTAAAGCGAGAAATGACAATGGCAAATTTTTTGCCCGGTGCGTATTTGTTACCTTCAATAATTTTCATTTAATAACCCTAAAAAATAAGTTTAAGCGGTTGCGATTGCGCAAAAATTACGGCGCATAATACCACAAAAATATAAAAGTAGCCTAGTAAATCTATTTTCCCAAATTAAGAGCGAGGCTCAACATAGTCAACCACTTCTAAGTGGAAACCAGATAGCGCGTGGTACTTCTTAGGACGGCTCATTAAGCGCATCTTTTCAATACCTAAATCAGCCAAAATTTGCGAACCAACACCCACAGTACGCGAGGTACCTTGGAATTTACGATGACTGACATTTTCGCCCGCATCTTCAGCGGCAAAGGCTTTAACGGTTGCTTCTAAATCTTCAGTTGATTCTTGTTTACCCAAGATAACCAGCACGCCGTTATGCTCAGCGATATAAGCCATAGCATCTGATAAGCCCCAGCTACGATCAGCACTTCTATCTGATAATAGAATATCGTTAAAGGTGCTTTGTAAGTGAACTCGTACTAACGTTGGCTCATCTTTCGATACTTCACCTTTTTGTAAAACATAGTGAAGCTGACCATCAATTGTGTCTTTGTAGGTCACTAAATCAAACTCACCATGATCCGTTGGTAGTTTACATTTAGCAACACGCTCAATGGTGGTTTCGTTTAGGTTTCGGTATTCGATTAAATCTGCAATAGTGCCAATCTTTAAGTCATGCTCTTTAGCAAATACTTCAAGATCTGGGCGACGGGCCATAGTGCCATCTGCATTTAGAATTTCAACAATCACAGATGAAGGTTCAAGACCTGCTAAACGTGCTAAATCACAACCCGCTTCAGTATGACCAGCACGTGTTAACACGCCACCAGGCTGCGCCATAATTGGGAAAATATGCCCTGGCTGTACGATATCGCTCGGTACGGCACCTTTAGCGATTGCGGCTTGTACAGTACGTGCGCGGTCGGCTGCTGAAATACCTGTAGTTACGCCTTTCGCCGCTTCAATCGACATAGTGAAGTTAGTTGAAAAAGCTGCACCGTTATTTTTAACCATCAGTGGTAATTCTAACTGCTGACAACGCTCTTGTGTCATTGTTAAACAAATTAAACCACGGCCGTGTGTTGCCATAAAGTTGATGGCATCAGCACTGATATGTTCTGCCGCGATAATTAAATCGCCTTCATTTTCTCGGTCTTCATCGTCCATTAAAATAACCATTTTACCGGCTTTAATGTCATCGATAATTTCTTGCGCGCTGTGTAAATTCATAATGTGCCCATGAGAGTATGATTAATAGTGACGTATCTTTGCTTACTTAATAAAGCCAGCTTGTGCGAGCAAGCTCATTGATATGTCTGAACGGGAAGGTTGTTCAGCCCCTTTAATTAGGCGCTCTAAATAGCGAGCAATCTGGTCAACTTCTAAGTTCACCTGAGTACCCACCTGAAATTCTGCAATCGTTGTTTGCTCAGCAGTATGTGGAACAATCGTTAGCTTAAAGCGATTTTGTTCAACCTCGTTGACGGTTAGGCTAATGCCATCAATACACACCGAGCCTTTGTACGGAATGTACTTCATTAAATCATTGTCAGTACTTAACCAATACTCAGTTGCACGAGCATTAGGACTAATACTTTCGACAGTAGCAATACCATCAACATGGCCTGACACTAAGTGCCCACCTAGGCGAGAAACCGGTTGCATAGCTTTTTCGAGGTTAACTGTTTGCCCTTTTTTATAATGTGCAAACCCAGTTAAGCTAATTGTTTCGTTTGATAAGTCAGCACTAAAACCATCGCTATGTTTAGCGACAACCGTTAAACACACACCATTGGTGGCAATACTGTCACCGAGCTTGACGTCTCCCATATCCAAATTAGCGCTTTGAATACGAATAGCTAGATCGCCTTGCTTTTGTGTTAGTTCAACAATTTTACCTGTTGCTTCAATAATTCCAGTAAACATAGTGCTACTCTTTATTTTCAATTTTTGTGGCTTGCTTTGCTTTTGTCGCTGTTAAGCGAATATCGTCGCCAATCATCACTGTGTCAGTAAAGGTCAATTCAGTGATATCACTCATCATGGTGACTTCTGCAAAGTTTAGTAAGCTTTTGCCCATATCACCTACTAACTTAGGGGCAATATAAACAATATATTCGTCAATTAAATCTTGCTCGGCAAACACCCCAGCAAGGGTTGCCCCCGCTTCGAGCCAAATATGATTAAATTGCAGTTCAGCAAGACGCTTTAAAACCGCCGATAAATCAACTTTATTGTTAACTGCTGGCACCACTTCGTGTTTAACAAAGTGAGGCCACTTGGTGTGATTATCAAGCGAAGTGGTAAAAATTATTACCGGGCTCTCGATGCTGAATAACGCAAGCTCAGGCGTTAACCTGTTTTGTGAGTCAATAATGATTCGGGTTGGTTGGCGCAAAGGCAACGAGGTTGGCATGGGAAATGGCAACTCATCAACACGGACATTAAGTTTTGCATTATCAGTAATAACGGTGTCTGCACCGGTTAAGATAGCGCAGCTTTGCGCACGAAATGCTTGCACATCTTGGCGCGCTTGAGGGCCTGTTATCCATTTACTTTGACCGTTATTTAGCGCAGTTTTACCATCTAAACTACACGCCATTTTACAGGTTACATATGGCAACCCAGTTTCCATACGCTTTAAAAAGCCTTTGTTTAAATCGCGCGCTTGTTGCTCAAGTAAGCCAGATGCCACACTAATACCAGCGTCAGCTAATATCTGCAGGCCGCGACCACTTACCGCAGGGTTTGGGTCAACCATAGCAGCAATCACCTTGCTTACACCCGCAGCTTTTAAACCTTCGGCACAAGGCGGAGTGCGTCCATAATGACTACAAGGCTCTAAAGTGACATAGGCAGTGGCGCCCTTTGCTTTATCGCCAGCTACAGCCAACGCATTCACTTCAGCATGGCCCTGCCCTGCGATTTGATGAAACCCTTCACCGACTATTTCGTCATCTTTAACCAGTACACAGCCAACATTCGGGTTTGGCGTGGTAGT
The DNA here is from genome assembly GCF_015278155.1 of Pseudoalteromonas simplex. Classification (NCBI taxonomy): domain Bacteria; kingdom Pseudomonadati; phylum Pseudomonadota; class Gammaproteobacteria; order Alteromonadales; family Pseudoalteromonadaceae; genus Pseudoalteromonas; species Pseudoalteromonas simplex. The sequence goes on from NZ_JADILN010000014.1 coordinate 21,340, forward strand.
AAAACGGCCGTGTTTAGCAAGCTCAATGGCACGCGCCATGTAAACAGTATCAAGTTCTGTAAACGACATGATTAATCACCTAAACGAGCGATTTCTTCTCCAAACTCGCGAATGTCTTCAAATGAACGATAAACCGATGCAAAGCGCACATAGGCTACTTTGTCGAGTTTTTTCAGCGACTCCATGATGCATTCGCCAATTAAATGGCTAGAGATTTCACGCTCACCGGTAGCACGAAGTTGAGATTTAATGATGTTAACGACTTCGTCGACCTGCTCAGTGCTCACTGGGCGTTTCTCTAAAGCGCGATGCAAGCCATTCAGTAACTTGTCTTCGTTAAATGGTTCGCGGCTACCGTCTTGCTTGATGACTCTTGGCATCACAAGTTCAGCGCCTTCAAAGGTGGTAAAGCGCTCATGGCATTCGTTACATTCACGTCGACGTCTCACTTGGTGACCACCGCCAACAAGTCGAGAATCAATTACTTTAGTATCTTTTGCGGTGCAAAAAGGGCAATGCATAGGGTTCTAGTTCCGTTTATAAAAAACAAAAAGGCCGCTTAGTAAGCGGCCTTTATGATAGCAAAAAACAACGCTATTGTTATCTTAATTACGGTTTAACCAGTAATTAAGCGTAAACTGGTAATTTTTTACAGATAGCTTTAACTTTCTCTTTTACTTCTGCTTGTACTGACTCATCGTTGATGTTGTCTAGTACGTCACAGATCCAGCCAGCAAGCTCTTTTGACTCAGCTTCTTTGAAACCACGGCGAGTAATAGCCGGAGAACCAATACGAAGACCAGACGTTACAAACGGTGAACGTGGGTCGTTTGGTACTGAGTTTTTATTTACAGTGATGTTAGCGTTACCTAGAGCAGCGTCAGCATCTTTACCTGTGATATCTTTATCGATTAGGTCTAGAAGGAATAAGTGGTTGTCTGTTTTACCAGAAACAACTTTGTAGCCACGCTCTTGCAGTACTTCAACCATAGCTTGAGCGTTCTTAACAACTTGTGCTTGGTACGCTTTGAATTCTGGTTGTAAAGCTTCTTTGAAAGCAACCGCTTTAGCAGCGATGATGTGGCATAAAGGACCACCTTGACCGCCAGGGAAAACGGCGCTGTTTAGCTTTTTGTAGATCTCTTCATCACCACATGCAGAAACGATTAGACCGCCACGAGGACCCGCTAATGTTTTGTGAGTTGTTGTTGTAACAACGTGTGCGTGAGGGATTGGACTTGGGTATACACCCGCTGCGATAAGACCAGCAACGTGAGCCATATCTACGAATAAGTATGCGCCAACTTTATCAGCGATTTCACGGAATTTAGCCCAGTCAACAACGCCTGAGTATGCAGAGAAACCAGCGATGATCATTTTTGGCTTGTGCTCTAATGCAAGTGCTTCAACTTGAGCATAATCAATTTCGCCTGTTTCGTCGTTTAGGCCATATTGAATTGCATTGTACGTTTTACCAGAAAAGTTAACGTGTGAACCGTGAGTTAAGTGACCACCATGAGCTAAGCTCATACCTAGTACTGTATCGTGCGGCTGAAGAAGTGCTTGGAAAACAGCTGCGTTTGCTTGTGAGCCCGCATGCGGTTGAACGTTAGCGTAATCTGTGCCGAATAATTCGTTTGCACGGTCAATTGCTAATTGCTCAACAACATCAACATGCTCACAACCGCCATAGTAACGTTTGCCTGGGTATCCTTCAGCGTATTTGTTGGTAAGCTGAGAACCCTGCGCTTCAAGTACGCGTGGGCTACAATAGTTTTCAGACGCGATCAGTTCGATATGCTCTTCTTGACGAGCCGTCTCTTTAGTGATGGCTGCAAATAACTCTGGATCGAAATCCGAAATATTCATGCTACGTTCTAACATGGGGTCTCCTAAGGCAACGTGTATGGTGTTTTTTGAAGGCTGTATTGTACGCTTAAAACGCACTTTTGCCTATCTTGTAAAGATGAACATATTTAAACAGGGATTGAATTTATTTCACAGTGTTTTAATAATGATATTTTTTTATTGATACATAACAAAAATTTATATATTTAAAATATTTCATAGATATTTAAAATGTTATTTCAACGAAAAACCGCCCGATTAAATTGCGTTTTTATAGGGACAAACTAAGCTTATGGGACTAGTCAATATCAAGGATGGTATAAGTACATGTTAGCTAAACCAATATATGAATTAGTCCCCTACGGATATTTTTTTCTTGGCATAAGCTGTATCGCATTGGCAAATAATTATGTACCAACTCTCATCGGTGTAATCTTATTTTTATTAGGTGCTAATATTTGGCGGATGCGTTCAGAAGCCAGAAGAACCGATCATTCAAGCCAGCGTGTTAAACAAAAAAAACGTCGCTATTACTATGAATTTAAACCCTTTATCATTTTTATTTCGGCATTCACCTTGATGCAATGGACGCACAGTGAACTCGTCTCGATGATCAGTATTTTGCTGTGTATTTCGGCCGGGGTCATTCTTATCATGCGGGTTTTAAACCGACATAGTCATTCGTTACTTCATTAAAGGCTTCATTAAAAGACTGCATTAAAAAGAGCGGCTTAGCCGCTCTTTATACCTTTATTAAGCACTAAGCTAATTTATTAAACAGCTCAGTGCGAAGCAATTGATAATCAAACTTAATATCTTCAGCTAAACACTGTTTTGCTAATGCATCTGCTAGTGGTTTCGGCATAGGCAATTCGATGTCTAAAATTTGCTCTACGCTGTCTTTGAATTTAGCTGGGTGTGCAGTCGCTAAAAAGATACCTGCACTGCCATCGGCTAGATTTTCTTTCAAGCCCTGATAAGCAATTGCAGTATGAGGCTCTGCGATGTAACCGGTTTGATGAATTTTTTTCATCACTTCTTTTGTTTCTTCTTCACCAACACAGCTTGAATAAAAGTCATTATAACTAAACCATTCGTTATCCAACATAAACTGAACACGCGGCCAGTTATTCGGTTTACTTACATCCATCGCGTTCGATAGTGACTCAAGCGTATCATTCGGTGCCCACTCTTTATTTTGTAAGAAACGTGGCACCGTGTCGTTTTGGTTAGTTGTAGCGCTTAATTTCGCTACTGGCATACCAAGCACAGCACCGATCATCGCGGCACACACATTACCAAAGTTACCACTTGGAACTGAGATATGCGCTTTACTACGCTGCTCTTTTGGTAATTGAGCAATCGCTTCAAAGTAATAGCAAACCTGTGCAACTAAACGGCTGATATTAATTGAATTTGCTGAATTCAGACCAAGCTTTTGTTTCACTTCATCATCTAAAAACGCCTGTTTTACCATGCTTTGACAATCATCAAAGCTACCATCAACCGCATAGCAGTGAATGTTGTTGCCTAACGTTGTGAATAGCTTTTGCTGCGCTAATGAAATTTTACCTTTCGGGTATAAGATCACGACATCGATATTTGGCTTATTATAAAATGCATGGGCAACTGCAGCCCCTGTATCGCCTGATGTAGCCGTTAAAATCGTGACTTTTTCACCCTGATTAAATTGCGCAAGACACTCAGCCATAAAACGGCCACCAAAGTCTTTAAACGCAAGCGTTGGGCCATGAAATAATTCAAGACAATAAATATCTTTTTCTACTTCAACTAACTTCACATCAAAGTTAAACGCATTTTGCACCATCTGTGCAACGGTATCGGCAGGAATCTCGTCACCAATCAGGTGCGATAAAATCTTACTGCTACGGCTCACAAAGTCTAAATCAAGTAACTTATCAATGTCTTGAATTGGTGTAAGGCTATTAGGGAAGAATACACCTTGATTACGCCCTAAACCCGTTTTTACCGCTTCAACAAACGACACCTGTTGTGTTTCATCTTTTAAATTATGTAATTGCATGTTTATTCCTTAAATTCTTTAAAGCTGTCGTGTGCCAAGCTGATCAAGTTGGCAGATGTGGCAGAAGCCCTGCTCATTGATGTAATAATCATTCAGCCAAGCTGCACACTGCTTAGCAGCTTCCAGGCTCTTACACACGGTAAATAATGTTGGGCCCGCACCAGAAATGCTGACAATCTCTGCACCAAGTTCTGGCAAGGCACTCTTTGCTTTGGCAAAGCCTTGAATGAGCGGTGCGCGATGTGGCTCAGCGATTTCATCACTCATAATGGAAAGCGCTGCGTCAAAGCGACCTGTAAGCAATAAGCTGCTAAATGCAGAAAGTCGCTGTGCGAACTCAACACTGTCGTGCATTGATAATTGCGTTGGCAAGACCGAACGCGCTTTTGCGGTATTCAGTGAAAATCCCGGAAAAGCCGCTACGTAATACCATTGATTATCAACAGGTAACGAAATTGACTTGTTGGGAATGAGTTCACCAGTTAATTGCAAGCCACCTAAATAACAGGGTGTGATGTTATCGTAATGACGACCGCCACTAACAATGGCTTCAAAATCAGCCATCAACTCGATAAGTTGCTCTTGAGATAAGCTGGTTTCAGCGAACTTATCAAGGGCTGCAAACGCAGCCACCACAGAACAGGCACTCGAACCTAAACCTGAACCAATTGGTAGGTTCTTTTTAAGCTCAAGTTTTACCGCTGGCATAGTCGGTGCAACGTGTTCTTTAAAATGAATTAAACATTGATAAGCCAAGTTTTCTTCAGCATTAGCAGGCAGTTTGTGGGCATAGTCGCCAGAGCAGACAAAAGTATCTTGCTCAGCGGCACTCACCTCTACAACATCGCCTAATAAGGTGCCATCGATAGGTGCTAGCGCAGCACCTAGCGCATCAAAGCCGACAGCAAAATTCCCGATTGAAGCGGGTGCATATACACGGATCATGACCAGCTCCTAACGTGTTAACGTTTTTAAAATATCAGCAAATACGCCTGCAGCCGTTACTTCAGCACCTGCGCCATAACCACGAATAACAAACGGACGAGGTTGATAATATTGACTTAAGATGGCCAGTGCATTTTCACCGTCACGGATATCATAAAGAGCATGGCTACTATCTACGGCTTCAATGCCTACTTTACATTGACCGTTTTCTATAGTACCCACATAACGAAGTACTTTACCTTCGCTTGCAGCACTTTGTATACGGTCGTTAAACTGTGCATCAAGTGATGGTAGTTTTGCCATGAAATCTGCTACAGAATCACCTTCTGCAAACCCTTTTGGTAAAACTGATTCAACTTCGATATCGCTTAGTTCTAACTCAAGACCCGATTCACGAGCAATGATCAGTAGTTTTCGAGCAACATCAGTGCCTGATAAATCATCACGCGGATCTGGTTCTGTAAAACCACTTTCTTTTGCTTTTAACGTGGCTTCGCTAAGTGATAAACCATCTTGTAGCGCACCAAACATATACGATAATGAACCCGACAAGATACCGCTGAACTTAATAAGTTCATCACCGGCACCAAAGAGTGATTTCAGGTTATCAAGTACTGGTAAGCCTGCACCTACGTTTGTTTCGTATAAAAACTTACGATTATTCTTCTGTGTCGCTACAACTAAATCTTGGTAGTAAGCATACGAGCTAGTATTGGCCTTTTTGTTTGCCGCAACAACGTGGAAACCGGCATTCAAGAAATCAACATATTGCCCAGCAAGCTTATCGGCTGAGCTACAATCTACGATCACAGGGTTAATTAAATGGTTTTGTTTAACAAATTGCTCGACCAAATTTAAATCAAATGCCTGCTCTGACACGGCTAATTTGTCTTGCCAACCATCAAAAGCAATGCCTTCTCTATCTAGATAAAGCTGCCTTGAATTAGCAACACCGTACAAGTTCAGTTTAATATTACGTTTTTCAAGCCATGCTTGTTGACGCTTTAACTGCTGGATAAGTTCTTGACCTACTAAGCCACAGCCAAGTAAAAACACATCGATTGAAGGAATGTGAGTAAAGAAGTTCTCATGGCACACTTTCACTGCGTCGTTGCATAGTTCACCATCGATAACCGCTGAAATAGCACTCTCAGTCGAGTCTTGTGCAATAGCAACAATGTTAACCTGCGCTTGAGCTAATGAAGCAAAGAACTTAGCTGCTAAGCCTTTGTGCGCACGCATGTTATCACCAACTAGGGTTACAATCGCAAGGTTACGCTGTACTTGAACTGGTTCGATTAAACCGGCTTGTGATTCTAATTCGAAAGCAATTTGTAATGCTTCTAGAGCAAGTGATAGGTCGCTCTCATGCACACAGAAACTGATACTAAATTCACACGAAGATTGTGTGATTAGTACAATTGACACATTGTCATGCGCCAATGCATTAAATACTTTTGATGCCATACCCACTTTGCCTTTCATACCTGGGCCAGACACCGTTAACATAGCGAGGTTTTGTAAACTTGATAGCGCTTTAACAGGCTCGTTCGACACACTGTCGTTACTGATCACTGAACCTTCAGCGCGTGGGTTATGAGTATTTTTGATCTCACACGGCACACCTGCTTTAGCACAAGGTAAAATCGTTTTCGGGTGTAATACTTTCGCACCAAAGTAAGACAGCTCCATTGCTTCTTTATAAGATAAAGAATCAACCTTAGATGCTTTTTTGATATAGCGCGGGTCAGCATTGTAAACACCGTCAACATCAGTCCAGATCTGGCATACATCAGCTTCTAGGCATGCTGCCGCAATAGCTGCTGAGTAATCTGAACCATTGCGACCAAGTGTTGTTAGTTCCCCCTGCTCATTGGCAGCAGTGAAACCCGGCATGATATAAATTGTGCTCGGTGCCGCTTTTAATGCAGCTTGAAAACGTAACTTACTTGCGGCCAAGTCAGCTTCAGCATCAATGTAGCCACCTACAGATGCAATACAGTCTGTTGCTTCTAAATAACGAGCATTACTTTCGTTAAGCATACACTCCATCAAGGCAACACTAACGCGCTCACCAAAACTAATTGCATAAGCACGTACTTGGTCTGGGCAACACTTCAAAAGTGCAACACCATCCAGTTTATTCTTAAGTTCGTTTAAATCAGGCCAATTCACTACCTGACCAAAGTCAGCTTCAACAGCAGCTTTTAATTGTTCACAGCGCGCAACCAATGCTTGCCATAACTCACTAAAATCTTGCCCCTGCTCTGCGGCGCTTGCTAATGCTACTAATGAATCTGTCATGCCACCTGGTGCTGACAGCACTAACAGCATTTCATCGCGTAATTCTTCTTTGACTAACTGAGCTACCTGTTGCAAACATGCGTAGTCGGCCAAGGACGACCCACCAAATTTTAATACTCGCATTATTTATGTTTCCTCATTCCATAAACGAAAAAGGCCTGTGTTCTAGTGAACACAGGCCTATAAATTTGTTGCACCGACCTATGCCACTATCCCGTAAGGATGATGGTTGTAATAATAATGGTCGTTGCGTGATTAAATGTTTTCATAGCCTTTAGACTGCCTTAAATGTAGCCAAGCTGTCAACCCTTAAAGAAAAGATAAATTATGCGCTTTTGTTATAAAAAATATTAATGAATACCAAATTTATGCAAAGTTGCTTTCAGTCGAACAATATCTATTGGCTTATCGATGAAATCAATGGCTCCCAAACTAACTACTTTTTGCTTCATTTGCGCTTGAATATCAGCTGAAATCACTATAACAAAGCACTCTATTTTCTCTGCTTTGATCGTTTCAAGTACAGCAACACCATCTAGCTCTGGCATAGTTAAATCCAAACACAATAGATCAAAGTTTTGCTCGCGTAGTAAAGCAAGTGCTTCTCGACCATTGGTTGCTTGTTGAATATCAGCACTTAAACAGTTACCTAAGCACCGAACTACTTGTTTGCGAGCTATACTTGAATCATCACAAACCAGTATTGAAAAATTAGGGTTATTCATGAATATAAAAATCTTCGCTGTAGCAAATACAACATCTAAAAAGGCTAAAGTAAAAGACGAGCGAAATTTATAACACACTTTTATTGGTGCAGTAAGGTTAAGTTTTTTTAAAAAATAGTAACAATTTATAAATACTCCAGTAAAAAAGGATTTATTTATTTATTTTTAACCGTTTATTAGCTAACTTTAGAACTAATTGAATGTATTACAAATGTAACCAAGGAGCTATGGGTATTCTATGTTACAGAAAAGCCTATCAAAAGAATTGTTAACAAATGTGCTCTCGGTCTACTTCTTACTCACTTTTGTAGTGACCTGTGGGCAGGTTATTGCTGAATATGTAAACACTAAAGATTACATTCGTGACGAATTAACCACTTTACAAAAAACATTTAGCCGTAGTTTAACCCGTGCAATTTGGGAACTTAACGATAAACAAACCATCACAACAGCTGAAGGCTTACTCGCAATTCCTATGATCGAAGGCATTATTGTGCGCGATGATAGTGGCGAGGTACTCTCACAATTAGGTCGCTCATTAGATATTCACGAGCTATATAGCCAGCAGTTAGTGCAAGAAGAAGCGATAATTGAAGATACACCATCCGGTTTATTCGGCTATACATTTCCGCTTATTTTTGAGTTTTCGGGTAAAACAACTCAAGTAGGCGATGTAACCTTATTCTCAAGCCGAGAAGTGGTATTTAGCCGCATCATGATCTCTATTTATTTTCTAATCGGTAACGCAATGATCAAAACCACCTTTTTGATCATACTTTTCTTACTAGCATTTAGAAAACGCTTAACTGAACCACTTGCGCAATTTACAGAACAAATTGAAGATCTTGAACTAAACGATTTAGAAGGTCGCCATATCGAGATCCACACAACTGAACACAACGAATTAAAAGTAATGGAAGAATCTTTTAACCGTTTAATAGATAAAGTTGTTCTCTACCGAGAAGAACTGGAACATACTCAGAAAGAGCTTGTACTTAGTAATGAAAAACTCGATCAACATAATTTACAGTTAGAGCAAGAAGTCGCGCGCAAAACATCTAACCTTAGCCAAGCGATGATGGATTTGCAGCAACAGAAATATGAATTAGAAAAACAAAAGCTAACACTGACTGAAGAGATAGACCTTCGTAAACAAACTGAACAAGAACTCATAACCAAGCAAACTGAGTTACAGCGCTATGTTGATGAGTTGAACTTAGCACAGGAGCGCCTAGTCGGCTCCGAGAAAATGGCTGCTTTAGGCGGCTTAGTTGCAGGTATTACCCATGATGTAAATACACCAATCGGGATTGGTGTGACTGCGACTTCATTTTTACAAGAACGTTTAGATCAGATTGAAGCGGCATACAAAGAAAAAACCCTATCACCAAAAGCGCTTGAAGAGTTTATTAATGACGCCAAGCAAAGCACTAGCTTACTTACTAGTAATTTAGACCGTGCATCAGAGTTGGTTGCAAGTTTCAAACAAATTGCAGTCGATCAAGCCAGTGAAGCAGTACGTACTATTAATTTCAAAGAGTATTTAGGTGAAGTGATCCGCTCTTTACATCCAAAACTAAAGAAAACATCTCATCATATCAATTTAGATTGCCCTGAAGATTTAACACTCAACCTGCCTGCAGGCGCTATTAGCCAAATTTTTACAAACTTGATCATGAACGCACTTATTCATGGCTTTGAAGGTATTGAAAGTGGCATCATAGATATCATAATTAAAGACGAAGAAGATGAAGTCGTTATCGACTTTAAAGATAATGGTAATGGTGTATCCGAACATCAGCTAGAAAAACTGTTTGACCCGTTCTTCACAACCAAGCGTGATCAGGGTGGCAGTGGGTTAGGTACTCATATCACTTTAAACTTAGTGAAGCAAACCCTTGGCGGTGATATAGAAGTAACAAGCGAAGTTGGAAAAGGCTTGCATTACCATATTAGTTTCCCAAAAAACATGCCTAAACCGCTTTCAATGTTTAACTCATAAGCAATTCGTACTGATGGCGAAATGATTCATTTCGGCATCAGTTTTTTATTGTTATGATTGGGCAAATTTATTGAAAGGATTAGCCTAATTATGTGGTTTAGTAACCTTATCTGCTACCGTTTTAAACAAGACGTTTCATACTCTCAAGAAGACTTCGACAAAGCCCTAGAACAAGATCTGTTCCGCTCATGTACAGGCCAAGAGCTTTCAACATTTGGTTGGACAAAAGCCTTTGGTAAGCATGGTCAAACTCTATCTCACTTCTCTCAAGACAGCATTTTAGTATGCGCTAAGCGTGAAGAAAAAGTACTGCCTGCGGCCGTTATCAACGAATTGGTTGCAGAGAAAGTTGAGCAAATCGAAGCGGAAGAAAACCGTCCGGTAAAGAAAAAAGAAAAAGACGAACTAAAAGAAAATATTCTGCACACTTTACTGCCTCAAGCATTTAAAAAGTCGAGCCTACAGTTTGCGTTTATTGACCAAAAGAATGGCTGGGTTGTCGTTAACAGCGCAAGCTTTAATAAAGCAGAAGAGCTCTTAGCCCTACTTCGTAAATCACTTGGCACGCTACCTGTCGTACCTGCATTTGCTAATTATGATTTAGATGTATTTTTAACAGATTGGTTAACTAATTTCAGCACTCCTGAAGGCTTCTCTATCGGTAACGATGCAGAGCTTGAAGAAGCCGATGACAGTGGTGCTCAGGTTAAATTGAAAGGCCATGACTTATCATGTGACGAAGTAAAGTCACACCTAGAAAATGGTAAGCGCGTAACTAAACTGGCTCTTGATTGGCAAGAACGCGTTAAGTTCATGCTACAAAACGATGGTTCGATTAAGCGTCTAAGCTATTCAGAAACATTAAAAGAAGAAAACGCCGACATTCCAAAAGAAGATATGGCGGTAAAACTTGATGCTGACTTCATCTTAGCGTCAGAAGAAATTAAACAGTTGCTAGAAGAGCTGACCCAAGGCTTAGGCGACGCTGAAGATTTATAAAATTAACCTAAATGTTAATTAACACAAAGCGCGACTTGGTCGCGCTTTGTGTTTTTAGCTATTCAGTAAAAATGGCTTTGACCTCATCAAGCATATCGTGATATTCGTCTTCATTAAATAACTCAAGCGATTCTATTACGCCTTTATCTACATATGTTTGCAATGCTGCCGATTTGTCAGAAACCTGCAAGATGCCTTCTAAAATCGCGCCAATACGAATAAAGTCAACATAGCATATATGCTCTGGACGATAGTTTGGATTTGCCCAGCTTTCAGCAACTTCGACGAACTCATCAGTAAAGCCCCAAGCACGCATAATTGCGCCACCTACTTTGCCTCCTAACTTTTGGATAGCGTGTGCTAAAAAACTTGGATTTGCAAAAACTTCAGGGTGCTTTTCAGCCTCAGTCAAAATTGGCAACACGCCTATGTTATAGACTAATGAAGCTAGCGTAATGGTATCTCGGTTCAGTGATGTTTGCTTATTTCGACGTAAGAAAAAGTCCATTAGAGTAATTGAGTGACATGCAACTTTAAGGGTTTTTTGCCATGCTTTATCCATATACCCTTTTATCAGCTCATTATGCGATACAAACAATTGTTCCATCGCCATTGCGGTGGCAATATTTTTGATTTGACGTAGACCAATTCGTGTGACGGCTTGATGAAGATTGGTGACTTTAACTGAGCGCCCCATAAATGCACTGTTGGCCACTTTAATCATTCGTGCCGATAACGCTGGATCATGGGAGATAACATCTGCCATATCCATCAAGTTTACTTCTGGGTTATCTGCTGCTTGCCTCACTTTTACTGCAACTTCAGGTAATGTCGGTAACACTAAAGTGTCATTATTTATTCTGTCGACCAATATGGTCAGTAATGCATTCTCTGTTGACATATGCGTGCCATCCTCTTGGGTTAGTTTGCCAAAATAAAGACAAACTAATGACTGACATTATTAGATTAGTTCTTGTTTTAGTATTGTCTAACTTAACGCTAAAGTTAAGAAAATCACAGAAATTATCTCTTTTTATGCTTTTTAATCATGTAACTGATAAATAAATATCGCTTCTAGCGCTGTATACTTGCCATGTATATGGCAGGTTTGCTTTAATGCATACACTTTTTGTTTTAATAACAATGACTCTCACTAAAATCGGGAACGGGCAAAATGACATTAAATAAAATTAGCCAAGCACTTATCTTATCAGGTGCTGTTTTTCTTGGTGCATGTTCTGATCAGCAAGCAACCACTTCTCAAACTCAGCCTGCTGCAGAGCAAACAAAGCAAAGTATTGAACAGAACAACCCACAACTTATCAATGCAGATGAAAACCGTTTAGACATTTACACAGACTTCACACTTACTTCTGATCTTAGCCACCTGAGTGATAACCAAAAGCAAATGGTTGGTAAGTTGATCGATGCCTCAAAAATTATGGATGAGCTATTCTGGCGCCAAGCATTTGGTGAGAACAAAGACGCTTTCTTAGCAAAAATCAATGATGAAAAAGTTCAGAAATTTGCAGATATCAACTACGGCCCTTGGGATCGCTTAAACGGCGACCAAGTTTTCTTATCAGGTTATGAAGAAAAGCCTCTAGGCGCTGAATTTTACCCAAGCGATATCACTAAAGAAGAATTAAACAACGCAATCGTTGATGACAAAACAGGTCTTTACTCAGTGATCAAACGTGACGAGAAAGGCCTTCTTTACAGTGTGGCTTACTCTGTTGAGTACGCACAAGAGCTAGAAAAAGCAGCCAACTTGTTACGTGAAGCAAGCAAGCTAGCTGATGATAAAGAATTCGCTAACTACTTAAGCATGCGTGCAGATGCACTAGTAAATGATGACTTTCAACCATCTGATTTTGCATGGATGGATATGAAAAATAACCCTATTGATGTGGTTATTGGTCCTATTGAAACCTATGAAGATCAACTATTTGGTTACCGTGCGGCGTATGAATCTTATGTACTAATCAAAGACTTGGCATGGAGCGAGCGTTTAGCTAAATTCGCTGCTTTCTTACCAGAGCTACAAAAAGGTTTACCTGTAGACGAAAAATATAAGCAAGAAGTCCCAGGTTCAGACGCTGACTTAAATGCTTATGATGTCGTTTATTACGCAGGCCACTCAAATGCGGGTAGTAAAACAATTGCTATCAACTTGCCAAATGATGAGCAAGTACAGCTAGAAAAAGGCACACGTCGTTTACAGCTTAAAAACGCAATGCGTGCTAAGTTCGATAAAATCTTAGTGCCTATTTCAGAGCAGCTAATTGTTCCTGAGCAACGTAAACACATTACCTTTGACGCTTTCTTCGCAAACACTATGTTCCACGAAGTAGCGCACGGTTTAGGCATTAAAAACACCATTACGGGTAAGGGTACTGTTCGCCAATCATTGCAAGAGCATGCAAGTGCCCTTGAAGAAGGTAAAGCGGATATCTTAGGTCTTTACATGGTTGAGCAATTACTTAAGAAAGGCGAGATCACTGACGGTACATTAGAAGATTACTACATCACCTTTATGGCTGGTATCTTCCGTTCAGTGCGTTTTGGTGCTTCAAGCGCACATGGTAAAGCGAATATGATCCGCTTTAACTTCTTCGCTGAAGAAGGCGCATTTTCTAAAAATGCTGACGGCTTATACAGCGTTAACATGGAGAAAATGAGCCAAGCAATGGAAAAACTATCGCGCTTAATCTTAACGATTCAAGGTGACGGTGATTACCAAAAAGTTGATCAGCTAATCGCAACTCATGGTGAGATCAAAGCTGAGCTAGCGAAAGATTTAGAAAAATTAAGCCAAGCTAATATCCCAGTTGATGTTACTTTCAAACAAGGCAAAGAAGTATTAGGCCTTTAATACCAGCCTTGTCTGATATAAAAAACGCTGCAATTGCAGCGTTTTTTATTATTCTCGTGCGACAAAACTTAATCCATATTTGCTATTCAGCTGGACTATATCACCACTAATCAACATCTTATTAAACTCTGAATTAAAGTCATCTATAAACTCATTAAGCTCCCGTTGCTTAGTGAAACCATAATAGCCTTGATTCACCGTAATGATTGGCGACAGCATGATAACCTTACTAGAAATTGATAAATCATCAATAATCGGAAGAGCAGCTCGCGGGTGAGTCATCACTAGATCAACTCGATTATGCATTAACTGTAAAAAACTAGCTTTAACACTCGCCACTTCTGACAAAGTTAAACTTGATTTATTGCGTTTAAATTCTGAACCATAATTCCAACCCCGAGTAATACCAATCACGTCTTTACGTAAGCTTGCGAAATTACCAGCCCAAGTTACATCGCTATTTTTTTTGGTAAAAAAGACAATAGGATCTTCATAAAATGGCAAGGCACTAAATTGCATATATTGTTGACGTTGAAGAGACTTATAAGGACCGATAATGGCATCTGCATGGCCTTGCTCAACCATTTTTAAAGCACGCTTTAGTGGCATGATATCGATGACGAGTTCATGCCCAAGGCGTCGACAAATTTCATGAGCAATATCAGCACCTAAACCAATCACTGTACCTTGTTGATCTTGTTCTAAGATTGCGGGGAAATGGCTCCCAACAAAGTAAAAACTTTTTGCTGTTACGGAAAATGAACATAGAAAAGCCAATACGGCTATTACTGTGCTTTTCACTTTTATTAGTCTCTTATTTTTCGCATCTACTTAGCTTAGCGCAATTTAATATGATTGATTAAAAATGTGCTCTTAGTTGCTCTATTTGTTCATCGCTATATGGAACTGCCGGTAATTTCCCCCAAATAGGCGCTGGCCAAGCCGGATCGGTAGTGAAGCGTGCAATATGATGAACATGTAATTGCGGTACCATATTACCCAATGCTGCTATATTGAGTTTGTCTGGGCTGAATACCTGTTGTAACAACTTACTCAGTTTGCCCGACTCTTGTAATAAGGTAATTTGTAGCTCTTCAGACAGATCGATAATCTCTTTAACGTCTGCAACTCTTGGCACTAAGATAAACCAAGGGTATTGGCTATCATTCATCAGCAATACTTTACACAGTGGCCAATCCGCAAGTTCAATGCAGTCGCGTTGTAGTTCTGGGGCCAGAGAAAACGACGTATCAGTATTTTTCATCAATAAATCCTTTGATATTGGGTAATCAAATCCTACTTTATAGCATTTTGTTGCAGTTGCCTAAGCTTACCATTAACATCATGGCAGTTTTTATTCGAGCGAAGGTACTCCTGTGCTAAAAAAAATTAAATCTCTCTCACTTGCTCTGCCAGTGGTGGCCACTGCATTTAGTGTGACTGCTGAACCACTCACACTTGAGCGTATTTTTGACGATCCAAGCTTAGCAGGCAAAGCGCCTGTACAACTTAAATTCTCTCCAGACGGCAGTCGTGTCACTTACCTGCAAGGTAAAACCGATGATTACAACCGCTACGATCTATGGGAATACAACTTAAAAGATAACAAAAACCGCTTATTAGTTGACTCTGCTGCGCTATTTTCTGGTCCAGAAAACTTATCTGATGAAGAAAAAGCACGCCGTGAGCGCCAACGTATTTTTGGTAAAGGGATCTTAGAATATAAATGGTCTAAAGATGGTAAAGCGCTTTTATTCCCACTTAATGGCGACCTTTACTATTACGAGCTTGCCTCAGCTAAAAGCCGCAAATTAACCGACACAGACGCATTTGAAACCGATGCACGCTTCTCACCTAAAGGGCACTTCGTATCGTTTATTCGTGAGCAAAACCTATACGCACTTAACTTAAAAACGGGTCAAGAAATCCAATTAAGTAAAGATGGTGGCGGTGTTATTAAAAACGGCATGGCCGAGTTTGTTGCGCAAGAAGAAATGGGCCGTATGACTGGCTACTGGTGGTCTGGTGATGAGTCTAAAATCGCTTATACCCGTGTTGATGAAAGTCCAGTAAAAGAAGCGATCCGTAATGAAATTTACGCCGATGAAGTAAAGCTTTTTAACCAACGCTACCCGTTTACAGGTACCGACAACGTTAAAATTCAGTTAGGTGTTGTAAGCATCAACAATCAAAAAACTGACTGGGTTGATTTAGGCGACGATCAAGATATTTATATCGCTCGCGCAAAATGGTTAAAAGATAACAAAACGCTTTCTTATCAGTGGCAAGACCGCTCGCAACATAACTTAGAGTTACGTTTTTATAATAGCGACACTAAAAAGCAAACGGTTGCCCTAACAGAAACCAGTGATACTTGGATTAACCTACACTTTGATTTGCAATTCTTAAACGATAAAAAGCATTTCGTTTGGGCATCTGAGCGCGACGGTTTTAAACACCTTTATTTATACCGCACAAACGGTGAAATGATCCGTCAAATCACCCAAGGTGAATGGGTTGTTGATAGCTTAAAAGGTATCGACGAGAAAAAAGGCATCGTGTATTTTGCAGGTCGTAAAGACACAGCACTTGAGAGCCACCTTTACAGCGTACCGCTATTCAAAAAAGGCGAAATTAAGCGCGTAACTGAGCTAGGCGCTTACCATAATGTGGTGATTGCTAAAGATAACAAAACCTTTATCGATAACAGCTCATCAGTGAATAAGCCTGGCTCTGCGGCATTACGTAAAATTAATGGCGAATTTATCACTTGGCTTGAAGAAAACAAGTTAGATAAGTCACACCCATTAACGCCTTACCTAGCTGATTTGATCACCCCAGAATACGGCACACTAACGGCTGAAGACGGGCAAATCATGCATTACCGTTTATTCAAGCCAACTAATTACCAAGACGGTAAAAAGCACCCAGTTATTGTTAACGTGTATGGCGGCCCTCATGCTCAGCGTGTAACGAACAGCTGGCGTAGTAAAAACTTATACTTCCAGTACATGGCACAACAAGGCTATGTTATTTTCCAACTTGATAACCGTGGTTCATACAACCGTGGTAAAAAATTTGAAGACGTGATTTATAAGCACTTAGGTGTGGCTGAAGTGGCAGACCAAATCAAAGGTGTCGAGTTCTTACGCACCCTTGATTACGTTGATCCTGAGCGTATTGGTATTTATGGCCACAGCTACGGTGGTTACATGGCGCTTATGACCATGTTTAAAGCGGGCGACTACTTCAAAGCCGGTGTTTCTGGTGCGCCAGTTACTGATTGGGCACTTTACGACACTCACTACACTGAGCGTTATGTAGGTCACCCTGCAACTAACGCGAAAGGTTACGAAGCAAGTGCAGTTTTCCCGTATGCTGAAGGCTTAAAAGGCCCGCTGATGATTTATCACGGTATGGCTGATGATAACGTGTTATTCACTCACGCCACTAAGTTATTCAAACAACTGCAAGATCAAGAAAAACAGTTCGAAATGATGACTTACCCGGGCTCAAAACACAGTTTACGTGGCAAGAGCGTACAAACGCACTTACACCAAACCATCACAAGTTTCTTCAACCGACACTTTAACGTTGAGTAATCACGTTTAATTTCGGTAACTTAGACTAAAGGCTGATTGTTAAATCAGCCTTTTTTTTGTCTCAATGTATTCTACTATTTAACTAGATTTTCGACCTATTTTGGCTACGCTTAATACATTGCTCTTATGAGCATGACGAAGGAACACACATGAATTACTTACGCCGTTTTACAATTTTTCAGCGCCTCGCCATGTTAGTGAGTGTGGTCGTGATAGGGCTGATATTTTTGAGCGTCTCGAGTTTAACGCAGCAATACAGCTCGCTAAAGCAAGAGCAATACATAAAAACCCAAAACCTTGTTGAGTCAGCCTACTCTATTATCGAGCATAACTATGCGTTGTTTGAGCAAGGTAAGCTGAGTGAGCAACAAGCCAAGCAAGCAGCCCTCGAAACAATTTCTGCACTACGTTATGACAATAACAATTACTTTTGGATCAACGATTATGAACCCGTTATGGTCATGCACCCGTTTAAGCCAGAATTAAATGGTAAATCGCTAGCGGGCAGTAAAGATCCAGATGGTGTGTTGTTATTTGTCGATATGGTTAATATCGTCAAAAAACAAGGAGAGGGTTTTATTCCCTATAAGTGGCCAAAGCCAGGTAAAGATCAGCCCGTTGATAAAATTGCCTACGTAAAAGGGTTTGCAAAGTGGCAATGGATTGTTGGCTCTGGTGTCTACATTGATACCATTGAAGAGGCGTTCTCGTCACTTCGTACCCATGTCATTATCACCGCGGTAGTGATTATTGCCCTACTGGTTGCGCTTAGCTACCTAATTGCCAATAGCATTCTTCGTCCGACACAACTTGCCGCAAATATGATGAAAGATATCTCACAAGGTGAAGGTGATTTAACTCAAAAGCTTGATGAAAACGGCAATGATGAAGTGTCTCGTTTGTCGCGCTACTTTAATTTGTACACGGCAAAAATGCGTGAGTCACTAAAACATGTTGCCGACAACGCAGAGCAAGTGAATCAGTTTGCCCACAGCGTTGATGATGCCAGCAAAACCAATCATTCATTTATAGAACTGCAAAACGACAGCTCAACTCAAGTGGCCACTGCGATGGAACAAATGACCCATCAAATTCATGATGTCAGTCAGAATGCTGAACAAGCTGAGCATGCTGCCAATGAAGCGGCGCAAAATGCAGAAACGGGTAAGCAAGTTCTTAACAAGACCATCACCGCCATTGAAACCTTGTCACGTAACATTGAACAAGTGAGTAAGGTTACTGCCGACCTTGCTGCAGAGAGTTACAACATAGGCTCAGTGCTTGATGTTATCCGCAGCATTGCAGAGCAAACCAACTTACTGGCACTCAATGCAGCCATTGAAGCAGCACGTGCTGGTGAGCAAGGTCGAGGCTTTGCCGTTGTAGCTGACGAAGTGAGAACTTTGGCAAGCCGTACAGGTAAAAGTACCGATGAAATTCAAGCTATGATCAGTAAACTACAAACCGGTGCACAAGCTGCTGTTGATGCTGTATCAGCAAGTCAGCAGTTATCAAGTGAAACGGTTTCACAGGCAGGTGAAGCAAATAGCTCCCTTAGTGAAATTGAACGACTAGTCACTATTATCAAAGATATGAACAGCCAAATTGCTCGCGCTACCGAGCAACAAACCAGCGCCGCAGATGAAGTTAACTTGCGGATTAATGAGCTTTCACAATCAACCGAGCAATCACTGTCGAATACCCAAGGACTTTCCAACGCCAGTGATAATTTAAAGCATAGCTCACAAGCATTGAGCGATGTAGTTAACCGTTTCAAACTCGATTGATCACAGCACTTCAAAAGCCCTGCAATGGTTTGCGGGGTTTTTCTATAACCTTTCTTTTTTATCCCCTAGTAATTTTTGAAGCCACTAAAAATTCAACCCACTGATTTAATTAGATCTTTATTAAATAGATAAAAAAAAGATGATAAATAGATATTAACGAGATTTACATAAATAAATTAAAAAGGAACTAATGGGGTGTGCTGAATTAAATTGCCATTGGCATTTAATCACTATTACAAAAATAATAAGGAGCGATACCAAAGTGCCTTCAAGAAACATACACCCCAAAAAGAACACACACTTAAAGCGTACTATGTTAGCTGCAATTTGCACTTACTCGCTACTCGGAGTAACTAATCAAGCGCTGGCAGATACAACTCAAACAAAACAAATTCCATTACACTTTATTGTTGCAGCAACCGATAAAGATGGCGCTAATGCCAAAGTTGACCAAGCCACTATTGAGCAATCAATTGAAAACTTAAATTCACATTATCAAGGTACAGGTTACTCATATCACTATAAATCTACTGACTTCGTAACCAACGAAGAGATGCCTGGTTTTTATGACGACGATTACTCACCAGACAATAGAGTGTTATTTATTGAGCCTTATTTTGATAAATCAGCTTTAAATGTCATGGTCGCAGACTTTGATGGCGTCAATGGTAATGCGTTTTTTCCTTACTTTGGCGTAGATGGTGTATTAATTGACACAGAAGATCTTGTTACAACGACACTCGCACATGAAATCGGCCATAACCTCAGTTTATTGCATACCTTTGCCGATGGTGATGATGAACCTATTTCAGTGCAAATCGGTGAACGTGGCTACTTGTACGGTGACCAGATAATCGACACCCCTCCTTCTTTTGATGACTTAGATGATGATATTGAAAATTGCGAATACACAGGCTCTGCCGAAGATGAAGAAGGTACTCCCTACGCCCCTGATGCCAAAAACATAATGAGCCAAGGAAAAAATACCTGCCGTACGCACTTTTCTGCACAACAAATAGACCGTATGCAGTACGTTTTGCAAAGAGATAAATACCATCTTTTTAATCAATTTGGTGAAGGTAGAACCGTACCAAACTGCGAAAACTCAATTATAGTTACTCAATTCCCACATATAGATGGCTTTAATTTTAATCAAGAAATAGCGCAGCCATGGGTTCAAGATGTAGCTAATAACGGCTTCTTTTTTAGAACCTCACCTGATTCAAATTCAAGCAGAACAGGTGCTGATGAACCCTTTGAGGGGCACAGCTATTTACAAATTGATAGTAGCAAACGGGATGACACTGATTTTGATGACATTGTATATGCCAAAAAAGGTGACAAATTAAACTACTTAAGCCCTTGCTATGACTTGAGCTTCATCGAAAAACCGACATTGGAGTTTTACTTCAATATGCACGGCAAAGATATGGGAACTAGTATTATCGAGGTATCCGCCGATAATGCGCAAACGTGGGCTGAGTTATGGCGAAAAGAAGGCCAACAACACTCCGACGGCGACATTTGGGAAAAAGTGACGGTTGATCTATCTAACTACAGAACAACTCCCGCACAGCTGAGACTAAGTCATATCATAGAAGGTGAAAAAGGTGATGCGTCATTTGATCTTTTCACTGTTTCGGGCACTCAACCTCAGCAAGATTATGAATTTAATAGTAATACTCTCAATATAGCCGAAGACGAAAATGAAGTAACATTCAAGGTCATTAAAAACTCTGGCTTAGATAGTAGTTCGAAAATACGAATTTACACCGAAGACGTGGATGCTATTGCTGGAGAAGATTATACAGCACTTGATGAGACCCTTACTTTTTCGAGCCAAGAAACTGAAAAAGAACTAGCTATAAATATATTTGATAATAATGAAGTTGATGGTTCTCGCTCTTTTAATATCAAACTAGCATCTGATGAAAGTGACATAATCTTCAATGAATCAATTGTAACGATTGAAGACAACGATGTTGATTTCAGCTATGAATTAGACATTTCAGACACACAAATATCAGAAAATAGCGGCCAACTATTAGTTGGTATAATCAAATCCGATCCAACCGATTTTGAAACAAAAGTTCGTATAAAAACGACGGATGATAGCGCGGTCGGCGGCACTGATTTTACAGCTCTTGATGAAGTACTTACCTTTGCTCAAGGCGAAACACAAAAAGACATTACGATCGACATTATTGATAATTCAGAGGTAGATGGCTCAAGACGCTTCACTCTCGTATTAGAGTCTGAATCATTCAATGAAAAATACGCTGATGAAGTAATCACAATCACCAATGAAGATGGTATTCCAGAGCATGCAACCCTAGATGATAAAGCAAGCGGCAGTGTATCAGGTTACTTTACACTAATGCTCGGCGCACTGTGCTTTATTCGTAGAAACCGAAAGAAGAACATAAAAGACTAAACCTGACCAAGCATAGGCTTTAGAGCACAGGGTTGTGTCTAAAGCTTATGCTTTTTTTTAGGAAATAGTTCCTTTTAATTAGCGAAGTAGTAGTGAAATGGAAGAAATTAAAAAGGGCAAAACCAGCTAACTTTTTAAGTGACAAGATGTCTACAATTTCATACGGAGCATAGTTGAAATACTTTATTTATCAAAAAGCGCGATTAACCTTACTTAGCCTAACAATCCTGTATTCAGTGGTAGTTGCACCGCTTTCAATCGCATATGCCGCAGAACCAAATTTTGCTAATATAAAAAATATTGATTTTCAAATATCAAAGCTAAGAGATTGTTTAAAAAGCTACTCCCATCCAAATTTACAAGATTTATGTGTTCTAAATAAAGCTATAAACTTCTTTCACCCTAATGTGAATTTCTCTTTTTCAAAGGAACAATATTCAGAGAAACTTAGGCTGTTAACAGAGATTTCACCAACACTTTCAGAACAAGAATTTACTCTACATTTAGCTGAATTTGTTGCAAAAATTAATGATTCACACACATATATTAGCTTCAATAAAATGAAAACTACTAACTTACCAATTTCCTTACAATTAGAAAAAGGTGAGATAAATATTAAAAATATTAATTTTATAGGCTATTCAACCAACCCTCATAAGCTTATTAAAGTTAACGATGATGACGCAAGCTCTTTAATAAAAAAGTACAGCAACTATTTCCCCTTACTAAACAAAAAACCTAATTTGCATGATGCCGCAAATTATCTTTTAGTTATATATCAACTTCACCACCCAAATGCGAAAACAATTCTTAATATTGAGTATGGAGATAACAAAAGTTTATTCATTGACTTAGAAGAATTAAAAAAAGGTAAGCAAACATCAAAAATTACTGAGAAAAAGAAAAAACAGTGCAAATTTAAAAACTACTTTCTATTAACGATTTCTAACTTTACAGAACTGAGTTCATTAGAGTGCATTAAAGAAATTCAGCATTATTTGAATGAAAATTACAAAATAAATAAAAAGCTTATCATTGATTTACGAGATAATGGAGGCGGCTCACTTGAAATTTCAAAAGAGTTATCCAAAAAGATATTTGGTATAGATATATTTAAAAATGATGTAAAGGCGGCAATAGCAAGCAATGTATCGAAATATAGAGTGGAACTTTTAGCAACTCTTTTTGAAACCATACAGCAACAACAGAGCTTGAACGAAGATTTAGTTGATAAAATTAAACAAAACCTTGAGTCTTACCCTATAGATAAAAGAATTGATGAAGAAATAAATTTAATATTAGCTGCCTTTGATAATATTACTGTTATCAATTCTGCTGATAAAAATAGCTCTCAGGAATACCTTTTAGTGAAGTCAAATTCACATTCTGCTTTAACAGATCATGACCTTAATATTCCAATCTATATTCTTACCAATGAAAACACGAGATCAGCGGCCAGCTTATTTGCACTCTACGCACAAAAGTATATCGGCGCAAAAGTAATAGGTACAGGTATTGGGGGAGATAGAAAAAACTTTGGAAGCCCACAAAAGGTCATTTTACCAAATTTAGACTTACCAATTTATATTTCAACACAATACTTAATTTCGAACCATGTGGAAAACTATCAAGATATTCAATGGCCATCACCTGCAGATAACGCAATTGTATTAGATCATTATTTAGACTCACCTCCTAGTGGTTCGCTTTCAGTAATCGTAGAGTCTTTGATTAATCAAGGTATTCTCAAAGACAACTAATAAACTCATGAAAAAATTCAGCTCTTTAATAAGTTTAAAGCCCTGCGCTGCTGTGCGGGGCTTTTCAAACTTAAAACTTACAGCTTTTAGCTTACAAACAATAACGAGCGAATAAGCTGCTTACTGTTGCGGCGGTAGGCTTGCCATGTTGCCAATCACCACCTTCTACACCACTGCCTGCGATATCCATATGAACATACGGTAATGGCTGCGCTGATTCAGTACCATGTTTATCTAAACCACCAACAATCGCTAAGAATGCCATCGGGAACTGATGACCACGTGCAGTTACAGCAGAAGCTGCATTGTTACTTGATAGTACGTCATCAGCTAATGTGCGAGGGCGAATGAAGTCATAATCTTCACGGCGGCTACGAGATACTTCTGCGGCATCTGCCCATAAATCGCCTAAGTCAGCAATTTGGCGCGAAATTTTCGCCGCGCGAGCTGGACCATTTTCAACATACGCACTGTAAGGACCCATAGCACGTGCTGCGTGGCCTGTTAGTGTTGCAACAGTGAATAGCTCTGGATTCACTTCGTTTAAAGCGCGATCTTTCATTTCGCTTAGTAAGTCGCCCATAGCTAAACGGCCTTCAGCATCTGTGTTACCGATACGAACACGCACACCTTCGCGGCTAGTAATGATTTCATCAGGAACAAAACAATCAGAACCAATTGAGTTACGAACTACGGCTAAGTAAGCAATCACTTTTACGCCTTTTGGTGCAAAGTCAGCCACTGATTTCATAAAGCCAGCAACCGAAGCAGCACCGCCTTTATCACGGCTCATACCTGCCATAAAGCCACCCACTTTAAGGTCTGCACCACCGGTATCGTAAACTAAACCTTTACCAACAAACATTAAGGTACGCTCAACATCGCCTTCAGGCACGTATTCTAGTTTTACAACACGTGGGTGATGACGCTCAACAGCATAAGATGCGCGCGCTACGGTGCTCATCATTGGGTAATCTTTATCGATAGTGTTGATATCTGAAATCACTTCAACAGACACCTTACTACCAGCAAATAACTCAACACAGTAGTCTGCAAAACGAGGTGGTGCCATACGCTCAGGCTCTGTACCACATAAATCACGTGCAGCGTATTGGCCTGCAGCAATAGCATTAAGCGCTTTGCTCATTGCCTCGTCTGCACCCACTAGGCTAATTTGGCTAATTGGTTCAATCGCTTGGCCGTGGAACTCACGTGCCTCAAGTGGTTGCCAAAGCGCTTGGCAAGCACCTAAATAAGCCACTTCAAGGGCATGCTTGTAACGGCTATCTTGATTTACGTTAGCAAGTAAAATTGCAGGCTGAGTGCTACCCGATGCTTTCGCTTCTAGTACACCTTGCTTTGCTGCATCAAAGTAACGACGTACATCATCATAATCACGGTTCAGAGGGCCTGTAGGCGCTAAAATAACGCGTTTAGAGTCAATTACAAGTAATGTCACTTGTTTGCCAATACGTGCGTCTACAGCTTGTTGAACGCTAATAGCTTGACTTAAGCTTGCGTCTGCTAAAGAAGAAAAATCATCACCGATAATAATCAATGCATCGTGATTTGCATCCGCTAGTTGAGGGGCTGCAACTGCATGAGGGTATGCCATAAAAAAGGTCCTGCTGTTAAAAACATAGGACCTTATTATCATTGATTTAGGGCGCTATTGCCAGCCAAGTAAGACAGCTTACTATAAGGCTGGCAAGCTAAGTTTACTGCTCTGTAATGTGTGCTGAGTCTTTACGATGCTTAACAATTACAGACCAAGCTTCAAGCATAACCAGTACGCTCACAACCAGTACTAACAAATCAAGTGTCACCAGTAACCAGTTACCTTGTTGGTAGTACTCGCCCAATTTAATAACCCCAGCAAAGAACGCCATAACGAGTACAAAACTCATTGGTATAAGCGTGTATTTAGCTGGACGATTCGCTTTAATTAACATTACCGAAATCACCAGTAAGGTTAAGCTTGCTAAGATTTGGTTAGTCGAACCGAATAACGGCCAAATGATCATACCGCCGCTACCGTCAGCGCCACCAGCTCCAAAGGCAAGCAGTAAACAGCTTAAAACTGCAATAAGTGTAGCTACAATACCATTACGAATGATGCTGATATTATAAATATCTCCCCACTCTTGGATGATATAACGCTGCAGGCGTACGCCAGAGTCCATGGTAGTCCCCGCAAACAAGACCACCATCACGGCAAGTAAGGTTGATGCCACCTCTTGCGAGATACCCCAACCACTTTCAATTAAGTTAGCGCCACCATTAATAAAGGCGCTGACACTACCTGCACCTAAGTGACTATAAATTTCATGCCATTCTTCAGGTGATACAGCAAGTGCAACACCACTAACTGCAACGAGTGTAATAAGTGCAAGCATACCTTCGCCTACCGCACCTAAGTAACCCACAAAGCGACCATCAGTTTCTTTGTTCAACTGCTTAGAGCTGGTACCTGAAGACACAATACCGTGGAAACCCGATACCGCACCACAAGCTATGGTCACAAATAGCAATGGAATAATACTTGGTGTATCTACCGCCGTTTGCGTATTAAACGCAGGCGCTGTGATATCTGGCATTGATACAAACACCGCACCGTAAAGAAGCACTAAGCCAACCAATAACTGCATACCGTTGATAAAGTCACGAGGCTGTAACAGCATCCACACAGGCAATAATGAAGCAATGGCTGCATAGATAAATAAGATGATGATCCAGTTCGCATTCGCACTTAGACCAAACATTTCATCAGGTAATGAAATTGGCATACCACTACCAAGGTAAATGGTGTAATAAAGAATTCCCACACCAACTAAACAAAGCGGAATTAACGACACTTTACGGCGTAGTAACTGACCAATAACTAAGGCCACTACAATCGCTGACCAAGCGGGGAATACCGCGTTAGGTTGCGATACAAATGACTTGGCAATCACCACACCAAATACCGCATTCACCATCAGTAGTACTAAGAACACCACAATCATAAATAATGCACGGGTGCGTTTACCAATTACGCTTTCAGATAAAGCGCCCATTGATTTGCCTTTGTTACGCGCACTGGCCCATAGAGCGCCCATGTCGTGAACACCAGCAAAAAAGATAGTACCAAATACTACCCAAAGTACCGCAGGCACCCAGCCCCAATATACGGCAATAGCAGGGCCAACAATTGGCGCAGCACCTGCAACAGAGGTGAAATGGTGGCCCCATAACACAACTTTGTTAGTTGGCACATAATCCACACCATCCTCAAGTTCATGAGCTGGCGTGACAAAATTATCATCCATTTTAAATATTTTTTCGGCGATGAATTTCGAATAAAAGAACCATCCGAACAACATACCGACTATTCCGAGCAGCACGATTACGACCGATTGCATAGTCATCTCTCTTATTAAGTTATAATGTTGTCTAAGGTGTTGAACTAGGCAGGCCTAGCACCCCAACTAGACACTAACAAACTTTCAAGCACCAAGGTGTTAACCTTTAGTCTAATATACTCAGCTGAAAATGCTCGTGAGCCTGACTCTTTATTCCGACACCTATCCCTAACAGGCGTACTGGCTGGTTATTACCTCGCTCATAGGCTTTGCTCATTAACTCAGCAAAAATGCGTTCGTCTAATTGATGGTGGCTTTGATCGGCACTGGTCACGACAAAATTGGCAAATTTTACTTTTACCGATAATTTATTGATGCGGTTGTTTAATTGTTGTTTATCAAGACGGCGGGTTAATTCATCCATCAAGCGGGGTAACTGGCTTAAACACTCGTCTAAATTATTTTTGTTGTATTCATAGGTGTGCTCAACACTGAGTGACTTTCGTACTCGCTCAGTTGACACTTTGCCAACGTACTCGCCTGCACACTTTTGATATAAAGAGACGCCAAAATTACCAATGTGCTGCTGCATCCAATTAACCCCTTTCGCACGCACATCAGCCCCTGTGTAAAGCCCTTTAAGTTGCAGCTTTTCTAAGGTCACCTTGCCAACGCCGGGAATTTTGCCAAGCGGTAAACTCGCCAAAAAGTCATCAACTTGATCGGGTAATACCACAAATTGACCATTAGGCTTATTTTCATCGCTAGCTATTTTGGCAATAAACTTAATTGGCGCAACGCCCGCTGAGGCTGTCAGCCCAGTGGTGTCATAGATTTCTTGGCGGATTTGCTGTGCCATGAGTGTTGCACTGCCTTTGCATGCGGTACTGTCGGTTACATCAAGGTAGGCTTCATCTAACGATAACGGCTCAATAAGGTCTGTGTACTTTGCAAAAATGGCGCGAATTTGCGTGGAGATTTCTTTATAAACCTGCATTCGTCCGGGCACGATAACCAGATCGGGGCACAATTGTTTGGCGTGATAGTTGGACATCGCCGAGCGCACACCATATTTACGGGCAATATAGTTGGCTGTTGAAAGCACCCCGCGACGACTATTACCACCTATAGCCAGTGGCACATTGGCAAGCGCGGGGTTATCACGCATCTCTACAGCTGCATAAAAGCAGTCCATATCGATGTGAATGAATTTTTTCATCAGGAACACAACAACTGTTTATATATACAGTTATTATATTTAAACTTCCTGAGAGTGCAAGCTAAGAGGTTTGGCTTGTTTGTTGGTTTGGTTTTTTGCGACTGATAAGCCGTGCGCCAAATAACCAAAACGCGGCTTCGAATAACAAGCCCACGACAATTAAAGCGATAAATCCTGACATTGTGCCCATGCTATAACAGAGCAAAGCTAGAGCAAGTAAGATGAAAAGTGCAATCCACTTTATCACCCTCAAGGTTAGTTGCTGCATAATTAAGGTCCTTTAATGTGTGTTCATTTTACTCACACTTTACGTAAGCGTGAACTTATAAATCTAGCACGATTTGCTGAGATTTCTAATTTCCTTGAGCTAAAAGCATCATATTGCTAACCTAAGTTTTCTCACAATCAATGAAGATTTACTATGCAATCGTTTATAGAACAACACCCTATCAGAACCAAAATAAATGTCGCATGGGGTGAAATGGATGCCCTACAACACGTTAATAATGTGGTGTACTTTCGCTACTTCGAAACAGCTCGTATCGATTTTTTCACTCAACTAGGCTTTCTTAAAGATTTACAAGTAACAGGTGTGGGTCCGGTGATCAGCGAGAACAATGCTCGCTATAAACGCCCAGTAACATTTCCTGATACGGTGCATGTTGGTGTTAAGATTAGTGACATTGAACACGATCGCTTTATGATGCATTACACTGTATTTAGTGAAAGCCAAGACGCAGTAACAACCATTGGCTCATCACAAGTGGTTATGTTTAATTTTAAAACGGGTAAAAAAGCTCAGTTAAATGATGAGTTATTAACTGCACTTAAAGCCCATTCTAGCGATTAACAAGGATCTATTATGCTTTATAGCCCACTTGGTCGAAGTGGTATTGATGTATCTCGTGTCTGCTTAGGTAGCATGACATGGGGTATGCAAAACAACCAAGCCGATGCCGATGAACAAATCGCCTATGCATTAGATAAAGGCGTTAACTTTATTGATACCGCCGAAATGTATGCCGTTCCACCTTCTCCTGACACCTACGGTAAAACAGAAGAGATCATCGGTAATTGGTTAGCGCGAAATAAAGACAAACGCGATGATCTTGTCATTGCCACTAAAATAGCAGGTAACGGCTTACCGTGGGTTCGCGATGCAGGCGATATTACTCGCCAAGCAGTGGTTGAAGCCGTTGATGCATCTCTTAAACGCTTACAAACTGAGGTTATCGATTTATACCAATTACATTGGCCTAACCGTACATCACCGCACTTTGGTAAACAGTGGCCAGGTAAAGTGTGCTTCTCAGAAGCTGACACTGATCAAAATATCGCGGGTATGTTAGATATTCTTGAAGGTCTAAATGACTGTATCAAGGCTGGTAAAATTAAGCACTGTGGTTTATCAGACGACACTCCTTGGGGCATTAGCCAGTACTTGCGTTTAAGTGAGCAACATAACCTTCCGCGTATGGTTTCTATTCAAAACGAATTTAGTCTCCTGCACGCCAAAGATTGGCCGTATTTAATTGAACAATGTATTCATGAAGATATTGCTTACCTACCTTGGTCACCGCTAGGTGGCGGCATGTTAAGCGGTAAGTACTTAAATGGTGCTCGCCCTGAAGGTAGTCGTTGGACGCTAGTGCAACGTAATGGTTTATTTAGAGACACAGTACAATCTCGCGCTGCGATTGCTGAATATGTTGAAATTGCTAACGCCTTTAATTTAACCCCTTCACAACTTGCATTGGCTTGGTGTAATCAAGTGGATGGCGTAAGCTCAACAATCATAGGCGCTACATCTATGGCGCAGTTAAAAGAAAATATCGATGCTTTTTCTGTGCAATTAAGCGATGAAGCTAACGATAAAATCGCTGACGTATTTAACCGTTATCCAATGCCTTTTTGAGCATCTCCCTGCAATATTAATAAGTCTATTAAATGATAGGCTTATTAATACTTATTCATCATTTTTACCTTTCTCCTACAACTTCACCAATACTTTAGTGTATGGTAATTCACAGCATTTAACTTTTTTGGTTGTTAATGAGTAAATACGTAAAACATATATTATGCATGATAATGGTGATAGTGCTTGTTCCTATAACCTATGCTTCAGAGCGGCTTTCTATAACTTGGCTCGAAACAGATAACAAACCTTTCTTTGTTGATAAATCTGAGCAATATCCTTTAGGTGGCTTGTGCAACAACATAACCGACTTACTGATTGAAGCAATGCCAAATTTTAAGCATCAAAAGTCACTATTGCCACCTAAGCGATTAAGCAAATATCTCGATGATGGCCACTTAGCGTGTTACGCGTGC
The DNA here is from genome assembly GCF_015278155.1 of Pseudoalteromonas simplex. NCBI lineage: Bacteria > Pseudomonadati > Pseudomonadota > Gammaproteobacteria > Alteromonadales > Pseudoalteromonadaceae > Pseudoalteromonas > Pseudoalteromonas simplex. The sequence continues at coordinate 51,556 of NZ_JADILN010000014.1, forward strand.
ATGATCCATCGAGATAAAAAAACTAACCGTGCCACTTACTCTATTCCAACTGCAGTTTATCCATCCTTTAGCGTGTTAAGTACTGAAGAAAGAGCGCTAAAGATTAAGCAAAAACACGGTAATCCAGTGTCATTAATTTCATTATTGACTGATGCCAATTTTATTTATGGCCAAAATGATGCGCGAAAATTTGGCAGTAAACTGGATGCAATAGCTAAAAATACTAAGCTTTATGAGAGTGCTGCATTAAGTGGCACCGGCAGCCATGCAAACCAAGCGCTACTATCGCAGTTAGAGCATGGCTACATTGATTACACAATTGATTACCCATTTGTTGCTGATTATTACAATCAACAAAACCAACAGAATATTCAAAAGCTCAGCATTGCTAATCCAACTCAAAATGTGGTTTTTGGTGCCATTGGTTGCTCAACAAATGCGCCTAATAATTATGCCGAAAAAGTACTTGCAGAAATCAATGAGGCGCTGAAAAACAAAGTACTGCCGAGTGAAAAATACCAGCAAAGCCAACGAATTTGGCTCGAACAAAGCTTTCCTGAGTTTTCAACTTATTATCAGCGCTCTATTTTAGACCCGCTTAAAGAGCCTGCCACTGATGAGATAACAGCTCCTGTTGATCATCCATAAGTGTTACAGCAAAGCTCGAATTTGCGACAACCTTCCCTACCCCTTCAGGCGTGCCAGTCATAATGATGTCGCCATCTTCTAGGTCCATAAAATCACTAATTTCAGCTAAGATTTGCTCTGCGTTATGCAGCATTAACCTTGTATCGCCTAGTTGAGTGTCTATTCCATCAATCTTTAGACTAAATTGATAATGACAACTGGCATTAACCGCAACAAATTCAGTAAAAAGCGCTGAACCATTAAATGCTTTTGCGCGCTCCCAAGGCAGGCCTTTTTCTTTAAGTGTGCTTTGTAAGCCTCGTTTGGTTAAATCAAGCCCAAGCGCAACCGCTGCTAGCTGTTTATCTTTAACTAAAAAGCAAAGCTCAGTTTCGTAATGTAGAGCCTCACCTAAGTGTTCGCTATTAAGAGAATCAGTGATGGCGCTATTTGGTTTTGCAAACAGCACCATATTTGTTGGTGTTTCATTGTTAAGCTCTGCAATATGCGCAGCATAATTACGACCTACGCAAATAATTTTGCTTGGGGTGAATACTTCTTTATTCCATTTCACTGATTGCACGCAAATACCTCTCATTTTAACAAATGTAAAAGACTCAATTTTTTATTTTTAGCATTAACACGCCAATTTCGTACCTAAAATAAGTAAATTCATTGGTAGAATAATTCTCATAATAACATAAACATAGATATTACCTTTCACTATAAGCGTTATTTATGTTGACGATTGTTTTACTTTCTAATAACTTAATGTAAGCGGTTACATTTTAAAAATCGGGTTCGGCGATTTTTTTTGGAAAGAAATGTAAGCGCTTACAAAAATAGACAACAACATAAAATAAAACCAAATCTGGAGATTTGCATGAACCACACACTTTTCAAGAAAAAGCAGCTTGCTATTAGCCTGTCTATGGCAATGGGTTTAAGCGCGCTAGTTCCTCACTCAGCTGTCGCCGAAGAACAGCCCGACAAAGCAAGTGATATTGAAGTAATACAAGTATCAGGTATTCGCGGAAGCCTAGTAAAATCAATGGATATCAAGCGTCAATCTGCGGGGGTTGTTGATGCAATTACCTCTGAAGACATTGGTAAATTCCCTGATACCAACCTAGCTGAATCTTTGCAACGTATTACCGGTGTGTCTATTGACCGTAGTAATGGTGAAGGTAGCAAAATTACGGTTCGTGGTTTTGGCCCTGAATTTAACTTAGTAACCCTTAACAATCGCCAAATGCCAACAACTGGCGGTCGTTCATTTGATTTTGGTGACATCGCAACAGAAAGTGTGAGCGGTGTTGAAGTATATAAAACAGCGCGTTCTGATATCCCTAGCGGTGGCATTGGTGCAACAGTTAATATCACTACAGCTAAACCACTTTCTAATCCTGGTTTGCACGCTTCGATTGGTGCAAAAGCAGTTCACGACACATCAAACGAAACAGGTGATGATGTAACCCCTGAGCTTTCAGGTATCTACAGCAACACATTCAACGATGACAAATTCGGGATTTTAATTTCAGGCTCAGTTCAAGAACGTGATAACCGCGAACAATCAATGGCAGTTGATAACTGGATCCCAAATGTTGATATTTCATCGTCTCCTGATTTAGCACTGACAGATAACAACCAACGCGCTGATGGCGCAACCTGGTATCCGCAAAATGCAGGTTACGCGTTTTCAGACAATTCTCGTAAACGTACCAATGGTCAACTTGTGCTGCAATACGCACCGAATGACCGCATTACTGCAACCGTTGATTACACTTACTCAAAACTCGAGTTTGAAAAAGATGGCCGTAGCTTTGGTGTATGGTTCAATAATGGTGGTAACGTCAGCGCAGCAACTATCAATGAAAAAGGTACTTACACACAGGTAACTGAAATTGGTGGTGACTACTCTACAAACTTAAACCGTGGTGCAACAACCAACGAAAATAAATCGCTTGGTTTAAACATTGATTGGCAAGTAACAGATAATTTAAACATTGAGTTTGATGCGCATAACTCATCGGCTGAAAGTGCCGGTGTAGGTATTGGCCACGATGCGTTTATGATCATTGGTAACACATCATGTTCATGGTGTGAAAACCCAACAGTTAATATCGACGAAAAAATGGCTGACTTTAGCCAAGGCGAAATTCCGCTTATTGATATGACCTTAACCAATGGCCAAGCAGAAATTTTACCGAGCGATATGGGAACCCTTTTCGCCGGTGTAAACAAAGATACCAACACTAACGATCTTGACCAATACCAGTTAAAAGGTACGTGGTATAACGAAGACAGCGGTGCTCTATCGAGCATTAACTTTGGTGTATCACACACTAAAATCGATTTCCGTACGACAACTGCCTACTCAGGTCAGCTTGCTGCTGGTTGGTGGTTGAACTCTGCCGATTGGTACGATGACAGCATGTTCACTCGTGTCGACAGCTCAGGTTTACTTGATGGCTTCTCTGGTGGTGGTAGCGATAAGTTATTAAATTACTACTACGATGCTGATTTTGATGAGATTGTCGCGATTGCCGAAAGCATTGACTGTGATCACCCTGATGGCGGTATTGGCGCATGTAGCTGGCCTGCTGATGTAAACGGCATGGTGCAAGCGGGTCCAATCGATGACGACCACCGTGTAAGCGAAGAAACAACGGCGGTATACGCACAAGCTAACTTCGAAACAGAATTTAACGGTATGCCAGTGAACATCACTGCGGGTTTACGTTACGAATCAACAGATGTTACAGCAAACAGCTTAGAGCGCCCTGCTGTTGCAATGGAATGGGTTAACGGTAACGAATGGTCTTACATTTACGCTGATGAACGCTCATTCTCAAACGGTGAAGGTAGTAGCAAAGAGTTTCTACCTAGCATCGATATGAATATCGAAGTAGTTGAAGACGTTATTGCACGTTTCTCTTACAGCCGCAGCCTTGCTCGTCCTCCTGTAGGCGCGCTTCGCTCAACAACGTCATTCTTAGGTAACCCGAAAGTGGGTCAACGTAAAGTGGCTGTGGGTAACCCGAACTTAAAACCTTATACTTCAGATAATATCGACCTATCACTTGAATACTACTACGGTGAAGGCAGCTATATGTCTGCGGGTTACTATCGTAAGCAAGTTGATAACTTCCTTGTAAATATCACAACCGAAGAGACGATTGACGGTATTACAGACCCATTCATCGGTGATCGTGCTGAGCAAGCGCGTGACGATTTAGCGGCAGCGGGTGAGCAACCATCTGATCAAGCAATTCACGATAAGATCAACGAAAACCAAGGCACAGAAGAAGGCACACCTATCGTTGGTAACGATACAGATCCTCTAGCAAACTTCTTCGTATCGCGTGATAACAACGTTGAAACAGCAAATCTATGGGGCTGGGAACTAGCAGCGCAACATATGTTTGGTGATTCTGGCTTTGGTATTGCCGCTAACGCGACTTTCGTATTTGGTGATGTTGAAGCAGACCGAGATGCTATCGGCTATCAATTTGCCCTACCGGGTTTAAGTGATTCAGCTAACTTCTCTGCGATTTATGATTTAAATGGATTATCGGCTCGTATTTCTTATAACTGGCGTGATGAGTTCTTAACAGGCTTTGACCAACATGCTTCACCTATCTTTACTGAGTCTTATGGCCAGTGGGATATCAACGTGAACTATTCAGTTAACGAGAACCTAACTGTGTTTGTTGAAGGCCTTAACCTGACAGATGAAACGCAACGTACTTACGTTCGTTACTCTGAGCAGCTGTTACGTGCAAACCAATACGGTGCGCGCTACAACATCGGCTTCCGCTACTCGTTCTAGCATTTTGTTGTCAAAAAAGCCGCTCAACAGCGGCTTTTTTTTTCATAATTATGCTAGTTTGTCTACATAGCATTTGAGATGGCCTTAAACATGCAAAAGAATGAAGTAAAAAAAGTCGTCATTTTAGGTGGTGGTACAGCAGGTTGGTTATCTGCAGGTTTAATTGCTGCCCAGCCTCATTTAACTCACAACGCACAAATTACCCTGATTGAGTCGCCCGATATTGCCACCATTGGTGTCGGTGAAGGTACTTGGCCGACCATGCGACAAACCTTAAAAACCATCGGCATCAGCGAAAGTGAATTTATTCAACGTTGTGATGCTTCTTTTAAACAAGGCTCACGTTTTGATGGCTGGTGCGACGATGAAGGCGACGCACATTATTACCACCCGTTCAGCTTACCGGTGGCATATCAGCAATTAAATATTGCACCTTACTGGTTTGCCAACAAAGATGCCGTGAGTTTCAGCCACGCAGTGGCAAGCCAAACCTACTTATGCGATCACCATAAAGCACCGAAAAACCACTTACATAGCGCCTATCAAGGTGAAGCAAATTATGGCTACCATTTAGATGCTGGTAAGTTTGCCATGCTGCTACAACAGCACTGCACGACCAAACTAAACGTTGAGCATATCGTCAGTCATGTTGAATGTATCAATAGTGATGAAGATGGCTATATTAGTTCATTGCAAACCCGCGATCATGGCACTATTGCGGGTGATTTATTTATTGATTGCTCTGGCACCCACGCAAAGCTGTTACATCAACATTACGGGATAGAGCTAATTGAGCAACACGATGTGTTATTTAACGATCGAGCCGTTGCCGTACAGGTGCCCTATCTAAACCCGCAGCAAGAGCTCCTTTCTTATACCAAAGCCACTGCGCAAGATGCCGGTTGGATTTGGGATATCGGCTTACAAAGCCGCCGTGGTCTAGGTATGGTGTACTCAAGTCGTTTTGCCAGCAGCGAAGATGCGAAACAGGCGCTTAGCCAGTACATTGCAAAAACCCAGCCTGGTACCGCGCAAAATGAACTGACATTTCGTGAAATCAGTTTTACGCCCGGCTATAGACGCCGTTTTTGGTATAAAAACTGTTTAGCTATTGGTATGTCTGCAGGCTTTATTGAACCACTTGAAGCCTCAGCGTTAGTCATGGTGGAGCTTGGCCTGAATAACTTACTTGCTAATTTCCCAACACATCGTGCTGCAATGCCGACACTGGCAAAGCGGTTTGATGAGCAGTGCCATTATCGCTGGCAACGTATCATTGAATTTTTAAAGCTGCATTACGTGTTGTCAAAGCGCACAAGCCCCTATTGGCAAGCCCATAAAGAGGCAAACTCAATCCCTCTGCAACTTCAAGAAAACTTAGCACTTTGGCAATATCAAAGTCCGTGGTTAAACGACTTTGACCGCGCTCAAGAGGTCTTCTCTGCAGCCAGTTACCAGTATGTACTTTATGGAATGAAGCAATTGCCACAATTTCCTGTACTTGCAATGCCAACGGCTATTATTGAGCATTTTAGTGCTAACCAACAACAAGCCAAACGCGGATTACAACAACTACCCACTAACCGCGAGCTGTTAAATCATATTCAGCAATTTGGTATACAACCTATTTAATCTCAGTATTAGGAGGCCCAATGGCCAATCATGTCTTACTTGATAACATCAGCCATAAAGACCTAAAAGTAATCACCACACGCGGTGCTAACTGGGGCGACAATATTAGCTGCGCTACCGTATTTCCAAGTGAGTTTGCTAAAGTTCAAGCAAATCAACCTATCGTATTTCGTAAGCACCCGCAAACAGGTCAATTCGAAGCCCTCGCTTTATTTGGTTTCGAAAATGGCGAAAACTTGCTGCTTAACGAGCAAGGCGAATTACAACTGAGTTACTTACCACTAAGTATGCAGCGCCAGCCATTTTTAATTGGCCAACAAACCCAGTATAACAATGGTATTCCTGAGCAATCACTGGTGGTACATATAGATTTAGACAGCCCACGCATAAGCACACATGATGGCGAAGCCATTTTCCTTGAACATGGTGGAAATAGCGAATACTTAAATCATATTGCTCAAGTACTTAACGCGTTACATCAAGAACACCAAACAATTAATCAGTTTTTTGAGCGTTTGCTTAGCGTTAATTTACTCGAAGCTTTCAGTATTGAATATGCAGATAAAAATGGCGAAAAAGTCACAGTAAGCGGCTTTTATACCATTAACCAACAGGTACTCAATGGCTTAACCGCTGAACAGCTTAAGCAGTTACAACAGCAAGGTGACCTACAGGCTATTTATATGGTGCTGGCATCAATGGAGCACATTCCTCATTTGCTTAATAAAAAATGGGCTCAGCAGTAATGTTTGCGGCTGCGCCAATAAAAGAATGCCAGGCTTCAAGCATTGCTGATCTAAAAACTTTTTTAGCTGAGCTAACTGAGCCACTGGTCATCAGAGATCTCTGCGCTAATTGGCCCCAAGTCATAGCCGCTAAACAAGGTTCTAAAAACGCCTTAGACTATCTTTTAGGGTTTGCCAATAACGCCCCTGTACGCAGTTTTAGCAGCCAGGCAATTCATCAGGGGCGCTATTTTTATAACGCTGATTTCTCGGGGCTTAATTTTTCACAGCACGCCGATAACCTACTTTCTGTGCTGCAAAAATTAGCACTAACACTCACACAAACCGACAGTGATTCACTGTATATGGGCTCTACTGCTGTGGAGTATTGCGCTCCGGGCTTTAGTGTTGAAAACCCATTAACAGTAACCGATTATAACTGCCTAACCAGCCTCTGGGTGGGAAATCATAGTCAGATTGCGGCTCACTATGACAACGCCGATAACCTAGCTTGTGTTGCTGCGGGTAAGCGTACGTTTACACTATTGCCAACTGATCAGGTCAATAACCTTTACGTTGGTCCACTCGAATTTACACCCGCTGGGCAAGCGATTAGCTTGGTTGATTTTGATAACCCTGATTTCAGCCGCTTTCCACGTTTTAAAGAAGCTGTAGCAAAGGCGCAATCGGCAACTCTTGGCCCTGGCGATGCTATTTATATTCCAGCGCTTTGGTGGCATCAGGTTAGTGCAACCAGTCCGTTTAATGTGTTGGTGAACTATTGGTGGCGACAAGCCCCAGAGTATTTAGCAAACCCATTTGATGCCATGCTGCACAGTATGCTGGCAATTAAAGACTTGCCAAACGAGCATAAAGAGAAATGGCAGCAACTCTTTAATCATTATGTGTTTGCTGATGATGTGGATTTAGCAAGCCACGTTGCTGAGCCTGCGCAAGGGATATTAGCGGATATCGACGAACTAACGGCCAGAAAAATAAGACAACTATTACTGCAAAAACTCAACCGATAGAATGAACCAAAAGCCAGCGGATGCAACGAGTTCGGCGAAGCATCTGCAGGCTCTTGGTTCATAATTCACTTATAGCAATCCGCTTAATTAAGTACTATTGCGGATTGGTCTTACCCTTTATTTGTACTGCCGATGGCTGCTTTGTTGCACAGCCGATACCTGTTTCACTATTTTTACTACATTGAAAAACACGTACGTAATCCACCAGCATTTGCTTAGGATAACCGGCAAAATCAACACTTTGTCATCTTGCCAAACTAACTGCCAGCCTTCTCCTAGGCTGGCTTTGACAGGCGCAGGGGTTTGCTGACAGGCACTAAGCGCACCTGTTAGCAAAATAACAGCATACGATTTTACTGACATGAGACTGTTGCGTCCTCGGTGTGCGCGCTCGTTACTGATAGTTTAGCAATTGATACTTGCCATGCACCTTCAGTGGCTAATTGCCAAGGCGAGAATACTTGCCCAAGCTGCACACCTTGCTCTGCAAAGCAGCTCAAATCTACCGTTAGTGTTTGCCAATCATTTACTGCTTTAAGCTGTTTGCTAATATCAAATTGGCCGTCACAGTTTTCACCACATTGCATACCTAGCATTAGCGGCGCATCAGCAGCTTGGTCTACCTTAATCTGCATTTGCAGTTGACCCGCTTTTTCAACGTATGAACGTAAATCCGATGGGAACGCAGCCATTAAACGAACCGCAGCCGCTTCTTTACCATTAAAGCTGATTGCGCGCGCATCTTCTTGTACGTCTTTATCAAAGGTTTTTACGCTAACAGCGTTAAGGGCTGCACGGCTACTGGTCATGGCTTGTTGCTCAGAACCACTTTGTAGTTGCAGTGACCACGGTGCTTTTACGGCACGTTCAAATAATACTAAGTCTTCTAATTTAGCGGCAACTTGTGATTTTTCGCTAAGGTCATCTGCTAATGTGTTTTTATCTTGGTAAGTTAAACCAAAGCCATATGGCAGTAGTGGCGAGTAGTCTTTATCACCACGGTTTTGGTTACCTACCGGGTTATTTGGCCACGAGAACGATAACTTACCTTTAAAGTCATGATTGATAGAACCATCTTGCTTTTTAAGGATAACATCGCTGATTGCATCACCTTCACTGCCTGGTAACCAAGTTGCGACAAAGGCATCACTAGCATTCAGCTCTGCATTCACCCACATTGGGCGGCCACTAATAAATAGCGACACCACAGGAATACCGGCATTTTTTAGCTTTTTAAGCAGGGCTAAATCAGTTTTATTACCACGTTGGTATTCAAGGTTATCTAAATCACCATTACCTTCTGCATATGGTTGCTCACCGAACACCACAATCGCGACATCTGGCTTAGATTCAAATTCGCCATTCACATTGTATTGAACCTGACCACCTGCTTGCTCAACTGTATTTTTGATGCCATCAAAAATTGAAGAACCACCCGGGAAGTCACTATTCTCATTACCTGTACCCTGCCATGTGATTGTCCAACCACCTGACTGCATACCGATGTTATCAGCGCCTTGACCGGCAACTAATACATTTGCATTTGCTGATAGCGGTAACAACTGTTGTTTATTTTTAAGTAGTACCAGTGATTCACGGACTGCTTGTTTTGCAACTGCGCGATGTTCTGCACTACCAATGATCTCTGTTTTACCAGAAAGCGGACGCTTAGCAGGGCTTGGCTTATCAAACAAACCTGCGCGCATTTTTACACGTAAGATACGCGTTACTGCATCATCGATGCGGCTTTGTGCAATTTCGCCACTTTTAACTTGCTTAATAAGGTTTTCGTAAAGTGGTTTCCATGCATCTGTCGGTACCATGTACACATCAAGACCCGCATTTGCAGCCTGCGCACAGTTGCCATTAGTACAACCCGGAATTTGACCGTGGCCGTTCCAGTCACCAACAACAAAACCATCAAAACCCATTTTATCTTTTAGCACGTCGGTAAGTAGGTATTTACTGCCATGAATTTTTTCACCATTCCAGCTGTTGAATGACGCCATTACGGTTTGCGCCCCCGCACCTAAGCCGCCTACATAACCTTGCGCATGAATATCAAATAACTCTTGCTCAGATGCCGTGTTATTACCTTGGTCATCACCGCCTTCTGTGCCGCCATCACCTAAAAAGTGTTTAACCGTACTGATCACACGTTTATCAGATAAAAAGTCGTCATCAACCGCACCTTGCAACCCCTTAACAATGGCTGCTGAATACGCTTTTACAATTTCAGGGTCTTCAGAATAGCCTTCATAAGTTCGGCCCCAACGGTCGTCACGAACAACTGCCACAGTTGGTGCAAATACCCAGTCGATACCAGTTACCATCACTTCTTGCGCGGTAGCGGCGGCAATTTTTTCGATTAACTCAGGGTTGTTTGTTGCACCTAAACCAATGTTATGTGGAAATAATGTCGCACCAATTACGTTATTGTGACCATGCACGGCATCGGTACCCCACATAGTCGGAATTGAGCTGCCATCGAGCGAGTCATCAATTGAGGCTTGATACATTTTTTCAGCAAGATCAATCCAATCTGCAGCGCTGGCATGTTTATCATTATTTGGGAATGCACCACCGCCATTAAGGTAAGAACCAAAGCCGTACTTACGCATATCTTCAACGGTTATATCGCGAATTTCTGGCTGGATCATTTGCGCAATTTTTTGCTCAAGGGTCATATTTGCCAACATTTTCGCAATTTGTGCTTCCATTTCTGGATTTGCTGCAATGCCCGTTTCGATATTTGGCCAAATTTCTTGCTCAGTGCTCACGTTGGTCACCTTATCTTGTCCAGTACAACCTAGCATGCTGACGCTTGCCATCATTAACGAACAGAGAGTGAATGTTTTTTTCAATTTCATTTTTTGCACCTATGAAGTCTGAGTTGATACTTTTGAGCCAACCAGCGCAAAGTAAGTAATATATAAATAACAGGCGATTGGTAAGAATAACGCCATTTGCACGCCAATAGAATCTGCTAATACGCCTTGTAGTAATGGAATAATCGCTCCCCCTACAATCGCTAAACATAAAATGCCTGAGCCTTTTGAGGTGTATTTGCCAAGGCCGTGTAAAGCAAGGCTAAAAATGGTTGGGAACATAATCGAGTTACATAATCCCACAAGCAAAATTGCCCACATAGCAAGGCTGCCCTCACCCGTCATAGCAATCAATACTAACAATACCGCCAACAAGCCATGGCATGCCAACACCTTGCCTGCATTAAATTTCTGCATTACAACTGCACCAATAAAACGGCCAACCATGGCTCCTGCAAAGTAGTAGCTAATATAATGCGCAGCTTCATTTTCTGGTAAACCAGCAATGTTATCTAAGGTCAAAAAGCCCACCAAAAAGCTACCAATCGCCACTTCTGCGCCCACATACACAAAAATACCTACAGCACCTAAAATGAGGTGGCGGTAACGCCAAACACTGCCTAAATCAACAAAATCTTCTAAATCTTGATGTGCCGCTTCGCTATCACTTTCTTTACCTAGTTTTGGCAGTTTTAAAAATGCAAAGATAACCGCAAGTACCAACAAGCTTAACGACAACATTAAATAAGGGAGTTTCACTTCTTCTGCGGTGGCTTGACTAACCTCAGATAGAATTAACCAACCACCAAAAATTGGTGCAACCGTGGTTCCTAACGAGTTAAATGCTTGTGTCATAGTCAAACGCGAAGATGCTGTTTTTTGCGGACCAAGTACACTTACATAAGGATTGGCAGATACTTGTAAAATCGTGATGCCCGAGGCAAGGACAAACAAGGCTAGTAAAAATAATTCGTACACATGGGCAACCGCAGCTGGGTAAAACAGCGCACACCCCACGGCTGCGACCAATAAGCCAACCACGATACCAAACTGGTAGCCAATACGACTGACCAACTTTCCAGCAGGGATCGACATCACAAAATACGCACCAAAGAAGCAAAATTGAATGAGCATAGCCTGCGTATAGTTAAGTGAAAACATACCTTTTAAATAAGGGATTAAAATGTCATTCAGACAGGTTATGAATCCCCACATAAAAAATAATGTGGTCAATGATGCCAGCGCAAAGTGCTGCTTAGGCATATCTGCTTGGCTTGCAGCAGCCGACACAGGGGTTGAAACATGAGCCATAATTTTCTTCTCTAGTTAATTATATTTATCAGTTTGTTACAGCAAGGTTTAATACTTAATCACTAACAGCAAATAGCGAAATATGTTGCAACATTAAATGTAAGCGCTTACATTTATAACATATAAATCATATTTAGCAATTTATTTGCAGAAAAATTGTAAGCGCTTACAACTGAGTCTAAGCTCTAATTTACTAAGCCTTACACTTAACCCGAAGGACGAGTATCTACTGTGTATAAATCAATTTCACTGTTACCAGATTCATCTTTACTCAAGCCCGAGTTCACGTTCGGTGTGGCAACAGCTTCATTCCAGATTGAAGGGGCACGCGATAAGCGCCTTGATTGTATCTGGGATACATTTTGCGAAAAGCCTGGCGCTATTGCTGACCAAAGCCATGGCGATGTAGCTTGTGACCATGTTGCACGTTGGCAGCAAGATGTCGAGATGATTGCAGATTTGGCTGTCGATGCTTACCGCTTATCTATTTCGTGGCCAAGGGTCATGCAGCAAGATGGCTCGGTTAACGAGCAAGGTATGGCGTTTTATGTTCAGTTATTAACGGCTTTAAAAGCGCGTAACATTAAAACCTATGTCACCTTATATCACTGGGATTTACCTCAATACCTTGAAGATAATGGCGGCTGGTTAAATCGCGAAACAGCCTATAAATTTAAAGACTATGCCGAACTTGTTACTCAACATTTAGGCCATTTGGTTGATTCATTCGCCACCTTGAACGAACCATTTTGTAGCGCTTATTTAGGCTATGAAGTGGGTGTACATGCACCTGGCATAAAATCACAACAAGCTGGCCGACAAGCAGCGCACCACTTACTACTCGCCCACGGCCTTGCTATGCAAGTATTACGTAAAAACTGCCCAAGCACAGAAGCAGGTATCGTATTAAACTTCAGCCCAACGTATCCTTTAACCGAAGATGATAAAAAAGCCGCAGAGCTTGCTGATCAATACCACAATCAATGGTATATCAAAGCGATTTTAGAAGGTGCTTACCCCTCTTTAATGGATGATTTAGCAGATGAAGTTAAACCAATTATTATTGCTGGCGATATGGCAATTATTCGTCAAGCCGTCGACTTTATTGGCGTTAACTATTATACCCGCATACACTACAAAAATACCGCTGATGGCTGGTTTGAAGAAGCAAACCTTGCGGATGTTCGTGTTACCGATATGGGCTGGGAAGTTTATCCTCAAGGCTTAACTGAGCTTTTAGTATCATTACATCAGCAATATGATTTACCAAAAATGTACATTACCGAAAATGGCGCAGCCATGGCCGATACATTAGAAAATGGTGAAGTGAACGACATAGAACGCGTAGATTATTATCACACTCATTTAAATGCAGTGTGTGATGCAATTCGCCAAGGCGTCGATATTCAAGGCTACTTTGCGTGGAGCTTAATGGACAACTTTGAGTGGGCCTATGGCTACGAAAAGCGCTTTGGGTTAGTTTATATTGACTACCAAAGCCAACAACGCATTTTAAAAGAAAGCGCAAAACAATATCGCGCGCTACTCAAACAGCGATAAAAATAACAACAATCGAGAACACACATGCTGACAAAAAGAGAAAAAATAGCCTACGGATTAGGCGACACAGCAAGTAATATCATCTTTCAAACGGTGATGTTATTTTTAACTTTTTTCTATACTGATATATTTGGTATTTCACCCGCGATTGTTGGCACCTTGTTTTTGGTGGTGAGAGTCGTTGATGCCATCACCGACCCATTAATGGGAGCCTTAACCGATTCAACTCGCACTAGGTGGGGAAGCTATCGCCCCTACTTACTCTGGCTCGCTTTACCATTTGGGGTGATCAGCATGATCACCTTCACCACACCTGATCTGCCTGAGTCAGGCAAAGTCATTTACGCCTTTATCACTTACACTTTGCTGATGCTGGTGTACACCGCGATTAACATTCCTTACTCAGCGTTAGGCGGGGTATTAAGTGGCGACCCTAAAGAGCGAGTATCCATTCAATCTTATCGCTTTGTGTTTGGTATGCTGGGCGGCTTAATTGTCAGTGCCTGTACCTTGCCTTTGGTAAACTGGCTTGGCAAAGGTGATAACGCTACGGGCTACCAACTCACGATGGCCCTGATGAGCGGCTTAGGTGTGATCTTATTCTTAATTTGTTTTCGCTTTACCAAAGAGCGCGTAGCAGCGCATAACACCTCATCGTTGAGCTGGAAAACCCGCATGAATACGCTATGGCAAAATGGCCCATTTAAAGTATTGTGCTTTGCCGCATTTATGCTGTTAACCAGTATGGTACTGCGCACCACCCTTGCCATTTACTATGTAAAATATGTGCTTGGTGAAGCTGAGCTGGTCACCTACTTTGTTACCATCGGCATGATAGGTAATATTCTGGGCTGTGCCTGTGCAAACCCTCTTAGTAAACGCGTTGATAAGAAAACGGCCTATATTCGTTTGCAATACATCTCTGCGGCAATTAGTTGCGTGGCGTTTTGGTTGCCGGGCGAACAACTTGCACTTGCCTTTGCGGTGTACTTTTTGTGGTGTTTTTTCACGCAAATGGCAACTCCGTTACTGTGGGCAAAAATGGCCGACACCATAGATTATGGGCAATGGAAAACCGGTGAAAGGCTAACAGGCCTAGTCTACGCAAGCGTGGTCTTTTTTATTAAGCTTGGCCTTGCTCTTGGCGGTGCCATTGCAGGTTGGTTATTGGCATTTTATGGCTATGAAGCCAATACCGAACTCAGTGAACACACGCTCTCGGGTATCTTAATTTCATTTACCCTTTACCCAGCAATAGGTAGTATGCTTGTCGCATTTATCATGAAAAGGTATATTCTTGATAATCAAACGGTTGAGCGGATCAGTGCCGATTTATCGTTAAAAAAGCATCCATAACTTTGTTTAAAAAGGAATAACATGGCCACCATTTACGAGGTGTCGAAACTTGCAGGCGTTTCTCTTGCAACCGTTTCGCGAGTAATGAACAACAATGCAAATGTCAGTGATGCAACACGTAAAAAGGTCACTGCCGCAATGGATGAGCTTGGCTATAGACCTAACTCAATTGCTCAGTCACTGGCATCAAATTGCTCGAACAGTGTTGGTCTACTGGTCTCTGAATTACAAGGTCCATTTTACGGGCCTATGATGAGCGGCATTGAAAATACCTTTCGTAATCAAGGCAAACACCTGATTATTGCTGCAGGTCACAGTGATGAAGAACGAGAAAAACAAGGGATTGAATTTTTAATTAGCCGTAACTGCGATGCGCTTATTTTGCATGTTGAAGCTGTCAGCGACGACTACCTAATTAAACTTAGCAAAGGCCGTACTCCGTTTGTACTAATCAACCGCTATATCAGCGAACTCAGTGACCGCTGCATTTTGCTTAATAATATAAAAGGCGGATATCTAGCGACTAAACATGTTCTAGAACAAGGTCATAAAGACATTGCCTACATCAGTGGACCAGCTTGGAAGCAAGATGCCAAAGACCGCCTAGAAGGCCACAAACAAGCGCTGGCTGAGTTTAACCTTGAGTTTGATGAAAACCTCTTATTTCAAGGTGATTTCATGGAAGCGAGCGGTTATGAGGGGTTAAAAGCGCTTCATCAACAAACGCATCCATTCACGGCGCTTATCTGTGCTAATGATGAAATGGCAGTGGGTGCCATGGCAAGCGCACGTGATTTAGGGCTAACGTTACCTAAGCAATTGTCGATTATGGGCTACGATAACGTGTTTTTCACCCGTCACGTTTACCCACAATTAACCACCATTAATTACCCCATAAATGAAATGGGCCGCATGGCTGCTGACTGGGTGTTAAACCAAGTTTATCAAAAACAAACACCGCCGTTACAAACGCTATTTGAACCTGAACTTGTAGTCAGGCATTCAATTAGTCAGCAATAAGCTCGGATAACAAGCCAAGATTAATCGGTTTTAACAGCACTTGTTCTATATCAAGTTGTTTAATTCTTTCTGGCTCTGGTTCGGCGCCACTTACAATGACTAATTTTAAGTCCGGGTGGCGCTGTTTAATTTCTTTTGCTAAATCTAGCCCTCCACCATCAGGCAAATGCATATCCAGTAATACTTTAGCAAAATTTTGGTCGTCACTCAGTGTCTCAAGACACGCAGCACAACTTGGCGCTATGACAGTTTCAACACCTAAGCTTTCAAGCAATAATTGGGTAATCTGTGCCGCATCACTGTCGTCTTCAACCAATAAATAACGCGTGCTCTGGTTGGTCATTTCAGGGCTGTCGTCTTGCTCAACCACAGGTGCAGTATTGCCTTCGCAAATATAATGATTAAGCACTTGGTAAAGCAACCCAGAATCAACCGGCTTGGCAATCATATCGTTAAAACCAAGTGCGCTTAACTCAGTTTTCACCCCTTTCATAGTGGCCGCAGTAAGCGCGATAATTGGCCCTTGATAACCCATTTTACGAAGTTCAATAGTGGCTTCTTTACCGCCCATAACCGGCATATGCAAATCAATAAAAACAATATCAAAAGGCTCACCCGCTTGTTCTGCATTAGCGACTTTCTCAATAGCTTGTTTACCGTGTTCTGCGTATTCCACTTCAGCACCGGTCATAGTGATCATATGACCTACTAGGTTACGTAAATCTTTTAAGTCGTCGACCACTAATACCCGACCACTGGTTTCAAGGGTGGCTAATTTTTGTTGGCAATCTGGGTTTGAATCAAAACGCAGTACTTGGCGCTCAACATCACGAATGTTGCCCGGGTAGATAGAAAGGGTAAATTCTGAGCCCACACCTTGCGTAGACTCAAGCTCAATTGAGCCTTGCATTCGATTAAGTAGCTCAGAACAAATGGCAAGGCCAAGCCCTGCTCCACCGACATCTCGGGATTCTACATCAGCAATTTGTTCAAATGGTTTAAAGATCAAAGCTTGTTTTTCGGCTGGGATTCCAAGACCTGTGTCTTTAATACTAAAAAACAGCATTTCGCGCTCATTAACCCAAGCAGTCCAAGCACGCACTGTGATCTCGCCTTGGTTAGTAAACTTAATTGCATTGTTGATGATGTTAATCAGGATTTGGCGTAACCGCGTCGCGTCTGTGTTGACAACTAAAGGTAAGGCTTGCTGAGATTCAAATTTAAGTGTTAAGCCTTTATCAACCGCTGAGACGCGCATTAAGGTATAAACGTCCGCCATTAGGCTATCTAAATTGACATCACTGCAATTGAGCTCAAGTTTATCAGCAGCAATTTTTGATAGGTCGAGCACATCATTAAGTAAGCTCAGAAGATGCTTACCATTTCGGTAAATCACACCCAGCTCGTTTTGGGCATGCTGGTTCTTACCACTTTGCATTAGTAACTCGGTATAACCCAAGATGGATGACAGGGGCGTACGTAACTCATGGCTTAAATGCGCCAAAAAACGGTCTTTAGAACGGTTTTCTGCTTCAGCTTTTAAGCGTTCAACACGCTCATCTTCAACATCTCGTCGTGCTAACGCATAACGAATAGCGCGGGCAAAACGGCTAGAGTTCATCTCGTTTTTAACAAGGTAATCAACCGCACCGGCATCAAGCGCTGCAGAATCGAGAGCTTCATCTGATTGCCCGGTAAGCATGATAATCGGACCGCGAAAACCATTATCAACGGCCCGTTTTAGCACTTCTAAACCATCAGAGGCACCTAAACGATAATCTAACAAACAAATATCATGCTTGTTTTCGCTCAGCACACTGATGGCCTGTTCAGGGCAACTTAACCACTCAACATCGAATGTATGGGAACCTAATTGCTCTAGGTAGTCGCAAGTAAGAATATAATCGTCTTCGTCGTCTTCTACTAAGAGTAATCGGGTTACCTTATCTAACATTCTTATTCCTTATAGCAATTTGCTTAATAAAATACTATCGCAAATTGGAATTAATCGTTCTGTGGTGTTGGCAGCTCTACAAACTCTACCCAGTATTTCCCTAATGTTTGCATTAACTCGACTAAACCTTCAAAAGTAACTGGCTTAGTAATGTATGATGCAGCCCCTAAGTCGTAGCCTTTAACCATATCTTCTTCTTGTTTTGATGTAGTTAAAATCACCACCGGAATACCCTTCAAGTTAGGGTTAGCTTTGATTGCTTGTAAAGCTTCACGGCCGTCCATACGCGGCATATTCAAATCGAGTAAAATCAAGCCCGGGCGCGGTGAGCTTTCTTTTTCACTAAATTTGCCTTTACGCTCAAGGTATTCAAGCAGTTCTACACCGTCTTCAACAAAAAACAACTCGTTTAATACACGGCTTTCGGCCAATGCATCTTGGGTTAATAAACGATCATCTTCGTCGTCATCAGCCATTAAAATGGTTATTGGTTTAACTTTATTAAGTGGCATTACGCCTCTCCTTGTAGTGTGAAAAGCGATGTTTCCACGGGTAATTTAAGAGTGAAGCTTGCACCCTCACCAACGTGACTACTTGCTGTTATTTCTCCGCCATGGCGCTCCACAATACGGCGACAAACCGATAGTCCTATGCCTGTGCCTTTGTATTGCGAACGGCCATGTAACCGCTGGAACGGAACAAATATTTTTTCTAGGTATTCTTCTGAAAAGCCAATTCCGTTATCTGAAATTGTAATAACTTCCCACTCTACATCAGTGTGATGAACTTCGCTAAATTCTGAAATTCGCTGATATGCAATATCAATGACAGGCGCAACATTCTCACGTCTAAACTTTACTGCATTCGACAGAATGTTTAAGAACAACTGTAGCATTTGACTCGGGTCTGCTTGAATATGCGGTAAGGTATCGAGGTTAACCGTGGTCTCAGATTCTTTTATTGCGATTTCAAGATCATCAAGTACCTCTGCAACGACTTCATTCAAATCTGTATCAACAAAGTCCTTACCACGAGTGGTTACGCGTGAGAATTCAAGTAGGTCATTGATTAAATTAGACATACGCTGAGCGGCATTTTTCATACGATTAATATAATCAACCCCTTTTTCGCCGAGCTCATCTTTAAACATCTTTTCAAGGCGGTCACTGAAGGCTTGAATCTTACGCAGTGGTTCTTGTAAATCATGACTTGCAACAAAGGCAAAGTCTTCAAGCTCTCTATTTGAGCGACTTAGCTCATCTGAATAGATGGTTAACTCTTGCGTACGTTCTGCAACCTTTGCCGCCAAGTTTTCGTTTTGTTTTTCAAGGTCAGCTCGGTACTTAGCTTGATTGCGTATGTTGATACGGGTTAACACAAACATACCAATAAGCAGTAAAGCGCTTGTCACTGCAGTAATCGCAAATGTTAACTTCGCTTCGTTTTTAATTTGTGAGAGCTTTGCAAACTGCTCTATTTTAAAATTAAGCTCACGCATTTGAATTTCATCAACTCCAGCGCGAATATCTTTATATAAATCACGACCTTGGTCTGTTAATAACAAGCGGCGAGCTTTCACGTCTTTATTTGCAAGAGCCAGATCGGTGGTTTTAGTCATCACTGCGACTTTATCGTTTACTAAATGAATTAAACGAGCAATGCGGTCTGCTTGACCGGGAATTTCTGAATGCAAGCTTTTCACAAGCATGATCTGCGCTTGCATTGAAGCGATAGCATCATTGTAAGGCAGTAAATAATCTTCTCGGTCACTAAGAAGATAACCTCGCTGACCTGACTCAGCCTGTACTACAGATAAATGTAGCCGCTCTATTGCAGTATTAAGTGAGTTAGTATTATCAAGACTACTTTGTGTTTCTGTTAGAGAGCGAATGCTATTGAGGGCTAAAAAAGCATTCGCCACCACGATACACAGCACCACGGCAATAAAGCCAGCCCAACTGACCGCTATTTTTCCTTTTTGTTTTTGCATTTGCTTCCCAATCAATGAGTGCTCAATCTGCTGCGTGAGTGTCACTTATTTCTTGTAAGTGTTCACTGCACTGCTGACAGTTTGTAATTATTTTATCTAATGCCTCGAGCGCTTTTTGCTTAGGCATATCATTTTCTAATACGAGCTTAACTAACTCTGCATTCATCGAAATACGGTTTAGCGGTGCACGAGCATCGTGCACCATTTTTCGTAAAGACTCGTTGTTACTCATAGCTATCCTTAGTTATTTGTATTCGCCAATGCCCCCATAAGCATTTAAACGGTTATAAAGTGTTTTCGTACTGATCCCCAGCATTTGCGCAGCAATCGTCTTATTACCTTGTACTTTATCTAAAGTCGCGTGGATCAATTCTTTTTCAACTTCTTCAATGGTTTGCCCTGCAACAACTTGGTTTGCTTGGCTCTCTTTATTCACTTTAGAAAACGGTGATTCTAACGAATCAGGTAAAGTAATAACGGAGCCTTTAGGGTCACTCATGATAAAGGCACGGTGTATAGCATGGCGAAGTTCACGCACGTTACCAGGCCAATCATGGGCCTCAAGTTCTTTGATTTGCGCTGCTTGCCATTTAAAGTCGGTGCCGTTTTCATCATTAAGCTGCTCTAAAAAAGCATTGGCAAGCAATGGAATATCTTCTTTGCGCTCACGAAGCGGTGGAATATCAATAGGGAATACCGCTAAACGAAAGTAAATGTCTTCACGAATAACATTATTTTGCGCAAGGTCGGTCAAGGTGCGGTTGGTTGCAGAAATAACGCGGCAATTTACCGCTTGCTCTTTGGTTCCACCCACTCGAGTTACTTTTTTACTTTCGAGTACACGTAGTAAGTTTGGCTGCATATCAATGGGCATTTCTGTCACTTCATCTAAAAACAAAGTACCACCAGCAGCTTGCTCAAACACCCCCTCTTTACGTGCAATAGCGCCTGTAAATGCGCCCTTTTCATGGCCGAAAAGTTCGCTACCAATCAGCTCTTTAGAAAATGCACCACAGTTAGTTGCTACTAAAGGGCCATCACACTCAGTGGCGTTGTGAATTGCCTGAGCAACCACTTCTTTACCAGCACCACTTTCCCCCATCAACATTACATTGGCAGAAGTTGCTGCAACACGCTCAATCATAGTGTAAAGCTTTTGCATCACCTCAGATTCACCAATTAAGGTGCCAAAGTGGCGCTTTATAGCTGGCGTTGCTTTTTTCTTAGGGCTTGCTTTTTTCGGGTTGAGTACCCGTTCTATATCTTCTCGTTGTAGTGGTTTGACTAGGTGACCAACATTAGGCTCACACATTTCAGCCAACTTACCCTTTACTGAAGGATGCCCTGAGATTAACGTAACACGAGGCGATTGACCGATTGCTTTTAAGTGCTCAAGCAAATGTAGACCGCTGCCATCTGGCAACATAAAATCTAAAAAAACATGGTCAAACGTGTTGTTTTCAAACCATTGCTCAGCTTCAGCAAGGTTCGCTGCGGTATTTATATTGTGCCCGAGGAACTCAACAATGTGACAAACTACATCACTAAACTCACTGTCATCATCAACTAAAAGTACGTTTAACATATTTATTCCATAAGCTTTTTTAATCATTCTACGCTTAGTTCCAATAAAAATAAAATAAAGCGCGTTAGATACTAATTGAATTCAAATTACGACCATATTACTGCATTTAGTTCCACTTTAGGGTAAAAAGTGAGAAAAATACTAGAAACGGGTTATTATTGCCTACTCAAAATTAAGCTGAGCTGTACTTATTTTAAGTTATTAAGTTGTAATCATATGAAGTTATTAAGAAAAGTTATTCACCCAAGTTTAGGAAACGACTACGGCACTGTATTTATTCGTAACACTGCCCGCGCCATTGTTTTAAAAGGTGAACAAATACTACTTTTATACACCGCTCGTTATGATGACTACAGTTTACCGGGTGGCGGGGTTGATAAAGGCGAAAGTATTGAGCAAGGGCTCCTGCGAGAACTTCATGAAGAAACAGGCGCACAACAAATTCAAATAAAGCATTCACTAGGCTTATACGAAGAAATCAGACCTTGGTACAAAGACGACTTTGACTGTGTTCATATCAAATCTTATTGCTACTTTTGTGAAATAAGCGATGAATTTGCTGACCCAAAAATGGAGCACTACGAAGTGCAAAATGGCATGCAACCTAAGTGGGTGAACATATTTGATGCCATCGCACACAACGAAACCACCATGGCAATGAGTGAAAAACAGGGCTTATCGATTCAGCGCGAGACCTTTTTATTAAAGCTGATTGCTGACACTCTTTAAGTTTTTTACATTACTTTACGCAACCCTCAGCTATTGGGGCAGTCTATACTTATAATTAAAGCCAATTATGAGAGTCAACCATGAGTAAAGTAGCAGCCCTTTCTAAGCCAACCATCCTGTTACATTGGACCGTTGCCATTTTGTTTATCGGCGTATTTGCGATGGGCATTTATGTTGCTGATTTTGCCGAGCCACCCGCTAAATTTACTTATATGGGATGGCATAAATCAATGGGCTTAGTAGTATTAGTTTTTGCCATCGCAAGGCTTATTTGGCGCATAAAAGAAGGCGCATTACCTGCAACATCTGACATGCCTAAATGGCAAACCGTAATTGCTCACCTCACTCATGGCTTATTATTACTTGCGACCCTAGCTATGCCGTTATCTGGATTTATCATGAGCTATGCGGGCGGTCGTGCAATTAGCTTCTTTGAGTTTGAGCTATTGAGCGCACCAGAAAAAACACCTTGGCTTGCAGATGCAGGCAGCTTTGTGCACCACAGTTCTGTGCTCATTATCGTGGTGATTTTAGCCTTACACGTTGCTGCTGCACTTAAACACCAGTTTGTTGACAAAGATGGCATGCTGAGCCGCATGCTAGGTAAGTCTTAAATAAAATTTAAGCGGGCTTAGGGTTAGCATAAAAGCGCCATAAGCCCACTAAATTACTTATTAAAAACACTGTTTCCATTACCACTGCTAGTGGTGAAAACGCTAATAAATTGTGAACTATCCAGCACACAGTGCCGACAATCATCAACAGGCGTAAGGTAAAATCTTTGCCTTGGAATGAAGCATAGGTTTGCATTAACGTTGCTGCCAGTGCGATAAAGCTAACCCAGCTATGCAATGTTAATAGTACTGCGCTAATACTCAAAAGCATAAACGCTATCATCACCCAAGTTTTGCGCGCAAAAATACAATAGCCATAACGTAGGGCGGCAATCAGCATTAAGCTTGCAGCACTGAAATTATCAAGCAGCATAAAATGCACTGATGTCAGTAATACTGAGCTAAACAAACAAGCTAAAATAGCTTGTCTTTGTTTAAACTGAAAAGAAGCCAAATCGAGTAATGTGGCAATGGCAACTAAGCACTGAGATAAAATAAACATAACGACTCCTGAAAAATCAGCAGTGTAATGTTCACTGTTTTGCTGCGCCTTAACTTAAGTTAAGACGCCGTCTAATTCGCGATAAAGAAATCGCTGAAATCCCTAAATACATAGCAACATCGTTTAAGCTTAATTGCTCAAGCCAGTGCGGTTTTTGATCTAATAAATATTGATAACGTTGCTCTGGCGTATTGAGTAATAAAAACGCTTCTTTTGCTTCTTTAAACAATAATTGCTGACTAATTAATTGATATTTAATTGCTTGCCAGTCAGTACTATCAAATAAAGCCAAAGGCACCTTAATAAGCTCAGCATCACGTATTACTTTGAGTTGATAGAGCGCAGGGGTTTTAGTCAACCAGTTCCCATAAAGCAGTGCAAACTCATCTTGAAAGTAAAACTCTTTACACTTTTGTGTGCCTTGCGATGATGCATGTAATGCACCAAGCACCCCTGATATAATTAAGTAACCCGCATCTTGCTCATCGCCTTGCTGTAATAAAATATCTCCCTTGGCGTATCGCTTAATTGTGCATTGCCCAGCAAGTTTATTACGAAATTTACAAGCTAACTGATGGTAGCTATCACCAAGAGGAAGTAACTGAGCATCGTTCAAGATTGCCAACCTTGCATTAGTAGTTCAGTAATTTGCTGAGCATTAATACCTTCTCTAACAATAAAGCGCTCACCACACCAAAGTGGTGAAAAACCACTATCGCCTTTGGCTTCAGCTTTTGCACGTAATGCGGTCATCGCAATCGACGCATACGGAAAAGGCGGCGCTTGCTCTGGCATAGCTCCTAACTCTTGCATGACTCGATTGCTAATACCTCGTGCTGGACGACCAGAGAATAAGGTAGTCAATTCAGTTGAGTCTGGCGCAACCGTTTTTAATACTTCACGATGTAAAGCACTTGTTGTCGCTTCTTCACAAAGTAAGTAAGCGCTCCCCACCTGCACTGCTGCGACACCTAATGCTTGGTATTGGGCGACATCTTCTGCCGTGCAAATTCCACCTGCTGCAATAACATGTATATCAAGCTCTACACATTCTCGCACTAATTGCGCAGTGGTTGGTTGCAGCGATAAATCCATTGATAAAAAATGGCCTCGGTGGCCGCCAGCTTCAATCCCTTGTGCAATAACCGCATCGGCTCCATTTGCTTGTAACCAACGCGCTTCATCTAACGTTGTGGCTGATGAAAGAACCGTTCCGCCCCACGCTTTTATTTGAGAAACAATCTCTCTACTTGGTAGACCAAAATGAAAGCTTACAACGGCAGGCGTGTAAGGTGCGATAAGATCTATTATTTGTTGATTAATTGGCTGGCGCGAAGCATTACGGGTAAATTGTGAGACATCGACAGCAAACTCATCAAAATAAGGTGTAAGCAGATTATGCCAAGCCGTTTGCTGAGCCAGGGTATAGTCGGGTGTTTGATGACAAAAAAAGTTAAGATTGTAAGGCTTATCAGTATGCTGGCTAAGATAATCAAGTTCTGATTTTAGCAGCTCTGCTGAGAGCATAGCGCAAGGTAAAGAACCAAGCCCTCCAGCTTCACACACAGCGACTGCCAGTTTAGCATTTTGCACACCCGCCATCGGCGCTTGAATAATCGCAAGTTCAGTTTTTAACACAGAATTTGTCATTACATATTCCTTGTAAGTTTTTCAACCTAATGCAGTTTTTACAGAGTTTAAGCTTCTCAAAGGCTAACTGAAAAATAAAAGTCTTCTAAAACAATAAGCTATAAAACTCAAAAAATAGGTATTAGCTTTGCAGACTAGCTCCTACAACTTTGTAAGGAGATAATGATGACTGATACTGTTACTACAATCAATCCAACTAATGAACAAACGATCAAGACTTATAACTTATTGTCACTGCAACAAGCACAGAGTGAAGTTGACCAATGTCATCAAGCATTTTTAAAATGGCGCACTACATCCCATGAGCACCGCGCAAAATTACTTAATAAACTTGCACAAGTAATTGATTCTAATCAACAAGAATTAGCACAACTAATGACCGATGAAATGGGTAAGATTTACCAACAGGGCCTTCAGGAGGTTGAGCTTTGTGCAGCAATTTGTCGTTATACCGCTGAGCAGGGACCAAAAGTGCTTGGCGATGAAAAGCGAGATATGCAAGACGGACATGCAATTATTAGTTACCAACCAATTGGTGTAATACTTGGTATCCAACCATGGAACTTCCCGTTATATCAAGTCATTCGCTATGCTTGCGCGAATGTTATGGCAGGTAACACCACAGTGCTAAAACATGCGGGTAATGTATTTGGCATGGCCGAAAAGATTGAACAGTTATTTAAACTGGCTGGTTTTGACGATTATTGCTTTAAGAACTTACTTATTGACGGTAAAACCGCAAGCGAACTAATAGATCACTCAGCGATTCGTGGTGTAACCTTTACTGGCAGCGATGGCACAGGCAAAAAAGTCGCAGAGCGAGCAGCTAAACAGGTTAAGAAAACCGTGCTCGAATTAGGCAGTAACGATGCATACATCGTACTTGATGACGCTGATTTAAATACGGCGATTACCGCATGTACGCAAGGTCGTTTGATAAACAACGGACAAACCTGTGTTGCGGCAAAACGCTTTATTGTGGTTGATGCTTTATATGATGATTTTAAAGCTCTAATCAAAGAGCAATTTGAGCAAGTTGTTCTTGGCGATCCGAACGATGAAAAAACCACGCTTGGCCCAATGGCTCGTAAAGATCTGCGCGATCAGCTTCATCAGCAAGTCACTGACTCTGTAAATGCAGGTGCTACTATTATCACGGGCGGTAAAGTTGCTGAACACACCGGCTTTTATTACACCCCGACCTTGCTTGAAAATATCAAACCGGGCATGCCCGCTTATGACGATGAATTATTTGGCCCTGTGGCATCACTTATTCGAGCCAAAGATAACGCAGAGGCAATGCAAATTGCTAATGATTCACGCTATGGTCTTGGCGGCGGTATTTTCTCAAAAGATGAACAAGCAGCCATTGAGCTTGCAAAGCTTCACTTTGACACCGGTATGGTAAATATCAATGGTTATGGTCTTGCGCAACCGAACTTACCATTTGGTGGTGTAAAAGACAGTGGCTATGGCCGTGAACATGGCGGTTTTGGACTACGAGAATTTGTTAATATCAAAACCATTATGGTCAACGACTAATCACTATTAAGGGCTCATTAGAGCCCTTTTTTATATCTGATTGTGCCGTCCTGAATAAAGTTATCACTTTTCATACCAATCCGCTTAATTAAGTAGTCTATTTTGAGGCAATAAAACCTCGTTGATAACAAGGCAAAAATTTCGTTATTTAGTTGTTCTAAATGAGAAATTTTTAACGCAGTTAGCGACAGGTTTTATCCCTCAAAATGATTAAGTATTATTGCGGGTTGGTATTAAACATTGGCACTTGTTGCTTCGAGGCTGCTGGCATTTTTAACTCATCCACTGCTTTTTCTTTATCAATCTGCTCTTGTTGTTTTTGATTGTCAGAATCGGGGTTATAAACAAGCTCTGTAAGAAGTGCAAAATGGTCTGAGCCATACTTTGCCAAACGCTCAATACGCTTAACACTAAACTCATTACTATGAAAAAGATGATCAAGTGGCCAGCGCATAAAGAAATAACTGGCATGAAAGGTATTAAAAAAGCCGCGGCCTTTACGTGGGTCTAACAAGCCACTAATACGCATAAACAAACGGGTACTTCGCGACCAAGCAACATCATTTAGATCTCCTGCAACAATACAAGGTCGCAGTCTGTTTTTAAGTGCTTTTGCTAAGATAATTAGTTCAGTATCACGCGGCCGTGAGCTGTCTTCTTCCGTGGGGCTCGGAGGTGCAGGATGGATAAAATGCCCTTGAACTTCTACGCCATCTGCATCTTCAAACAAAATATGGATTGAGGGGATATCGCTTTCTATAAGCTCACAAACTTGCTGTTGTTTAATTTTAAACTTGCTGTACAAGTGCATACCATAACGATTATCTTTTGGGCAGTACACTCGATACGGGTATTCTTGCTCTAAACTGCTCAGTTCGTTCTGCCAAGTTTGATCAGACTCTAACGTAATGAGTAAGTCTGGTTGGTGCGTGTTAACTAAAGCAATGAGTTTGTCATATTCGCTGTTCGACATCAGTACATTTGCCGACATAATGCGAATACTGTGCTTATCGGTTTTATTGCTTGAAGCAACTTCTTTATTAGCGAACCTTGTGTAAGGGTAAATCCAGCCAACTTGTAAAAGCAACACGACGATACTCGCCAGAGCACAACCAATATAAGGCGCGGAGCCCGTGCGACTGATTAAATAGCTTGCAGCAATTAAACTCGCACAAGCAAGGTAAACCACTTGCAAGCGTACAAAGTCACAACTGCGAATTAAATAATGTTGGGAATATGAAAATGGCAAGATTGAGACCACTAGCAGCATGGCCAATAGTGAACCCAATCCATAAGTCATGATCGATTCAAGCAAAACTAGCGGCTCAGAATAGAAATAATTTCTCGGGTGTCTTCCACTAAACGCACGACAGTATCGTCAACTTGAATTGAGATTAGACCATCTCTATCTCGAGATTTAATCACTTTACCGCGGCGGTAAATATCACGGTCAAGAATATCGCCTTTACGTAATTTCTTCTGCCAACCGGGTGGTAAATCGCCACCATTATCAAGTTTCTTTTCAAGGCCAGGTGGTAGACTTTTATCTTTGCCCTTATCCTTGTCTTTATCTTTTGCAAGTGCGCCAGCCGCCACTAGGCTTAAACCTATCACTGCAACTGTTAACAATGCTTTCATGCGAGTGCTCCTTCTATGAGTCCCAATTAAGCGTAGCAAGTTTTTCTGAACTGGGTATGAAACCAGCTAAAAAAAGCCGCTAAGCGGCTTTTGACAGGATTAACGATGGCGAGTAACGATTGATAAAATCTCTCGCGTATCGTGTACTAGATGAATAAGGCGGTCATCGATTTCGATGGCAATAATGCCATTTCGGTCGCGACGTTTAATCACTCGCCCATGACGATATATATCACGGTCAAGAGTATCACCATGGCGATAACGCTTATACCAACCTGGTGGTAAGCCACCACCATACCCTACTTTTTTGTATAAACCGGGTGGTAAGTCACGGTAACTGTAATGATCGTATCTATCGTAACGATCATGTCTGTCATGATGATGGTGATGTTTGTGGTGTTTTTTATGTTTTTTATGCTTTTTACGTTCGTGCTTATGTTCGTATCTATCGTGGTCACGATCATGTTTTGCGTTTGCTTCCATAGGTATCAAACTCAAACCTAAAACAGCAACTGAGATAGTAATTAATTTATTCATAAAAGAGACCCTCAACGTTTGCTCCTGATAAAAAGCCTAACGTTTTAGCCTGAATCATAGATGAAGGGTTACAATTTAAAAACGCAACTGTTTACATATCAACACATTAGAAAGCTAATCTTTACATTTCTTTAAACTTCTTTGGCACTATTTACGAAAAATCGAGTCTGAGTTACAGTTCCGTTTGAGCCGTTTGTCGTTATATTTGCAACATAAACAAAGGCTTCCTCACAACATAATAAGGATAATTTATGAATGTTCTAAAATGGTGTTTGGTCATTAGTATTACTGCACTAACGGGCTGTAGTGCCATGATGAGCCAATATGGCAATCAAAAAACGCAATCAAGTTCATTGGTTGAGTACCTTTACCCAGACCAACAAGATAGAGCTGCACACCAAGCAACGATTCCAACTTTGAACTTACCAGCCACGGTAGGGATTGCCTTTATTCCTAACAAGTACAATGATGGCTTGCATCATGGTGATGAAGTCGCACTGCTAAATAAAGTTAAAAAGCAGTTTATGCAATATGACTACATAGACCGTATTGAAGTGATCCCAAGTACTTATTTAAAAGGCAGCGAAGGATTTACCGCATTAGAACAAGTATCACGATTATATGATGTGGATATTATGGCGCTTGTTTCATACGACCAAGTGTCGCAAAGCTTAGAAAATAACGCTGCATTTTTATATCTCACGATTGTTGGTTTATATGTGATTCCGGGCAATGAGAACTCAGTACAAACCTTTGTAGATACTGCCGTATTTGACGTGAAAAGCCGAAAAATGCTGTTTCGCGCGCCAGGTATTCATAAAGCAGAGCAACGCAGTACAGCAATTGGCATCGATGA
Source organism: Pseudoalteromonas simplex (assembly GCF_015278155.1). NCBI lineage: Bacteria > Pseudomonadati > Pseudomonadota > Gammaproteobacteria > Alteromonadales > Pseudoalteromonadaceae > Pseudoalteromonas > Pseudoalteromonas simplex. The sequence goes on from NZ_JADILN010000014.1 coordinate 81,075, forward strand.
AGTCGCTAAAGAGCAGTCGCTGGCAAGCTTTAATGGAGCTGTTGATGACATGATCACGAATCTCGATGCTGAATTAGCGCAATTTAAAACCCGCGTAAAAGAAGAAAAAGTAGCCAATGTCACACACAGAAATGGCAGTGGCGGCAGTAGCTTATTCTGGTTAGTGGCAGTACTGGCAGGTTTTGCCGTACATCGCCGTAGTGCATAACAGACAAAGTTATTAATCGAGAAAGCTTTTACCCATCCTAAAAAGCAGATACCCTTTGGTTTTTGTTGTACCTAACCAAAGGGTTTTCATGAAGTTGTCGATACTTTCAGTGCTTGTGGGCACCTCATTATTTAACCAACAAGCCATTGCAAATAATGAACTAGAACATATTACAACGACCGCATCACGCAGCGAAGTATTGGCAGATCCATTGCCTGTAGTGGTCAGCAGTATTTCACAGAAGCAACTGGCGCTTATCGCTCCAACTCACATTGAACAAGCCCTTAAACAGGTTGCTGGTGCTAATCTTCAACACGGTAACGGCCAAGAGTATTTACCCGCTTTACGTTCGCCTGTACTTTCTGGCGCAGGTGCATGCGGTGGCTTACTTACTGCCGAAGATGGTATTCCACTTCGCGCAGCTGGTTTTTGCAACATCAATGAATTATTCGAAGCCCACACTGAAATGGCTGAACGCATCGAAGTACTGAAAGGCCCGGGCTCTGCACTTTATGGTTCAAACGCTGTACATGGTGTAGTCAACGTGATCACTCCAGATACAACCTATAACCACAACCAACTTGGTTTTGATTACGGCTCGTTTGGCTACACCCGCTACAAACTAGGTGCGGGTCGTGATTTTGGCGAACAAGGTTTAGGTATTAATGCCACTATTACTCGAGATACGGGTTATCGTGATGACGAAAGTGTTGACCAAGAAAAGCTCTCGCTACGTCACCGTTTTGATGGCGAAAAACTAAGTGTAAGTACAGGCCTGACTTACACCCATTTAGATCAACAAACAGCTGGCTACATAGAGGGCTTTGAAAGCTACAAGGATAAGCAAATAGCTCAGTCTAATTTTGATCCTGATGCATTTCGTAAAGCCCGCTCTTTACGTGTTTGGTCAAAGCTAAATTGGACACAAGATGAGGCTAACAGCTTTACCCTTACGCCTTATATCCGCGACCAAGACATGACCTTCTTTAAGCATTTTTTACCGGGTACTCCCCTTGAAGAAAATGCTCAGCAAGGTGTTGGTATACAATCAAGCTGGCAGCACAAGTTAACCGGCTCTAGCCTGTTAACTGTTGGTTTTGATGGTGAGCTTACAGATGCTGACTTTTTACAATATCAAGACAGTCCCACTCAAGGCTCAGCATTTTTAGTCGCCACCGTGCCTCAAGGCAAACATTATGATTATCAAGTAACAAGCACCCTATTAGCACCGTTTGTGAACCTTGATTGGCAACTTGATGAGTTACTTATCAGCCTGGGTGGTCGATACGAGCGTATGCGTTATGACTACGACAACCATATGTTGGCTGGCCGCACAAAAGAAGATGGCACAGCATGCGCCATGGGTGGGTGTCGCTATTCTCGACCAGAAAGCGGCGAAAATCGCTTTACTAACTTTTCACCTAAGCTTGGTTTAAGCTATCAATATGCTGAAAACCAGTTTATCTACGCCAATGCTTCAGAAGGTTATCGAGCACCGCAAGCGGCAGAGCTTTATCAGTTGCAACGCGAACAAAATATCGCAGATCTGAAATCTGAAACAGCTAAAAACCTAGAGCTTGGTATAAAAGGTCAACAAGCACAGCTGCATTATGTAGTTAGCATTTATGCAATGAATAAAAAGAACACCATTTTCCGCGACAGTGATTTTTATTACGTCAATGATGGCCAAACTCAGCATCGTGGTATTGAGCTTGAGTTAGCCTATACCATAACGCCTAGCTTATCGATGCAATTAGCCGCGAGCCACGCCAAACATACATACAGTTATGACCAAGTACTCAGCGGGATTAACATCAATGGTAATCTTATTGATACTGCTCCTCGTAACATCGCAAACTTGCAGCTACTTTGGCAAGCAAACGACATTACGCGTGTTGGTCTTGAGCTACATACCACCAGCAGCTACTTTACTGATCCTGAAAACCAGCATAGTTACCAAGGCCACTCATTAGTAAATTTACGAGCGGCGTGGCAGCTAACAGCTAACCTTAGTGTGACGGCACGAATAAACAATTTAACCGACGAGCGTTATGCAGAGCGCGCTGACTACACCACATTTAGTGGCGACCGCTACTTTCCGGGTAGACCGCGCAATGCCATGTTATCAGCAAGTTATCAGTTTTAAATAACCGCATTTTTTGGTGAGCTATCTCATAGTTCACCCACGCTGTTTCGTGTTTTGGTATGATAAATGTACCTCTTGCTATTACACCTAAACAGCGTGACATCTTCTCAAAATCTAATTCGTAACCTTCTTTTAGTGCTGGGCATTTTTCTTATTGCAGCCAGCTTACGAGCCCCGATCACTGGCATTGCACCGGTACTTGAACAGATCATTGAACAGTTTCAGTTAAATGCATCGCAAGCCGGCATGTTGACGACTTTACCTTTAATCGCGTTTGCTATTGCCTCGCCTATGGCAGCAAGCCTTGCTAAAAAGTGCGGCCTTGAAATATCACTGTTTATTGCCCTGGTACTCATAGGCATAGGGGTTGTCTCTCGTGTTATTGATTCTGCCACCGTGCTATTGATTGGCACCGCTGTAATTGGTGTCGGTATCGCGATTGGTAATGTGCTATTACCAAGCCTAATAAAACGTGACTTTCCACACAAAGTAGCAGTAATGACGTCTTATTATGTTTTGGCAATGGGTATATTTGGTGGCAGCTATTCAGCACTCATCATTCCGCTCGCTGAATTCAAAGAAATTGGCTGGCAATTGGCGCTTGCCAGTTATGCCTTATTGGTTGTGCTGGCTATTGTGGTGTGGTTACCACAACTTAAGCAACATACCATGCCAAAACAGGCATATGTGTCAAACAATACACAAAACAAAATTTGGCACTCTGCACTGGCTTGGCAAATCACCTTATTGCTCGGCTTTAACTCCTTTTTCACTTATATCATGCTTGGTTGGCTACCCAGTATTTTAATAGAAGGTGGCCATAGTGCGCAGCACGCGGGCGCTTTGCAAGGCGCCTTTCAAGTAGCCTCTGCGCTACCAGGTATTGTGCTTATTCCTCTGCTTGCCAAATTAAAAGATCAACGCATCTTAACGCTAAGCTTGGCATTACTTGGCGCGCTTTGTTCTGTTGGATTATTAGTTGCGCCTAGTTTTGCGATGCTTTGGTCAGTCACCTTAGGTTTTTGCTCAGGTGCCTGTTTTATCTTAGGCTTATCATTTGTAAGCCTACGTACTCATGACTCAATGCAAGCCGCTGCGTTATCGGGTATGGCGCAATGTATCGGGTATTTATTGGCTGCCACAGGCCCTATTATTGCGGGCGCCTTACATAGTTATTTCAACAACTGGGCGGGAGCACTTTGGCTGTGTATGGCATCAAGCCTATTGTGTGCTTTATTTGGTTACTTAAGTGGCCGAAATATCACCATCGGCCAGCAATAAATATGAAACCACAGCTATTTAGGGGCGGTTTCAAAGGCACTCATATTACTAAGGTTATCGAGCCAAGGTTTATGTGAGCGATACCAAATATGCGCTTTAGGGATGAGCTCATCAGCTTGCTCTACGGCGCCAATACGTAAGCCATAAATACGTTCACCTGCACCGACAGAAGTCGCGTACAAAGCTGTACCACAATTACCACAAAACCCTTGCGCACGTTGGTTGCCACTTTCAGCTATTTTTATATATTCTTTTGGCTTAGCACCTGTAAAGGTAACTCCATCTGGCACAGACACCACAACCGTACGAAAAGGCGCACCTGAGATAATTTGGCAATCAGTGCAGTGACAGTTTATCACTTTATTTTCATCAACGTTTGCATGGTAAGTTACCTCACCACAATGACAACGACCGGTAACCTTCATATTAAACTCCTTGTTGAGATGACTGCTCTTTTACAGGGTAATGATTAGCGTGTTTCAAGCTTTGTAAATCATTAAAACGTACCCCATGCTGAGCCATAATAGGATGTATTTTTTTGCTTATCAAATGCCTGATATAAAAGGGCTGATTCGGCACAAAATGATGGATTGTGTGGGTACGACCAAAATCAAAACAAAATAGTTGAAACGGTAAAAACCAGCGGCTGGTGATCACATGCGTTTGCTCAAGCAAATTATTTACACCGCCATAATAATGCATTGAAGATGTCACTAAGTTAAGAGAACTCGAACGAATAATATTAGGCACGATAAGTACCACCATTAAAAACTCTGCCATCGCCAATAACTCAGCTCCCCACGGCGGCAATGTAAATGGCTGTACGAACTGCACTGCATAATAAGCAATTACCCCGTAAAGAATCGCAAAATACGCAGTAGCAATCGGAAAGCCCGCATTAAATACACGGAAGAACTTAAAACCACTAATTTCTTTTTTAAATCGCTTGGTATTGATTAACAAACCTAGCAAGCCATCAGTAATGACCAAAGCTCTCAACAAGGGCGACTTAATACCATTGCCTACTAAACGCTCTTCTAAATCTTGTGAGGTGCCGGATACTTTATGGTGATGTAAATGAATCTTTCTGCGATACCAAGGGTTCACCGTATTAGGCCGCATAAGCCACACGGTTAACATCATAAAGTTATGTATAAAAGGACGATTACTAAAATACTGCTTATGGATAAGGTCATGCTCAAGCTCATGCGATATTGAGGTAATAAAGGCAGCCAGAATGATGCAAAGCCACGAGGGAATAACCGCTAAGTAATAAAGTGTCGCAACACCGAATAGTGAACACAACGACACCAGCAGAATTACCATCGCAATTTTATTTTGTTGGTTAAGTATAGGGTAACGCGCTCTTAACGACTGCTCTTCGGCCTTAATGGCTGTAACAATCGCCTTGATGTTTTGCTTTGCGGTTAATTTTGACATAGTAAGCTTTTGCTAACTGCTTAATACCAAAATCATACCGTAATTATCTACTGCTCTCGAGAAAATTGCGTTAAAAATGGTATTACATCATTTGCTGGTAATGGCTTAGAAAAGTAATAGCCTTGGATATAATCGCAGCCTGCTTCGGTAAGCACCGCCAATTGCTCGCGCTCTTCAACCCCTTCAGCAACGACCTTAATACCCAATACTCGACTCATTTGGATAATCGATTTAACCAGTGCTTCGTCACCTAAATCAACATGAACTTCATCTATGAAAGACTTATCAAGCTTGAGTACATCAACAGGGAAACGGCGTAAATAACTAAGAGATGAATAACCGGTACCAAAATCATCCAATGAAATTAAGCAACCCGCCTCTTTTAATTGAGTAAGCACATCGAGATGGTTAGTATTTTCAGGAGCTAAAACACTTTCAGTTAATTCAAAAGAGATTTGTGACGGCTTAACCCCTTGGTTGTTAATAATTTCAAGCCATGCATTACGCTCAGGATTAAACTCAGTAAACTCAAATAAAGACCGATTTACGTTAAAAACAACATCGTTATAACCTTGCAGCTCTAACGCTTTTATTTGCTGACAAGTTTTAACCAACACCAGCTCACCAAGTGGAATAATCACTCGAGACTCTTCTGCTAACGGAATAAACTCCGCAGGTGATACCCATTGCCCTTGATTATTCCAACGAACTAAACTTTCGAATTTAGCAACCGTGTTATTTTCTATATCGATAATAGGTTGAAAATAAACTTCAATTTCGTCGTTTTTCACTGCCAAAGTTAGCTGATCTATAAGCAAGTTTTGTGTTTTTATTTTGTTATCCATTTCAGTGCAGAAAAATAAATACTCCGTACCAGCTTGCTTTGCATTGAGAGTTGCAAGCTCAGCTTGTCTTATCAAGCGGCGTGCTATTTTTTCGATTTTATGTTCAGAGGATGAAATATAACGTTGCTCAAAACAGCTGATCCCAAGAGTTACATATACTTGCTGGCTAATACCACCAATTGAAAAAGGCTCAACCAACAATGCTGTAATTTGCTTACAAACATGTTCTAGCTCACTAATATGTTGATAGGTTTGTAAAATAGCAAAGCTATCACCATCTATTCGTGAAAAGGCTGATTCTTTAAAACAGCTTTCAAGTCGCTCAGCTAGTTTACATAAAACTTTGTCACCAAATGTTAGGCCATATACCGTATTAATATTCTGAAATTTATCAACATCAAAATAAATTACTGCCAAGTTTGTACCTACTTCATCTTGATATGCAAGAGACGAAATTAAAGTACACAAGTACTCTTTAAAGTAAAAACGATTAGTTAACCCTGTAAGTTGGTCGTGGTTGGCGTGAAAATAAATTTTTCGCTCAGCTTCTTTTTTCTCGGTAATATCTAAAATAAACGCCACATAGCAATCCTCAGCATTATTTTGCATTTTGGTTATTGATAAAAATTGCGTATATAGCTTACCTTGCTTAGTTTTATTGGTAATTTCACCAGACCATTTGCCTTCAGTATTAATCTGATGCCACATAGCTTTATAAAAATGTGGATCATACTGGTTTGAACTTAAAATTTTAGGGTTTTCCCCTAAGACTTCGTCCAGCGAATAGCCCGTCATTTTAGTGAAGGCAGTATTTGCATAGGTAATTTCTACATTGTGGTCGCAGATAAAAATAGCTTCGTGGCTTTGTTCTATTAACTGATTAGAAAAATCTAGCTTAGCAATGAAACGGTCTTTTTCAATTTCACGCTGGATTAAACCTGTAAATAACGAAAAGAAAGATTCGATTGATAACGCATCACTTATTTCATGCTGAAAAAGCGCTACCAGAATGGTATTTGTCTTGCCAGAAATGCTTTGTAATGGCACACCCACATAAGCTTCAATATCCATATCAACAAGCAATTGATCATTAGGGAATAGCTGCTGAACACCTGAGTTGTAACTTGAAACACTGCCACAGCTGACATCATTGCATGGTGTACAGCGAATATCGTAGCTGATGTTTTCAACTATTTCGTCATGCGCAACTAAAGCAATGGTTGTCGCATATAAAGTTGACTCATCGACTTGAGCCAAAAAAACATGCGAAGCACCCAGCACTTCTGATAAAGATAGGCATATTGCATTATAAAAGTTCTCACTTTTAAGATTTGAAATACTTTCAACAATACGCTTTAAATCGTATGTACCCATGTTATGCCACCCAACCGTTTTTTCCGCTAAGAGTCTGACTTAACCTGAACTAAAGACGGTAAATTCTATTATATTAAGCACTTAAACACCATGGTACTCTAGTCGAAAGCGGTTAACTTTCAAACAAATAAGCATACATTTTTCATGGTTATTTCAAAAGTAAGCATAGTTTGAAGTTTACAGGTTATAAATAGAACAAAAGTTATTTTAATCTGGGGTGAATTAGTACTTAGATTTGAGTTATAGGTGTTAGGCTCTGGGTGCTAGGCAAAATACCCCCTTGGGGCTGAGGGTGGTTTCAAAACCCAACAACCGCACCGCTCTGATCTGACTCCATAAAAGTAGACACCTTTTTGGAGTCAGTAATCATGAAAGTAAAGTCACAGCGTAGATATTCCCTCGAATTTAAAATAAAAGTCGTTCAAGAGTCGTTAGACACCACAGATACAGTTAAGATGGTCGCTAATAAA
>NZ_JADILN010000015.1:0-61927 GCF_015278155.1 Pseudoalteromonas simplex
ATAATACATCCTTAATTTTTCGAGTCAACACTTAATTTTAAACTTTCTTTTTAGACCGTTTTAAACCGAAGTTTTACTTAACTCTGTGTCACTTTGTTCAGCGCTTTTCATTGCTGCCCGCCGTGTCAGTGGATGCGCATTATAGGGATGCGAAGAATTAACGCAAGCACTTTTTGAAGGTTTTTTTGATTATTTTCGAATTAGTACAATAACCATACAAATAAAGGGCTACAGAGAGGTTTTAGCTCAAAAAGCAGTCATTTTTGTGAGGATAAAATGGCATAGAACAAGCGACATACATTAAATTAGCTATGTCGCTTTTTATTTTTATAAGGCGGATTAGTTAGTAGAAATTTCCCAAACAGCGATTGAACCCGAAATTTCATTACCAACAACTAGCAATGCTTCATTCGTTGCACTTTGTTCTGCAGGTATAAATGTCATACCTTCAGGAGCAAGATCACCTGTTATATCTGCATCAGCTTCTAGGCCACGATTAAAAAAGTAATCTTGGAATGTCACATTGTATGGATTAGTAATATCAAACACCATAATGCCACCCATACGCTCTAACCCGATAAATGCAAATGTACGTTCGCCAATCGTACCCAGTGCTAACGCTTCTGGTTCTGCACCTTTGTCATCAGAGCGACTATCACCGTCATTTTCATCTTCGTTATTATTGAATGCTGCTCCGTGAACTGATGCAGTAATACGTGAGATTTGATCGCCCGAGTCAAAAACCACCATGCCGTTACTATCCCAGATAGTAAAAGAGCGGGCACCATATGCATAGAGTGATTCATATTCGCCATTATTATCTTCATCACCTTTAACAGTGGTCACTTTTAAACGGCCAATATCACTGTTGTCATTGTTCAGGTAATCAAAATTGCTTGCCAGTGTTAAGTCTTTAGCTCTAGTTTCATCTATATATGATAAACAACCATCATCTTCATCGTAATCTAGACCACCTTTTGCTAAACAATCAGCTTCGTCGGTTGTATCAAAGAAGTATTCTCGTGCATCACCTTCGTTCGCTGTGACAATAAAGTTAGCACCTTTCCAGCTAAAGCTTGAAATCGTATCTGGTTGATACATGCCATAGAGGCCAGGGTACGATTTAAAGTTAACGCCACCGTCTTTATCAGATGCATCAAAAAGTAAATTAGACCAATCTTTAAAACCTAATCCTTTAAGCTCGAGGCTATTATCTTCAAGATTGACGATAGCAAGGGCGTTATTTTCTTGTAGTGAGACGTAGGCAAACTTATTGTCTTTCGAAACGCTGATGTATTCAGGTTCTAAATCCATTGCTACGGTTGTATTAATCAAGTTACCGTTGATTGTTCGACCTGTCGGGTTAGCAAATACAATCCCAAGTTCTTCAAGCTCTGCTTGTTTGTCGTTATAAGCCGAAAAAGTAATGCTAATAGCAGTATCTGCAATTACACCATCATTAATATTAATAATGCTGATAGAGCCTTCAGGGTCAATGCTATAGTCACCATTAGGTTCACCTTCATTTGCAACCAGTACTTTATTGCCATCATGGCTAAAAGTAACCATGTCGGGCAGGGCGCCTACAGATACATTTTTAATAAACTGAGGCTCGTCGCCACTAATATCATAAAATGCGATTAAACCTGCATCACCGGTATTACTAGCTGCCATTGCAACGGCTAAAAGTTCATTATTAGCATCAATCGCGATACTGTTCGCATCACCCACACTGTGCTCATTAAGTGCAAGGGTAATCTCTGAGGTTAAATTAGTGCCGTTTATAACCCCTTCGTTATCTTTAACTAAAGCTGCACGGTCAAAGCTATCGGCTTTCATGATATTAACGACCGCAGAATCACCGGAACTATTGATAGCAAATATTCGTTGTTTAGATGCTTGGTAAGCAACAATTTCCGCAGCACCTTCAGGGCTTTCTGCGTTCAGCACTGCACGGCCGATAAGATTTATAGTTAAAGCAGCGTTTGCATCTGTACCATTTGCTCCGTCATTTCCGTTTGTACCATCGGTGCCATTTACTCCATCAGTTCCATTTTGACCTGCAGGACCTTGCTCACCTTGTAGGCCGTCTTTGCCGTCGTCACCGTCTAATGAGCAGCCAGAAAGAATGGTTAAAAGTGATAGCGCAATAATTGATCTTTTTAACATTATTATTTTTCCTTGGAGTTGTATTGAGGCAATTACAACACGCAGGCATTACAACTATATGGCACTTTTATGAGAACAAAATTTAGTCATAAAAAAAGCGAGTATAAACTCGCTTTTTATTTATAAATTAGTAGGGTAGCTCATTACTTTTTAGTTGGGCGCTTCCAACCAGTAAGGTTACGTTGTTTACCACGAGCGACTGCAAGCTGATCATCTTCAACAGTATTAGTGATAACAGAACCTGCGCCAATCGTTGCCATTGAGCCAATATTAACAGGGGCCACCAGTGATGAATTAGAACCGATAAAGGCGTTATCTCCAATAATGGTTTTTGATTTATTTACGCCATCATAGTTACAAGTAATAGTCCCTGCGCCAATATTAACTTTTTCGCCAACTTCAGTGTCGCCTAAGTAGGTTAGGTGGTTTGCTTTTGAGCCTTTACCTAAGCGAGTCTTTTTCATCTCAACGAAGTTACCAATGTGCGAGTCTTCTTCCATAATCGCACCAGGGCGAAGGCGGGCATAAGGACCTAAAGTACATTTAGCAGCAACACTGGCTTCTTCAACAAGTGAGTTAGCTTTAATAACAACGTTATCGCCGATAGTACAATCTTTAAGTACGCAATTTGGGCCAATTTGTACGTTATTACCCAGAGTTACTTTACCTTCGAAAATAACATTAACGTCGATCAGTACGTCTTCGCCAGTCGTTACTTCACCACGTACATCAATACGAGCAGGATCAGCAAGTGTTGCGCCGTTTAGCATTAGCTCTTCTGCTTGCCATGCTTGGTATGCACGTTCAAGCGCTGAAAGTTGTACGCGATTATTAGCACCTTCAACTTCCATCGGATGCTCAGGCTGTGCAGAAGTAATTTCAACCCCTTCACTGTGTGCCATAGCAACAATGTCTGTTAGGTAGTATTCACCTTGGGCGTTATTGTTAGATAGGTTACCTAACCAACGTTTGAGTAGCGCACCATTAGCAGCCATAATACCGGTATTGATTTCTTTAATCGCAAGTTGCTCAGGTGAAGCATCTTTTTGTTCGATAATACCTACTAGCTTGCCATTTTCACGGATCATTCGGCCATAACCTGATGGGTCATCTAAGGTAACCGTTAATACTGCTAAGCCTTTTTCTGGAGTCGCAGCAAGTAGCTTTTCTAAGGTCGCGCGTTTTGTTAGTGGCACATCACCATAAAGAATTAATACGGTGTCATCATCGGCAATGTGTTCTTTAGCAACAGCAACAGCATGACCCGTACCGAGTTGTTCTTCTTGTAATACCCAGTTTACTTGGTTGTGCGATAGGGCTTCTTGAAGCTGATCACGGCCATGACCATAAACAAGATTTGTTTCACGAGCGCCAAGGGCAGTGGCATTATCAATAACGTGCTGAACCATAGGTTTGCCAGCAACTTTGTGTAATACCTTAGGTAGAGCAGAGCGCATACGGGTGCCTTTACCCGCAGCAAGAATAACGGTAGTCAGAGACATTAAAACAATATCCTTCTTTCTTTGTTTTAGGTGTGCAATATTTTGTGAGTTCTGGAAAACATACAAAGTTGTGTAAGTCACATCATGTGTAAATACGCAATCCTAATGTGTTGGACTGAACCTTGAATGAAACAGCTATTCACTATTAATTTACACTATTGTAGCGAGCTTTGATGAAGGATATAAGTATAAATATAAAGTAGGGTGCTAAACGGTGAATTTTAGGCACAAAAAAGCCCACGTTAAGTGGGCTTTTCGAAAACCGAGTAGGCTTACTTTTTACGTAATTGTTGAATTACGCGAAGTTGAGCGATTGCTTCAGCAAGTTGCACTGCAGCTTGTTGATAATCTAACTCAGCAGTTGACGTATTCGCCATTTGCTCTTCAGCATCACGTTTAGCTTTTTCAGCCGCTTGCTCGTCTAGGTCTTCACCACGTACTGCAGTATCTGCAAGAATCGTGATGCGATCCGGTTGAACTTCTAGCGTGCCGCCAGCAATATACATCACGTCTTCGTGACCAAATTGCTTAACTAAACGTACCATACCAGGTTTTAGGGCAGTTAATAATGGAGCGTGACCATAGTTAACACCAAGGTCACCTTCACTACCACTCACTTGAATCGATTCAACCAGACCAGAGAACAAGCTCTCTTCTGCGCTTACTACGTCAAGATGTACAGTCATAGCCGCCATACTACCCTCCTAATTACATGCTTTTGGCTTTTTCTTGAGCTTCTTCAATAGAGCCAACCATGTAGAACGCTTGCTCTGGCATATCATCAAACTCACCGTTTAAGATACCTTTGAAGCCAGCAATTGTGTCTTTAAGTGACACGTATTTACCAGGCGCGCCTGTGAATACTTCAGCAACGAAGAACGGCTGAGATAGGAAACGCTGGATTTTACGTGCACGAGATACAACTTGCTTATCTTCGTCAGAAAGCTCGTCCATACCTAGGATTGCGATGATGTCTTTAAGTTCTTTATAACGTTGAAGAACTGTTTGAACACCACGCGCTGTATCGTAGTGCTCTTGACCGATTACTAGTGGGTCAAGTTGACGTGAAGATGAATCAAGTGGGTCTACCGCAGGGTAGATACCAAGTGAAGCGATATCACGAGAAAGTACTACTGTTGCATCTAAGTGAGCAAACGTTGTTGCTGGAGATGGGTCAGTTAAGTCATCCGCAGGTACGTATACCGCTTGGATTGAAGTGATTGAACCCGTCTTAGTAGATGCGATACGCTCTTGAAGTACACCCATTTCTTCAGCAAGAGTTGGTTGGTAACCTACTGCTGAAGGCATACGACCTAGAAGTGCTGATACCTCTGTACCCGCTAGAGTATAACGGTAGATGTTATCAACGAAGAAAAGTACGTCACGACCTTCGTCACGGAACTTCTCTGCCATAGTAAGACCAGTTAACGCTACGCGTAAACGGTTACCCGGTGGCTCATTCATTTGACCGTATACTAGAGATACTTTATCTAGTACGTTTGAGTCGTTCATCTCATGGTAGAAGTCATTACCCTCACGAGTACGCTCACCAACACCTGCGAATACTGAGTAACCGCTGTGCTCGATTGCGATGTTACGGATAAGTTCCATCATGTTTACGGTTTTACCAACACCGGCACCACCGAATAGACCAACTTTACCACCTTTAGCGAATGGACATACAAGGTCGATTACCTTGATACCAGTCTCTAAAAGTTCTACTGAACTTGATTGTTCTTCATAAGAAGGTGCTGCACGGTGAATAGACATACGCTCTTCTTCACCAATTGGACCAGCTTCATCAATAGGGTTACCTAATACGTCCATGATACGACCTAGTGTCTTCGTACCTACTGGAACGTGGATTGGCTGACCTGTACCTTCTACTGCAGTACCACGACGTAAACCGTCAGTAGTACCAAGTGCGATACCACGTACCACACCGCCACCTAGCTGTTGTTGAACTTCTAAAGTTAAACCAGCTAAGTCGCCATCTGTTACTTTTAGTGCGTCATATACGGCTGGCACGTTGTCTTGTGGAAATTCGATATCCACAACGGCGCCGATAATTTGGACGACCTTACCTAAACTCATGTCTATTCCTCTCATTAAACTTTGCCGAAGCGTTAAACTGCTGCCGAACCGCCAACAATCTCACTAATTTCTTGTGTGATTGCAGCTTGACGAGCCTTGTTATAAACAAGCTGTAACTCATCCATAAGGTCGCCTGCGTTATCAGTTGCAGCTTTCATTGCAACCATACGGGCAGCCTGTTCAGAGGCAGCGTTCTCAACTACACCTTGGTATACTTGAGACTCAATAAAGCGTACTAACAGAGCTTCTAAAATTGCTTCTGGGTTTGGCTCATATAAGTAATCCCAAGAATGTTGAGATACTTCTTCTTCAGCTTTTGGCAAAGGGAGTAACTGATCGATTGTTGGCTCTTGCTTCATAGTATTAACGAACTTGTTAAATACTACGTATAAGCGGTCAATTTTACCTTCAGAGTATGCATCTAGCATTGTCTTTACAGGACCAATAACGTCTTGTAGTGAAGGTGTATCTCCTAAGTTCGCTTTTTTAGCGACTAACTTACCGCCAAAACGTTGGAAAAAGCCAGCTGCTTTGCTACCTAAAGTAGTAAATTCAGCTTCAACGCCTTTTTCTTTCCACGCTTTAACATCTAGGGCAACTTTTTTGAACTCGTTTGAGTTCAAGCCACCACATAGACCACGGTCAGTAGAGATAACAATATAACCAACTCGTTTTACTTCACGCTCTTCTAAGAAAGGGTGAGTAAAATCAAGATTTGCTTGAGCAACACGACCAATCACTTGGCGTAAGTTTTCAGCGTATGGACGGCTTGACGCCACACGTTCCTGCGCTTTTTTCATTTTAGACGCAGCAACCATTTCCATTGCGCTGGTGATCTTTTGAGTATTCTTGATACTCCCGATCTTGCTTTTAATCTCTTTTCCGCTGGCCATGACTCTCTCTCCGAATCAGGTGGGCTTTAGTTGCCTAAAGCTCACCATTCATAACTAAATTACCAAGTTTGCGTCGACTTGAACTTCTCTAGAAGTTCTTTAAGTTGAGCTTCAATCTCAGCGTTGTAGTTACCAGTTTCATTGATTTGAGCCATTAGCTCTGCGTATGTGCTGTTTGCATAAGAAATTAGGCCAGCTTCGAAATCCATGATTTTCGCGATTTCGATGTCTTTTAGGTAGCCTTTTTCAGCAGCAAATAGCGACAGAGACATTTCAGCAACAGACATTGGTGCGTACTGTTTCTGCTTCATTAGCTCTGTTACGCGCTCACCATGCTCTAATTGAGCACGTGTTGCATCGTCAAGGTCAGACGCGAACTGCGAGAACGCAGCTAATTCACGGTACTGAGCTAACGCTAGACGGATACCACCACCTAGTTTCTTAACGATTTTAGTTTGCGCTGCACCACCAACACGAGATACCGAGATACCAGCGTTAACAGCTGGACGGATACCTGAGTTGAATAAGTCAGTTTCTAAGAAGATCTGACCATCGGTGATAGAGATAACGTTTGTCGGTACGAACGCAGAAACGTCGCCGCCTTGAGTTTCAATGATTGGCAATGCCGTCAATGAACCTGTTTTACCTTTCACTTCACCATTAGTGAACTTCTCAACGTAATCAGCGTTTACACGTGATGCACGCTCTAGAAGACGTGAGTGAAGGTAGAATACGTCACCTGGGTATGCTTCACGGCCTGGTGGACGCTTAAGTAGTAATGAGATTTGACGGTAAGCAACAGCTTGCTTAGATAAATCATCATATACGATTAGCGCGTCTTCACCACGGTCACGGAAGTATTCACCCATAGTACAACCAGAGAATGGTGCTAGGTACTGAAGTGCCGCAGATTCAGAAGCTGATGCAACAACAACAATCGTGTTTTCTAATGCACCGTGCTCTTCTAACTTACGTACTACGTTAGCGATAGTAGATGCTTTTTGACCAACTGCAACGTACACACACTTAACGCCTGTACCTTTTTGGTTGATGATAGCATCGATTGCTAATGCAGTTTTACCAGTTTGGCGGTCACCGATCACAAGCTCACGTTGACCACGACCTACTGGGATCATCGCATCGATAGATTTATAACCAGTTTGTACTGGCTCATCTACTGATTGACGTTCGATAACGCCTGGTGCGATTTTCTCAACAGGTTCAAAACCGTCGTTATCTAAAGCGCCTTTACCGTCGATAGGTGCACCTAGTGTGTTAACAACACGACCAAGTAGACCACGACCAACAGGAACCTCTAGGATACGACCAGTTGATTTAACTTTTACGCCTTCTTTAAGGTCAGCGTAAGGACCCATTACTACAGCACCTACTGAGTCACGCTCAAGGTTTAGTGCGATAGCATAACGGTTGCCAGGAAGCTCGATCATCTCACCTTGCATACAGTCAGCAAGACCGTGGATGCGGATGATACCGTCAGTAACAGATACGATAGTACCTTCGTTACGAGCTTCACTTACAACTTCGAACTGCTCAATACGTTGTTTGATCAGATCTGAAATTTCAGTGGAATTAAGTTGCATGCTCTTTTTCCCAATTACGATTGTAGTGATGTAGCTAAGCGGGCTAATTTGCCACGTACTGAGCCGTCGATTACAGTGTCACCCGCCTTAATGATAAGACCGCCAACAACTGTAGTATCTTCACTACAATTCAGCTTAACTTTGCGTGCGAAACGTTTTTCAAGTGCCGCTACCAATGTTGCTTGCTGCTCAGCAGCAAGCGGTGTTGCAGAAATCACGTCAACGTCGATTTCTTGGTCGTAGTCCGCTTTAAATTCAGCGAATAACTCAGCAACAGCAGGCAGTGCAACTAAACGTCCATTTTCAGCCATCACCTTGATTAGGTTCTGACCTTGTTCGTTGAGCTGCTCTGCACAGATCTTGATAAACAGATCTGCTTGTTCAGTAGCAGTAGGCAATCCAGCTAGCGCGGCAGCGGCTTGCTCGTTGCTGGCAACATGGCCAGCAAAGAACAGCATGTCGTTCCAACTTTCAACAGTGCCTTTTTCAACGGCAAGTTCAAAAGCCGCTTTAGCGTATGGGCGAGCGATAGTAGCCAATTCAGACATGCTCATACCCTCCTAATTACAGCTCAGCGACAAGTTTTTCAACGATGTCACTGTGTGCGGCTTGATTGATTTCGCGCTCTAAAATCTTCTCAGCACCAACCACTGCCAGCGTCGCTACTTGTTTACGTAGTTCTTCTGTTACACGGTTACGCTCTGCTTCGATTTCAGAGTGCCCTTGAGCAATAATTTTTTCACGCTCTTGTTGACCACGAACAGTTTCTTCGTCAACGATTAGCGTGGCACGCTTTTTAGCTTGTTCAATGATATCAGCCGCTTGAGCTTTTGCCTCTTTAAGCTGCTCAGCAGCTTTCTTTTGCGCAAGTTCTAAGTCTTTTTCGGCTCTATCAGAGGCAGCTAAACCATCTTCGATTTTCTTCTGGCGAGCTTCAATTGCACCATTTAGTGGTGGCCATACGTATTTCATACAGAAAAGTACGAAAACCGTAAATGCAATTAATTCACCGATAAGAGTGGCTGTTAAGTTCACGACCGCTCCTCCTTAAAATAGTAAGCTGTTCAAAAAATAATATTAAAGTACGAACAACAATACCATTGCGATACCAACACCGATCATAGCTACGGCATCGATTAGACCAGCAAGGATGAACATCTTAACTTGTAATGAAGGTGCAAGTTCAGGTTGACGAGCACAAGCTTCTAGGAATTTACCACCCATGTTACCGAAGCCGATAGCAGTACCGATTGCACCGAAGCCGATAAGTAGAGCAACAGCGATGTACTTAAGACCAATCATTAGTTCCATTTTTTTCTCCAAAGTTTCAATTGTAAATTAAAGTTAAAATTTAAAAGTGTAAAAAATTAGTGATTATCTGAGCTTGCCATGCTTAGGTATACGATTGTAAGCATCATGAATACGAATGCTTGCAGTACGATTACTAAGATGTGGAATACAGCCCAAATAAAGTGCAACGGTAGTTGCATTAAACCAACTGCGCCGATCAAGATGAAAATCAACTCACCAGCATATAAGTTACCGAATAAACGCAGTGCTAACGAGAACGGCTTAGCAACTAAAGCGATTGTTTCTAGTAATAAGTTACATGGGATTAAGAACACCATCGCTAGCTTGTTATTAGAGCTAAACGGGTGAAGGGTTAATTCAGCTAAGAATCCGCCAATCCCTTTGATTTTGATTGCGTAACCGATCATCAGAATGAATACACCAATAGCAAGTGCAGCAGTCATGTTGATGTCTGTTGTAGGTACAATCTTCATGTAAACATCGTGAGAATCCATACCAAATGCTTGCTCGCCAACGAAGCCAGCGAATGCAGGTAGGAAATCAACCGGAATCAAGTCCATTAAGTTCATTAAGAACACCCAAACGAAAATCGTTAGAGCTAATGGAGCGATTAATGCGCTTTTACCGTGGTATGTGTCACGTACGTTGTCGCCAACGAACTCAACGATCATTTCAATGAAACACTGAAATTTACCAGGTACACCGGTATTTGCTTTCTTAGCGGCACTACGGAAGATCCATAAAAATACAAGACCTAGACCGATTGACCATGCGAGGGTATCTATATTCCATGTCCAGAAACCACTGTCTGCACACGCTTTGTTGAAGGCAAGACCAGCGTCGGTCGAGCACATCTTAGCGTTAGTTAAGTGGTGCTGAATATGGCTTGATAGAGTTACTTCTTCTGCAGCCATGTTATATCCCAAAAGTTAATGATTAAAAAAAACGGGCGCAAACAATCCGCTAAATAACACCAATACATAAACACAGAAAAACGGTAATAAAACGACCGTATAAGACTTCAGTATCAGTGCAAACAAAACGATTGTTAGCATAAATTTTAATCCGTTGCCGCGCTTTAGCGAGGCATACACTTGATTTACTCGACTTGCACCCATATAACGGAATGCATAGACAGCAAATACAAAATTAGGGAGTAGTGCAACAGCTCCGCCAGCAAGCGCTGACTGGCCGGCATTGACTCCCCAACCTATAAAAACAATTACTGCAGCGATTAATGCTACGATACCCTGAAGACAAATTAATTTAAATGCGGCAAGCCTATACGGCCTTGCTAACCTATTAGTCACGTTTTGTTAACCTTTAGAACGTTAAATTGTCAGGGTATGAAAACTGGCGAAATTATACTGATTCCTACCAGTTTTGCAACTTGAGTCGACCCTTTGTAGTGCAAAAACACCACAAATGTCTCTTTTTGGACATGTTATTAATTAATGACGGGAATAGTCTTAATTTATACGGCTTAAAATGCCATCCAACTCATCAAGAGTTGTATAAGAGATAACCAGTTTGCCTTTGCCTTTTTTATTGTAGTTTATTTCTACTTTGGCGCCTAAATTTTCAGCAAGTTTTTGTTCTAACTGTTTGACATCCGGATCTTTTTCTTGCACTTCTTTTTTCGGAGCAGGTTCTAAAATAGAGCGAACTAATTTCTCAGTTTCACGAACAGTCAACGCTTTAGCAACGGCTAATCTAGCAGCATCTGACTGCGCTTCGCCTTCAAGTGCCAATAAACAACGTGCATGACCCATTTCGATGTCGCCATGTTCTAACAAGATTTTAACATCTTCGTTAAGGTTATTTAGACGTAGTAAATTAGTCACAGTCGTACGCGATTTACCAACTGCTTCGGCGACTTGTTGATGAGTGAGTTCAAATTCGTTAAGTAAACGATTCAATGCAATCGCTTCTTCCATCGCGTTTAGGTCTTCACGTTGGATATTTTCAATCAATGCGATCGCAACGGCTGCTTCATCTGGTACATCTTTGATGATACATGGAACAGCATCTAATTTTGCAAGTTGAGCAGCACGCCAACGACGTTCACCAGCAATAATTTCATATTTGTCTGCACCAATTTGGCGCACAACAATTGGCTGAATGATGCCTTGAGCACGAATTGAGCTGGCTAACTCTTCTAGCGCTTCTTCAGACATGTCTTTACGCGGTTGATATTTACCCGATTGTAAAAACTCAATCGCTAATTTTTGCAGCTCACCTTTGCTTTGCTCTGCAACTACTTCATAGACTTGCTCTGGTGTTGCTGTCGCTTGTTGCTGATTATTTGCACTTGGGGCAGGTTTTGATGAACTTAATAAAGCGTCGAGTCCTCGGCCTAAACCGCGTTTTTTAGCAGACATGTTATTTTTTTACCTCGAAGTTAGGCTACTGCTGAAGATGTTTTCTCTTTTCTACGTAACATTTCGCCGGCTAGGGCTAAGTAAGCTTTAGCACCACTTGATGCACGGTCATAATACATGGCAGGGGCACCAAAACTCGGCGCTTCTGCTAAACGGACATTACGTGGGATAACGGTACGATATACTTTATCGCCAAAATGTTGTTTGAGTTGTTCTGATACATCATTTGCAAGGCGATTGCGCGGATCATACATGGTGCGCAAAATCCCTTCAATTGTTAACGCTGGATTTACTAGCTTAGATAGCTGCGTAATGGTATCCATTAATGCCGTTAAACCTTCAAGGGCATAATACTCACATTGCATCGGAACTAAAATCGAATCTGCGGCAGCCATGGCATTAACAGTAAGCATGTTAAGTGAAGGCGGGCAGTCGATAAAAATGAAATCGTATTGGTCTTGAATTTGTTCAAGCGCATTACGTAAACGCACTTCACGCGCAAACAATTCCATTAGTTTAACTTCAGCGGCAGTCACATCGCCATTAGCAGCAATTAAGTGATACTCACCTGAGGTTTCTTTATTGATCACTTCATCGATTGGTGTTTCTTCAATCAATAAATCGTAAATAGTCGCAACATCACCGTATTTATCGACACCACTACCCATGGTAGCGTTTCCTTGCGGATCAAGATCGATTAATAACACTTTACGCTTCGTCGCGGCCATCGATGCCGCGAGGTTCACAGCGGTGGTCGTTTTACCAACACCACCTTTTTGGTTTGCTAATGCGATGACTTTTGCCACAGTGCTCTGATCCCTAGTCTTTAGATAGAATGATTAGATGTCTTTGCGCATCTAACTCAGGTACTTCCAAGCTGATTTTTTCATCAAACTTAATACCTTTAGGTAATGAGTCTAGTTCTTCGCTCGGAAATACGCCTTTTAAGGCGATAAATTTACCTGAATGATCAATCAAGTGCGCACACCAGTCAACCATATCTTGTAAAGAGGCGAATGCACGACTTAATACACCATCTAATTTAACACTTGGTTGATATTCTTCAACTCTAGACTGCACTGGGGTTACATTTTCAAGACCAAGTGCATGTTTTACCTGCATCAAAAAGCGTACGCGTTTACCTAAACTATCTAACAATACAAATTGTGTATCAGGTAAAGCGATGGCTAATACGATACCCGGTAAACCAGGACCCGTACCTACATCAATGTAATGTTTGCCTTTAAGGTGTGGTGCAACAACTAAGCTATCCATAATATGTTTAACCATCATTTCTTCAGGTAAACGAACAGAGGTTAAGTTATAGGCTTTGTTCCACTTGTCTAATAATTCAACATATTGCACAAGTTGTTGTTGCTGTTTTTCTGTTAGCGCAATATCAGTTTGCGCTAACAGCGAAGTTAATTGTTGTTGTAACACTGTATTCCTCACCAACTACGCAGTCTTGCGCAGTAAGCCTTGCTTTTTCAGATAGACTAATAATAGCGAAATAGCAGCAGGGGTGATACCTGAAATACGTGACGCTTGGCCAATTGTATCTGGACGACTATCAGTAAGCTTTGCGATAACCTCATTTGATAAGCCAGAAACAGTTGAATAATCAAAGTCTTTTGGTAATACAGTTTGTTCATGACGTAGCTGCTTATTGATCTCATCTTGCTGACGAGCAATATAGCCTGCGTACTTAGTATGGATCTCAACTTGCTCAAGTGCAGCTTGGTTATCAAACTCAGAACCTAAACCATCAATTGCCATTAAGTCGTTATAACGAATTTCAGGACGGCGGATCAGATCTTCAAGGCTCGCTTCACGAGTCAGTGGTGTTTTTAATAACGCATTTACTTGATCAACAGCAACATGATCTTTGTGGATCCATGTTTCTTTTAAACGTTGCGTCTCTTTTTCGATGATTTCCATTTTTTCGTTAAATGCAGCCCAACGAGCATCGTCAACTAAGCCAAGTTCACGGCCTTTAGCAGTTAAACGGATGTCGGCATTATCTTCACGAAGTAATAAACGGTATTCAGCACGGCTAGTAAACATACGGTACGGTTCTTTAGTACCTAATGTTGCTAGGTCGTCAATGAGTACACCTGTGTATGCTTCATCACGACGAGGTGTCCAAGACTCTTTGCCTTGTACTTGTAATGCGGCGTTCATACCCGCAATTAAACCTTGTGCGCCTGCTTCTTCGTAACCGGTTGTACCATTGATTTGGCCTGCGAAGAATAAACCATTAATAAACTTAGTTTCTAATGATTGCTTTAAGTCGCGCGGATCAAAGAAGTCATACTCAATCGCATAACCAGGACGACAAATATGTGCATTTTCAAAACCAGTGATTGATTGCACAATTTCAAGCTGTACATCAAACGGTAAGCTCGTTGAAATACCATTTGGATATAATTCGTATGATGTTAAACCTTCAGGCTCAACAAAGATTTGATGTTTGTCTTTATCAGCAAAACGTACGATCTTATCTTCGATTGAAGGGCAGTAACGTGGACCAATACCTTCAATTACACCTGAATACATAGGTGAGCGATGTAAGTTATTGCGGATCACATCATGTGTTTTTTCATTTGTATAAGTGATGTAACACGGGATCTGCTGTGGGTGATCCGATTGTTTACCCATAAATGAGAATACAGGCGTTGGGGTATCACCTGGCTGTTCTTGCATCTTGCTAAAATCAACAGTACGCGCATCAATACGAGGAGGCGTGCCTGTTTTTAAGCGATCAACACGGAAAGGTAATTCACGTAAACGCTCAGCAAGTGCAATAGAAGGTGGATCACCGGCACGACCGCCTTTGAAGTTCTCTAAACCAATATGGATCTGACCACCTAAGAAAGTACCTACGGTAAGAACCACAGAAGGCGCGCTAAAACGAAGACCCATTTGCGTTACAACACCGATTACTCGATCACCTTCAACGATTAGATCGTCACATGATTGTTGGAAGATCTTTAAGTTTTTTTGATGTTGTAAAGTATGTTGAATAGCTGCTTTATACAAAGCACGGTCAGCTTGTGCACGTGTAGCACGTACTGCAGGGCCTTTAGATGAGTTTAAAGTACGAAATTGAATACCGCCTTTATCAATAGCCTGAGCCATTGCACCACCAAGAGCATCGATCTCTTTAACTAAATGGCCTTTACCAATACCGCCAATTGCCGGATTACAAGACATTTGACCAAGGGTATCCATATTATGAGTTAGCAATAGGGTATTCATGCCCATGCGAGCAGATGCTAATGCAGCTTCAGTACCTGCATGTCCACCACCTACAACAATAACATCAAAACGTTCGTGAAAAATCATTTATGGGATCCTACTTAATCGACCAGCAAAACTTTGCAAAGGGAGCGTATTCTACCTAGAAATTTAGAGAAGATAAATGATTAAACAGTGCTCAAGATCTAAGTGGGTGATCTCTAATAATATAAAGGATCTTTTAAAGAGATCTTTTATTACTCTTATTACTAGTAACGGCTAGATCTGTTGATAATGTTCGCTTTACTATTTAAAACATAATCTTAACGCAGATCTAAAGGTGTTAATATGATCGGATCTTCCCGCGTAAAAGCTTTGATCAAAAGGCCTATTTATACACAGGGCAATATCGATTGGATCTTATCCAAGGGATAAACTAGGTTAAAATCGCAGTTAGATCAGTGTTTATCCACAATCTGATCTAAATTATCAGTAAATTGTGGGTAACTTTTATAACAACGATCAATACCGATCGGCTTAATTGAGCCCTGCTGATTCGATCCAGCTTGGTAACCAGGCTAATGCCGTGTCTTCTGGCAATGCTTCATCAAGAATATTTAGCTCTAAGCGTTCTGCCACGCGGTTTGCGCCTTTATTAGCTAATAACTCATCTAGATTACGGCCTGCATAGTTATAGGTGTCGTAACTAGTGTCACCTAACCCAATCACACTGTAGTTTAATCCTTTAAGATCAGCCTGTTGGTTAATAGACTCAACAAATGGCAGTAGGTTCTCTGGATAGTCTCCAGCGCCGTATGTAGAAGTACATAACAACCAAATAGTATCTTGCTGATTAATATCATCAAATATAGGCTGTTCATGAAGCTGCACTTGGATCCCTTGTTGTTCAAGGGCTTCTGTTAGTTGCACTGCCACGTATTCTGCAGATCCCATTTGGCTGCCAACGATGATATTTACTGATTGCATGTGATTGATCATGTATAGAAATAAGTGGCCACATGATAACTAAGTTAGGGTGTGAGTAAAGCGTTGAATTACGATCTGAATAAGTTTTTCTGCTTAAAATGACAGCTTTAATTTAATACTTTTTATAATCTACTGTTTTTAATAGTTTTTTATATTTATTCATAAATTAAACCCTTTGATCAAGCTGTTAATAAATTTGGGGAAAGTTCTGATCAAGTTAAATATTGGAAACTGTATAACTTTGCTAAGTTGTTGATCTTTAATTGTGTGTAAGCGCTTAAATTTTCAGATCTGATAAAAATAGTGAGTATGATCGTTTTGTGGATAGATCGCTTGTTGATAACGATCGGTTTGCAATTTGCGATCAATAAAATAGATCGAAAAAAACTTAAATAAGCGCTAATAAAGGCTGTTTTTAAGAAAATTAGTTATCAAAAAGGGCTGTTGTATGAAAATAAATTCAAATTTCCGCGTTTTTTTATGATCAAATCAGCCTTTAGATCTAAAAAAGCCCCAAATGTGGATAACATTTTTAGCTAAATTCGATCTTAAAAGCTGTTTTGATCTGATTTTTTAGCTCGCTAAGTTAGTTTTCGATCTGAGTTAAACTGGTTTTTATCGTATTACCGACTAGATCATAGAGCGAATTACCCAATGAAAACCGTTTTGCACCACCAGCGAAAGCGGCTTTTGCTGAGTTAAAATTGCTCATTGCCATCACATTTAATGGCATATCTATTGTGTTAGCTAAGCCGGTTATGTGCTCTATGTTCGTTAAGCCGGGCACAAACAGACCGTCAGCACCTGCATCTTGATACGCTTTTGCTCGCTTTAATGTTGCTTGAAAAGGGGAGTCACTAACAAAGTAGGTATCGGTTCTGGCGTTTATAAATAAACCACCGAAGCCATTTTCGTTAAGTACTTTCTTTATTTCACTAATAATAGTGCATTGCTGCTCGGTAGATCTCAGTGCGTTAGTGTCTTTATCTGAGTCCTCTATGTTGATGCCTACAACTCCTAATCTTGCTAACGCTAAAACGTTTTCGCTAATTTGCAGCGGATCGTTACTGTAGCCTGACTCTATATCCACAGAGAGTGGAATATGAAGGTGTTCGGTTAAGCTTTTAGCCAGTGCTAATTGAGTTTTAAAAGAGATGTTTTCACCATCAGCTAACCCTAAACTGGCAGCAATTCCCCAGCTGGTTGTTGCTACGGCTTTAGCTCCCGCAACTTGGATGAATTGTGCTGAACTAAGATCCCATGCATTAGCGAGTACAAAGCCCCCATGCTGGTGGTGTAATTGGTGAAAAAGTTGATATTTGTCCATGATGTCCTCCATTTAATGACATCGCTAGACTAATTGATATGAGGTTAATTACTGGCTGGTTTCGGCCCTGAACCGATAATTGATTACTGGACTAAAAACAAAAAAAGAGTCTTGCGACTCTTTTTTATAATATTGATGACCGGAATTTATTTACCGATACAGAACGAACTAAAGATTTTCCCTAGTAGGTCATCAGAGGTAAATTCACCCGTTATCTCATTTAAGAACTGTTGAGTTAGGCGTAACTCTTCAGCCAAGATCTCACCAGCAATATGCATCTCTAATTGCTCTTTGCCTGTGTTTAAATGATAGGCAGCATGATCAAGTGCATCTAAGTGACGACGGCGTGCCATAAATCCACCTTCTGTGGCGCCTTGGAAACCTATACATGCCTTCAAGTGAGTACGAACTAACTCTATACCCTCTGCATTTTTAGCACTCAAACGGATCACCGGATATTGATTATGTTCATCCATACCGACATTTTCACCGGAAATATCGGCTTTATTTCGGATCACAGTAACACCCATACCCTCTGGTAACTTGGCCATAAACTCTGGCCAAATATCATGAGGGTCAGTGGCTGATGTATCAGTGCCGTCTAACATAAATAGTACGCGATCGGCTTGGTTAATTTCATCCCATGCGCGTTCAATACCAATTTGCTCTACTTTATCTGGGCTTTCACGCAGGCCAGCGGTATCAATAATATGTAGTGGCATACCATCAATGTGGATATGTTCGCGTAATACGTCACGTGTTGTACCCGCTATTTCGGTAACGATGGCTGCATCACGGCCAGCTAACGCATTAAGTAGGCTTGATTTACCAGCGTTAGGGCGACCAGCAATAACAACACGCATACCTTCACGCATGATGCTACCTTGTTTAGCTTGCTGAGTTACATTCTCTAATTGATCAATGATGGCATTGAGATCTGTTGATACTTTACCGTCTGATAAAAAGTCGATTTCTTCATCAGGAAAATCAATTGCAGCTTCAACATACATACGTAGGTGAATGACTTTCTCCACCAGCGTTTCAATATGTTTAGAGAATTCACCTTGCAGTGATTGGAGGGCGCTTTTTGCTGCCTGTTCACTGGTTGCATTAATTAAATCGGCAATTGCCTCTGCTTGAGTTAAATCAAGCTTATCATTCATAAATGCGCGCTCAGAGAACTCACCTGGCTTTGCTAAACGTACACCGTCAATTTGGCTAATTTCTTTTAATAGCATATCTAATACGACAGGGCCGCCGTGACCTTGTAGTTCTAGTACGTCTTCGCCGGTAAATGAATTTGGCCCTTGGAAGTAAATAGCAATACCTTGGTCAAGCTGTTCACCGCTCAAGCTTTTAAATGGCACATAGTCTGCGTAACGTGTTTTAGGACAACGGCCAATAATCTGTTCTGCCACTGTTTTAGCTAAGCTACCAGAGACGCGAATAATACCAACCCCACCACGTCCTGGTGCGGTCGCTTGTGCTGCAATTGTGTCTTGATTAATCATGCGATGAAATAATGCCAATAAAAGAATGAATGCTGGCTCTATTGTAACCTATGGCTTAATTTCATGCGAATAGCTGTTTGAGTAATGAGGTAGCAAAAGTCTGATGTAAGTAATACTTTATTTAGCTTTAATTAATAATAAACACTCATTGAAAATGATAACTATATTCATTAACATGTTGCGCATTCTAAATCTTATCGTTTTTTATTATGCGTCATTCTGCTGTTTTTATTGCACTTGCTGCTGGTTTTTCGGGCGTTGCCCATGCTCAAACTGAAGTGACTACTTCGGATCAAAGTGATTCAAAAGAACTCGAAAAAATAGAAGTTGTTGGCCGTGCGTTTTCTTTATATCGCCCAACCGAGTCAAGTTTTGCTACTCGTACCAATACACCTTTAGAGAAAATTCCTCAGTCAATTCAAATTTTGCCGCAGGAGCTGATTAGTGATCAGGCTGCTCGCCAAATTACCGACCTTTATAGCAATATAGCTGGTGTTAATGCCTTTAGTTATTCAGGCGTGACATTCCGTGGTTTCCGCCAAGATGAGATTTTATATGATGGCGTAAAGGGCGATCCTTTCAATGGCTTTGCTGTGCCGCAATTATTTAATATTGAACAAGTTGCGGTTTTAAAAGGACCTGCTGGCGCTATATACGGTAGTGGTAATCCGGGTGGTATTATTAACTATGTAACTAAGAAGCCTAAATTCACCAGTGAACACAGTATTGAAGTTGAAGTAGGTAATGATGACTTCTTCAGTGGTGCATTAGAAAGCACAGGAACATTGAGTGAATCACTTGATAATCATGCTTACCGTGTTGGTCTTTACCGTGATACTGAAAAGCCATTCCGTGCTAATACTAGCAGCGATAATACCATTGTTGATCTTGGTTATACGTGGCTTATAAACAGTGCAACCGAATTGACCACTCAGTATACCTATATAGAGCAAGAGTTGGGTGGGGCACGTTTACGTGGTGTACCTGCTGATGATAATGGCAATTTTCTAACTGATATTAGCTGGAATCATAACGAGGCGACAGACTTTCAAAATGTTGAAGCCCATGTCTATCAGGCTACTTTAAAACATGAATTTAATGATGTTTGGCGCACAGATGTCACAG
This sequence comes from Pseudoalteromonas simplex, assembly GCF_015278155.1. Taxonomy (NCBI): domain Bacteria; kingdom Pseudomonadati; phylum Pseudomonadota; class Gammaproteobacteria; order Alteromonadales; family Pseudoalteromonadaceae; genus Pseudoalteromonas; species Pseudoalteromonas simplex. Next base: position 20,139 of record NZ_JADILN010000015.1, read on the forward strand.
CACGTTATTTTGATAACAAAGAAGTGCAAAACTACCATGAACCAAGAGGCCTCGTAGATACAGATGACGACGGTATTGTTGATTGGAGCCATCGTGAGTTTCGTGATCAAGTTCGTGAGAACGAAGGCTTTAGCTTAACAGCTAATGCGATTGCGGAGTTTGCATTTGCTAATATGCAGCATCAAGTGCTGTTTGGTAGTGATTGGTATGAACATGATTTTGAAAGCGTCTACCGTACAGCTACGCAACAAAGTAAAGGTGGCCCAGTACCAGGACTTGATCTTAACAACCCTGAGTATGGTTTAACCTCTGCTGATGATTATGATCTTGATAGTATTACCCCACGGCTTGGCAAAACGAATAGCACCCGCTTTGGTGCTTACTTACAAGATCAACTAGATATCACCGCTAATTGGAGTGTGACAGCTGGCTTAAGGTATGATCGTTTTGAAGACAAAGATCTGTTAAATCAAACCGAGTTTTCTGATAGCGACTTAACCTACCGTATTGGTACCAGCTATAACATTAACGATATGTTCTTCCCTTATGCGCTGCATGGCACAGGCTTTGTGCCGCAAAGTGCGAGTAATCAAGAAACAGCAAAGGGCGGTCCGTTCTCGCCGGAGACTAGCCGTATTAACGAGTTAGGCTTAAGAACCAAACTATTAGCAGACACGCTTGCTGTTAATATGGCTGTGTACGATATTGTCCGCGAAAACATCCTACAACCTAGCTTATTAGGTGATGTTGCAGGTGACGGCGTTGATGATTTAGTTGCCGTTGGTGAAGTACAAAGTAAGGGTTTTGAACTTGAGGTAGTTGGCGATATTACTGATAGCTGGGTAGTGACTGCAAGCTATGCTTATAATGATACCCGTATTACTGAAGCAAACGACAGTATTACCAATCAAATTCCTGATAGTGATAAATTTGCTAACGCGCCGCAAAATACTCTAGGTATATGGACACGCTATGAGCTACCTAGCTTATCGTCATCTATTTCTGCTGGCTTAGATTATGTTGATGAACAGCTTAGTTTAGGCGGTCAACGTGTTAAACCTTACACTGTTTACAACATGGCGTGGCAAACAACCGTTGATAACTGGCAATGGCAGCTATCAGTTAAGAACCTATTTGATAAAGAATACGCAAGCAGTGGCTTTATCGAACGAACAGGGCACTTTCCTGGTGAACCACGTCGCGTTTATTTAAGTGCTAAATACAGTTTTTAATGGTGGCGTGTGAACGCTAAAAGTTGGTTTAACTTACATTCTTGGGCAGGACTCTTTGTTGGAGTCCTGCTTTTTGTTACCTGCGTATCGGGAACACTCGCTACGTTAAGTCATGAACTCGAGTACTTAACAGACGCTAAGTACCGTGCTTTAACTTCTTCTGCCTCTACTAACTACCTAGCTCTCGAAAACACCCTTAATAAGCATTATCCGCAAGCTCAGTTACTTTATATCCAACGTCATAAGCAAGATTACCTTGCCACTGAAGCGGCTCTTAAAGTCGGTGATTCATTTCGCTTTGTATATTTAGATGCTGCAACTGGTCGCTTACTCGGTGAAGGAGAGTGGGCGCGGATATCGCGGTTTTTACGTAACTGGCATATGAACTTATCGATGGGCTGGACGGGTAAATTAATCGTCACCAGTTTGAGTATTTTACTCGTTATTTTATTGGTTTCGAGTTTTTATGTGTATCGGCGCTGGTGGCAAGGCTTTATGAAAAAGCCTGCTGCGCTAAGCCTAGATAAACGTAGTAGTTGGTCTGATTGGCATAAGCTGTTAGGGCTTTGGAGTTTATGGTTTATTGCTGTGATGGCCATCACAGGGGTTTGGTATCTGGTAGAACATGGGCTGCAAACTGCGAAGGTACCTCACTATGTCTCTAGTCCACAAGCTGTGAGTGAGTTTAAAAAACAAAGCCCTCGTAAAGGTCTATCGCCAATTAGTTTAGCTACAGCTTATACAGCCGCTCAACAGGCGTTTCCTAGCCTTGATATTCGCTATATTCGTTATCCTAATAAAGCGGATCAGCCTATAGAAGTGCGTGGTTATAACGATGATATTTTATTGCGCCTGCGTGCTAACCGGGTTTATTTAAAACCAAGTTCCGGTGAAGTTCTAGGCATACAAAAAGGGGAAGAACTAAACCTGCTTCCACGAATTAAAGACACCGCTGATCCGCTGCACTTTGGTAACTTTGCAGGCATTGGTACTAAGCTTATTTGGGGGCTATTTGGTGCATTGATGAGCTTTGTAAGCGCTGCTGGCATCTATATGAGTTGGCTTAGGGTTAAGCGTAAAACAACGACTGGAAAGTGGCTTGGTTTATCTGGGGTGGTTGCAATCGGTTTGGTAGTTGCTTCGTTACTAACAACGAGTTTGAGCTTTACTGAACGCAGTGTGCCTAATCAAGTTTATTCTCCTATTCTCGGTTAGCTATTTTCAGGCATTAAAAAAGGCGCAGTTAGCGCCTTTTTTATTGGGTTAAGAGTTTAGCCTCTTACCTTAATACCTTTTTTCTCCATACCGCGGTAGATGATTAGCATCTGAGCGATTGAGATAAGGTTCGATACTAACCAGTAAAGTACTAGGCCAGATGGGAACCATAAGAAGAAAATAGAGAATACTACTGGCATAAAGGTCATCATTTTTTGCTGCATAGGGTCAGTAACCGTCATAGGTTGCAGCTTTTGAGTGATGAACATACTTAAACCAAATAGAACAGGTAATACGTAGTATGGGTCCATTGCTGATAAGTCATTTAACCATAAAACGAATTCAGCATGACGTAGCTCAGTTGATTCTAAGAATACGTAGAATAATGCTAAGAATATTGGCATTTGTAGTAACAGCGGGAAACAGCCACCCATAGGGTTCACTTTTTCTTTGCGGTACATTTCCATCATAGCTTGACCGAATTTTTGACGGTCATCACCATACTTCTCTTTTAGTGCAGCCATTTTAGGTTGTAAGGCACGCATCTTCGCCATTGACGTGTATTGTGCTTTAGTAAGCGGGTACATTGCCGTTTTAACGATAACCGTGATTGCAATGATAGCTAGACCCCAGTTACCTAGGATGCTGTGTAACCACTTAAGTAGTACGAATAATGGTTGTGAAATAAACCATAACCAACCGTAGTCTACAGTTAGGTCTAAGTCTGGGTGAATTGCTTCTAGTACGTCAGACTCTTTCGGGCCCATGTAATAAGTTGAGCTAAGTGTTGCTTGCGTACCAGCTTGTACGTTAACTGCTTCACCTTTAGTACCAATAATTGCCGCATTACCAGCAACTAATTTGCTGTAAAGGGTATTTTGTTGGTCTTGCTTTGGTACCCACGCACTTACAAAGTAATGTTGAATAAATGCAATGTAGCCGCCAGCTGTAGTGATGTTAAGGTTTTTATCAGCCATGTCTGAGAAGCTGTACTTTTCGTATGGCTCTTCTTCAGTACCAAATGCTGCACCTAAGTAGTTTTGATCTACTAAGCTACCTTTTTCTTGTACTGTGCGTTTTACTTGCGTGTATAACTGAACTTGAATTGGATCAGCTGTTACGTTGTTTACTGTGTACTCTAAATCTACAGCGTAGTCGCCTTTTTTGAAGATATAAGTTTTAGTAAAGGTCACACCTTTACTGTCAGTAAACTCAAGTGGTACACGTAGCTCATCACCCGTTAAAGTGAATGCTTTTTGTGTGGTTTTATAAACAGGGCGACCAGCAACAGTTGCGTCAGGACCATTTAAACCAATTAAGCCACTTTGCGAGAAGTATTGCTTACCATCGAACTCACCTAATAGCATGTAAGGTGTGTTACTGCCTTTTTCTTCTTCGTACTGAAGTAAGTCTGTTTCAATGATGTCACCACCACGGGTGTCAATTTTAACAGTGAATACATCAGTTGTTACATCGATAACTGAGCGCTTTGCTGTCGTTACAGCTGGAACTTCACCGTCAGATGATGCTGGAATAAAGTCATCAGATTCTGGTGTTGTTGCGCCTAGTGTTTGTGTTGTGGCACTTGGATCAGCCTTTGGTGCGTTGTAGTCGTTATTCCATTCTTGAAATAATAAAAACGACACAAGCATCAAGCCGATTAATAAAAACGTGCGTTGCGATTCCATAACAGCTCTTATTTCTCGTGTTGGTGGTTAATATGATTTTTTGCCGGTACGGGATCATCCCCACCAGCATGTAAAGGGTGGCATTTTAATATGCGTTTAACAGCTAACCAACTGCCTTTTACACTTCCATGCAAATTAATTGCTTGAATAGCGTAACTAGAGCAAGTTGGATTAAAACGACAATGCGGGCCTAATAGTGGACTTATCCATTTTTGATAGCCGCGTATTAGCATGACTAAACAGCGCTTTGGAATAGCAACAAGTGGTTTAAGTAACCTCATGATGTGTCTGCCCCTGCGTTAATTTAGTCAATGGATACCATGAATTTAAATTCCCATCGTAGAATTTTAAATGCATGATTAAAAGGTGAGCTAAAGATACCTTAATTAAGCCTGTAATTCTATTGCTATCAGGCTTGTTTATTAGATTTAGCTGATTTATTCGGGCGTTTTTTAAATGGTGGTGGTTTAGGTGCACCAGGCTTGCAGCGTTCGTTAATTTTTCGCCACAATTTATTTAGTTGCTTTGTCAGCTCTTCGTTTGACTGTTCATCAATACCACTTTTAACCATAAGCACAATATCAATGTTATCGAGTTTATGTTGATTTAAACGGAAACTTTCGCGAGCAAGTCGTTTAATTCGATTACGTTGACAGGCTTTTTTAACGCGTTTTTTTGCGACCGTAAGACCTAATCGAGGATTAGTTTGGTCATTGCGTTTAGCTAATAGGGTAAAGAAAGGAGTCGCAGCGCGTGCTGGTTCATTAAAGATTCGAGAGTAATGCGAGGGAGTTAACAGACGTAACTCCCTGCTGAAGCTAAAGTCTTCCACTTATATATTAAGCAGAAAGAACTTTACGGCCTTTAGCACGACGACGAGCTAATACTTTACGGCCATTTGCTGTTGCCATACGAGCACGGAAACCGTGTGTACGTTTGCGTTTTAAAACGCTAGGTTGAAAAGTTCTTTTCATAACAATTCCATCCGATCGGTTAAGGTTAAAACATCCTATGCAGGTCGCGATCCTGGCACAGGTGCCATTGCGAGCGCGAGATATTATAGATGAAGACAACAAAAGTCAATCATTAAAACGCTGCAGAGGCCGTAATTATAAAGGATCCTTTTACCTGATCATATAGGATCATCATAAATAAGAAGTTTTCCACAGCCTCTGTATAAAAAGTGAATAAAAGCTTGGGAAAAGCCAATTCGATCGTAGAATTTGATCGCGATCTGGCTGCAAATTTGTTATGATCACTGTTCGAGCTTAAAAAATAATTTTCTTAAAAATCAGTGTTTTATTCTTTTATGTTGCTGAGATCATATTTTTCATAAAAATCAATCTTGTACTTGTGGATAAAGTACCTTCATAATAGTCGGTCTGGGCCAAGAAAGTTGGTCAAAGATTAGCAATAAATGTTTGATTTTCCATCATTAAAGATGAACGGGAATAAAAATTAAATCTCTGGGAGTTTAACTGTGTATCTGTCGGTTTGGCAAAGTTGTTTATATGTATTGCAAGATGAATTGCCTTCACAGCAATTCAGTATGTGGGTAAGACCACTTCAAGCAGAAAGTACCGAAGATACGTTGACTATATATGCACCTAACCGTTTTGTTTTGGATTGGGTGAGAGAAAAGTATTTAAACCGTATTAATGAACTACTCGTTGAAATTTGTGGTGATGAAGCACCTGAATTACGTTTTGATGTTGGTAGTAAACCTATTTTAAATGCCCAAGTGGCATCAGCACCGGCTGCAACAGAAGCTAGCGCGCCTGTTACCCAACAGACTGCCGAAAAACAACAGCCAAAACCTGAAAAAGCAGCGGTCGAACCTGCACCAAAATCAGGCTATAAATCAAACATTAAAGAAAATTACACCTTTGATAGCTTTGTTGAAGGTAAATCAAACCAATTAGCAAAAGCTGCAGCGACTCAAGTTGCAGATAACCCAGGTTCAGCATTTAACCCTGTATTTATATACGGTGGTACTGGCTTAGGTAAAACTCACTTATTACACGCTGTTGGTAACGGTATTATGGCTAATAAGCCAGACGCGAAAATTGTTTATATGCACTCAGAGCGATTTGTGCAAGACATGGTTAAAGCGCTTCAAAATAATGCCATCGAAGAATTTAAACGTTATTACCGAAGTGTTGATGCATTGATGATCGATGACATTCAATTTTTCGCTAATAAAGAACGCTCACAAGAAGAGTTCTTTCATACCTTCAATGCTTTACTTGAAGGAAATCAACAAATTATCTTAACTTCAGACCGCTATCCTAAAGAGATAGAAGGGGTTGAAGATCGCCTTAAATCACGTTTTGGTTGGGGCTTAACCATTGCTATTGAGCCACCAGAACTTGAAACGCGCGTTGCTATTTTGATGAAAAAAGCGCAGCAAAGTAAAATCAATTTACCTCATGAAGTTGCCTTTTTTATCGCGAAAAAATTACGCTCAAATGTGCGTGAATTAGAAGGGGCGTTAAACCGCGTTATTGCTAATGCAAACTTTACTGGTCGTCCGATTTCGATCGACTTTGTAAAAGAAGCGCTACGTGACTTACTTGCGCTGCAAGATAAACTGGTAACAATAGATAATATTCAACGTACTGTTGCTGAGTATTACCGTATTCGTGTGTCAGATTTACTCTCTAAACGTCGTAGCCGTTCAGTAGCAAGACCACGTCAAGTGGCCATGGCATTATCAAAAGAACTTACAAATCACAGTTTACCTGAGATTGGTGACGCCTTTGGCGGCCGTGATCACACAACTGTATTACACGCTTGTCGTAAAGTTAAATCACTCCGTGACGAAAGCCATGAAGTGAAAGAAGATTATCAAAACTTAATAAGAACCTTGTCATCTTAAGGCCGACTTTATTATGCAAATAACAATATCAAGAGAGCAATTTTTAAAACCTTTAGTTCAAGTGTCTGGTGCGATTGAGCGTAAGCACACTTTACCGATTTTATCGAACGTACTGTTAGTTGTTGAAAACGGACAACTTTCGATGACGGGTACTGATCTTGAAATTGAGTTAGTGGCGAGTGTGTTTGTCGGTGAAGATACCACTGATACGCAACTCACTTTACCAGCTAAAAAGTTACTCGATATTTGTAAAAGTTTACCTGATGGCTCAGACCTTACGTTAAGTAGCCAAGATCATCAGTTACTATTAACAAGTGGTAAAAGCCGTTTTTCTTTAACTACGCTGGCCGCTGAAGATTTTCCGAATCTTGAGCAGTGGGATGGTGAAGTTGAATTTCAACTAACGCGTTTAGAACTGCGTAAGCTTTTAGAAAGCACGCACTTTTCTATGGCGAATCAAGACGTACGTTATTATTTAAACGGTATGTCATTTGAAGTTGATAACGCAGATATTAAAACAGTGGCTACAGATGGTCACCGTTTGGCGATTGCACAAAAGCAATTACCACAGTCTTTAAATACACAACGTCAGTTAATTATTCCACGTAAAGGTGTACAAGAAATTATGCGCCTAATGGTGGCTGATGATGAGCTAGTTACCATTCAATTTGGTGCTAACCATATTCGTATTATTGATACTGAGTTTACGTTTACCAGTAAGCTGGTGGATGGTCGTTTCCCTGATTATCGTCGAGTATTGCCACGTGGTGGTGATAAAGTGATTACTGCTAACCGTGAATGGCTTCGTAGTGCTTTCCAACGTGTGTCTATTTTATCGAATGAAAAATTCCGTGGTGTACGATTAAACCTATCTGAAGGTTTATTAAAAATTACTGCTAACAACCCTGAGCAAGAGCAAGCTGAAGAGGTTGTTGAGGTAATGTACCAGGGCGGCGAACTTGAAATTGGCTTTAACGTTTCTTATGTGCTTGATGTACTTAATACATTAAAAACAGAAGATGTAACCTTTACGCTTGCAGATTCTAATAGCAGTGCGCTAATTGAAGGTGCAGGTGACGAAGAAGCTATGTACGTTGTAATGCCGATGCGCCTATAAGCTTATATGAGTTTAAGTCATTTAAGCCTCAATAATTTTCGGAATATTGAGGCGCTGACACTTGAGCCGGTTAATGGTATAAACATTATCTATGGTGAAAATGGCAGCGGAAAAACCAGCCTCCTTGAGGCGATATATTTCCTTTCTCACGGTAAATCATTTCGTACCGCCAAACATAAAAATATCATTCAGCATCAACAAGACAAGTTTGTGATTCATGGGCGCAAAGCGCTGCATGATTTGTCTATTCCGATTGGTATAAGTAAAAACCAAGCGGGTGAAACATCTTTAAAGATTCAGGGAAAAACGAGCCGTAAAATCTCTGAATTAGCTCAGCTAGTGCCGGTGCAAGTTATTACTCCAGAAAGCTATTCGTTGTTTTTTGGTGGCCCAAAAGAGCGTAGAAAATTTCTCGATTTAGGATTGTTCCACGTGGAACATGACTTTTTTTATCTGTGGCAGTCTTTTAATAAAGTACTGAAACAACGTAATGCTTTATTAAAAAGTAAACCTAGAGATTATTTTGAACAGATCAAGTTTTGGGATAAAGAATTTGTTAGACTAGCTGAACAAATAAATAATCTAAGAATCGCGTATATAAGTAGGTTTAAGCAGCAGTTTTTTGATAAAATGTGTGCAGAATTAACGCTTGTAAGCGATTTAGAAATTAACTTTCATGCGGGCTGGAAAGAGAGTGAAACTCTCTCAGAGGCGCTTGAGCAAAGCTTTGAACGTGATGCTAAACAAGGTTTCACAAGTAAAGGTCCGCATAAAGCTGATTTTAGTTTTAGTGTTTCTGGTAACAGTGTAGAAAATACCTTTTCTCGCGGTCAATTGAAGCTCTTGCTTTATGCGTTAAAAGTAACGCAAAATAGCTTAATTGAGTCAGAAACTGATAAGCAATCTATATTGCTAATAGATGACTTACCTTCAGAACTGGGTGAAGATACAAAAGAAAAAGTGGGTCAGCTTTTGACTCATTGCGATTCGCAACTTTTTATCTCATCAATTTTATCTGAAAGTATTTCTGCTGTGGTGGAACCCATGCAACGAGAACTAAAAATGTTCCACGTGAAACATGGCAACCTAATAACAAGATAAGTGGGATTAACCATGTCTGAGAATTACGATTCGTCGAGTATTAAAGTACTTAAAGGATTAGACGCAGTAAGAAAGCGTCCAGGAATGTATATAGGGGACACCGATGACGGTACAGGCCTACACCACATGGTGTTTGAGGTTGTTGATAACTCTATCGATGAAGCCTTAGCTGGTCATTGTGATGATATTTTTGTAACGATTCACTTAGACGGTTCAGTCTCTGTAAGAGATAACGGTCGTGGTATTCCTACATCTATTCACGAAGAAGAAGGTGTTTCTGCGGCTGAAGTTATCATGACGGTACTTCATGCTGGTGGTAAGTTCGATGATAACTCATATAAAGTATCAGGTGGCTTACACGGTGTAGGTGTTTCGGTAGTAAATGCACTATCTGAAAAGCTACAACTGACTATTCGTCGTGAAGGCAAAATTCACCAACAAACATATACTATGGGTGTACCAGATGCGCCATTAGCTATAATTGGTGACGCAACAGACACAGGTACTGAATTACGTTTCTGGCCAAGTGGTGAAACATTCAGTGACCTTAACTTCCACTACGATATCTTAGCAAAACGTTTGCGTGAGCTTTCGTTCTTAAACTCTGGTGTAAGTATTATTCTTACTGATGAGCGCGAAGAATCTAAGAATGACCACTTCAAATATGACGGTGGTATCCAAGCATTCGTAGAATATCTAAACCGTAACAAAACACCTGTACATAAAAGTGTTTTCCACTTTACCCATGAGCGTGAAGAAGACGGTATTAGTGTAGAAGTTTCAATGCAGTGGAACGATGGTTTCCAAGAAAGCATTTACTGCTTCACAAACAACATTCCACAACGTGATGGTGGTACGCACTTAGCTGGCTTTAGGGCGGCATTAACGCGTACGCTAAATAACTACATGGAAAAAGAAGGCTTTAACAAAAAAGCGAAAACAACAAGCAATGCGACGGGTGATGATGCTCGTGAAGGCTTAACTGCGGTTGTAAGTGTTAAAGTACCTGATCCTAAGTTCTCATCACAAACGAAAGACAAACTAGTATCAAGTGAAGTTAAGTCTGCTGTAGAACAAGCAATGGCAGAAAAACTAACAGAGTTCTTATTAGAAAACCCTGTTGATGCTAAAACAGTTGTTGGCAAAATTATTGATGCAGCACGAGCTCGTGAAGCAGCACGCAAAGCACGTGAAATGACACGCCGTAAAGGTGCAATGGATTTAGCTGGTTTACCAGGTAAATTGGCAGACTGCCAAGAAAAAGATCCAGCACTTTCTGAACTATACATAGTGGAGGGTGACTCTGCAGGTGGTTCAGCTAAGCAGGGTCGTAACCGTAAAAACCAAGCAATTTTGCCACTTAAAGGTAAGATTCTTAACGTTGAAAAAGCGCGCTTTGATAAGATGCTTTCTTCTCAAGAAGTAGCAACTCTAATCACTGCATTAGGCTGTGGTATTGGTCGTGATGAATATGACCCAGAAAAGCTACGTTATCATCGTATCATTATCATGACCGATGCGGACGTGGATGGTTCTCACATTCGTACCTTACTACTGACTTTCTTCTACCGTCAAATGCCAGAGATTGTAGAAAAAGGCTTTATCTATATTGCGCAACCACCACTTTATAAAGTGAAAAAAGGTAAGCAAGAACGCTACATTAAAGATGACCCAGCGCTTGTTGATTACTTAACATCATTAGCATTAAACAATGCAGCACTTTATACAAGCGAAGGTGCATCTGCACTTGAAGGTGAAGAACTAGAAAGAATCGTTCACGACTATCAAAATACAGTTAAAGTGATTGAGCGCTTAAAACGTAAATATCCAAACTCGGTTATGGAACGTTTAATTTATCAAAGCGAAATTACTGAAGCTGATTTAGCAGATGAAGCAAAAGTTAAAGAGTGGACTAACACGCTAGTTGACGACTTGATTGCACGTGATGAAGATGCAACTATCTTCCATGCGGGCACTGAGCACGATACTGAGCGCAACATGTATTATCCTGTTGTGAATATTCGTCAACATGGTGTGGATAAAGCACATGTACTAAACCATGACTTCATCACATCGCGTGACTACAAACGCATTGCAGCGACAGGCGTAAACATTGCTAACTTACTCGAAGAAGGAGCATATGTTCAACGCGGTGAGAAAACTCTTGCTGTTGATAACTTTGTGGATGCATTAGAGTGGTTAATCAATGAATCAAAACGCGGCCTTTATATCCAACGCTATAAAGGACTCGGTGAGATGAACCCTGATCAGCTTTGGGAAACCACTATGGACCCAGATGCTCGTCGTATGTTGAAAGTAACAATTGAAGATGCAGTCGCTGCAGACCAATTGTTTGCGACTCTAATGGGTGACCAAGTTGAGCCGCGTCGTGACTTCATCGAAACGAATGCACTACGCGTAGTTAACCTAGACGTATAACGCTAAATTAAGAATTAAAAAGGAGCCAACTGGCTCCTTTTTTTATTGCTGAAAAAGCACAAACTGCTTAAAACCTTACTGCACACAAGGTATACTGAGAGCAATTTTCAGACTAAACGCACCAGATACTATAAGCCAAATATGCAAAAATATGACGTTAAAACCTTTCAAGGTTTGATCCTGGCTTTACAGGACTATTGGGCACAGCAAGGCTGTGTGATTGCTCAACCACTCGATATGGAAGTGGGAGCAGGGACATTTCATCCGTTAACTTTCTTAAAGTCGATTGGCCCAGAGCCAATGTCGAGCGCGTATGTTCAACCATGCCGCCGTCCAACTGATGGTCGTTATGGTGAAAACCCGAACCGTTTACAGCATTACTACCAATTCCAAGTAGTATTAAAACCATCACCAGAAAACATCCAGGAGCTTTATTTAGGCTCTTTAGCTGCTGTTGGTATCGATACACTAACTGATGAAGTTCGCTTCGTAGAAGACAACTGGGAGTCGCCTACATTAGGTGCTTGGGGTCTAGGTTGGGAAATCTGGTTAAACGGCATGGAAGTAACTCAATTTACCTACTTCCAGCAAGTAGGTGGCTTAGAGTGCTCACCAGTAACCGGTGAGATCACTTATGGTCTTGAGCGTTTAGCAATGTATATTCAGGGCGTAGATAGTATCTATGACCTAGTATGGGCAGACGGTCCTATGGGTCGTGTGACATATGGTGATGTATTCCATCAAAACGAAGTAGAGCAGTCAGCTTATAACTTCGAACAAGCGGATGTTGAGTTCTTATTTGCACAGTTCGATCACTGTGAAAAAGAAAGCGAAAAGCTAATTGAAGCAGGCTTACCATTACCAGCTTATGAGCAAGTAATGAAAGCATCACATGCGTTTAACTTATTAGACGCTCGTCACGCTATCTCTGTAACAGAACGTCAACGTTATATCTTACGTGTTCGTGCTTTATCTAAAGCATGTGCGCAAAGTTACTATGATGCCCGTGAAGCTCTTGGTTTCCCGCTTTGTAAGGATTAAGAATTAGCATGTCAGCAGAAAATTTATTAGTAGAAATTGGCACTGAAGAGTTGCCACCGAAAGCACTTCGTAAACTTGCTGAGTCGTTTGCTGAGAACTTAGCAGCTGAGCTTGCAAGCTTAGAATTAAATCATCAAGGCGTTAACTGGTACGCATCACCACGTCGTTTAGGCTTACGTGTTACTGCACTTGAAGCAAAACAAAGTGACAAGGTTGTAGAAAAGCGTGGTCCTGCAGTTGCAGCCGCTTTTGATGCCGATGGTAATCCAACTAAAGCAGCAATGGGCTGGGCTCGTGGTTGTGGTATCGATGTAAGCGATGCACAAACACTAGAAACAGATAAAGGCGCTTGGTTATTACATAAAGCACAGGTTGAAGGTCAAGCAACTACATCGCTTATGAGTGATGCAGTAAACAAAGCACTTGCTAAATTACCTATCCCTAAACCAATGCGTTGGGGTGCAAATAAAACACAATTTATTCGCCCAGTACACACAGCGACTATTTTATTTGGTAGCACGCTGATCGAAGGCGAAATACTTGGTAAGCAAGTTGGCAACCAATTACAAGGTCACCGTTTCCATCATCCAGAAAAAGTAACAATCAACCACGCTGATGATGTGTTTGATGTGCTGAAATCTGCTTACGTTGTCGCAGACTTCGAAGCGCGTAAAGCACAAATTCGCGAACAAATTGAAGCAGCAGCTAGCGCTGTAAATGCAAAAGTAGCTATGGATGAAGACTTACTTGAAGAAGTAACATCCTTGGTTGAATGGCCAGTAACGCTGACTGCAACATTCGAAGAAGCATTCTTAGACGTTCCTTCAGAAGCGCTTATCTATACCATGAAGGACGACCAAAAGTACTTCCCGTTATTAGACCAAGATGGCAACTTACTTAACAAGTTCCTATTTGTTTCAAATATCGAAAGTAAAGACCCAAGCGTGGTCATTGCTGGTAACGAAAAAGTTGTTCGTCCTCGTTTAGCGGATGCGCAGTTCTTCTACGAAACAGATAAGAAGAAAACGCTAGAGAGCCGTTTAGAATCGCTAGATACCGTTTTATTCCAAAAGCAACTTGGTACGCTGAAAGATAAATCTGAGCGTATTAGTGAACTTGCCGGTTACATTGCTGAGCAATTAGGTGCCGATGCCGAGCTGGCTAAGCGAGCAGGTTTATTAAGTAAAACAGACTTAATGACCGAAATGGTTATGGAGTTTACCGACGTACAAGGTGTAATGGGTATGCATTACGCTCGTCACGACGGTGAAGCAGAAGAAGTTGCACTCGCGCAAAATGAACAATATATGCCTCGCTTCGCGGGCGATAACTTACCAACAAATGTGATCAGCTGTGCGGTCGCAATTGCTGATAAGTTTGATACGCTGGTGGGTATTTTTGGTATTGGTCAAGCGCCAAAAGGCGACAAAGACCCATTTGCACTTCGCCGTGCAGCAATTGGTGCATTACGCATCATGGTTGAAAAATCATTACCGCTAGATATCTTAGACCTTGTTGCTAAGTCACAAACGTTATTCGGTGAAAAGCTAACAAACCTAAATGTATCAACAGATGTGTTTGAGTTTATGTTAGGTCGTTTCCGCGCATGGTATCAAGATGAAGGTATCGAAGTTGATGTCATTCAAGCTGTGCTAGCTCGTCGTCCAACTAAACCAGTTGATTTCGACCGCCGTGTTAAAGCAGTAAGTCACTTCCGTACATTAGACGCAGCAGAAGCGCTTGCAGCAGCAAATAAACGTGTAAGTAATATCTTGGCTAAAAATGACATCACAACACAAGGTGATGTGAATGAGAGCCTATTAAGCGATGACGCAGAAAAAGTATTAGCGTCACACGTTGCTAAGTTTGCAACTGAGCTTGCACCTTTATATGCAAATGGCGATTACCAAGAAGCATTATCACAACTTGCGGGTATCCGTGAGAGTGTTGATAACTTCTTCGATAACGTCATGGTAATGGCTGATGACGAAGCGGTTAAACAAAACCGTTTAGCATTGTTAAGCCAACTAAGCCGTCTGTTTTTAGATATTGCTGATATTTCTGTACTTCAGAAGTAAGCAGTAGCCAATTAATAAAAGCCAGCTCAGTGCTGGCTTTTTTGTAGCATAAGGAACAGTAATGAAACGTGTAATTACTTTAGCATTAGCAGGCTTATTAACAGCCTGTTCTAGCCAAATGCAAATGCCAAGCATTGACGATATTCTGCCAAGTAAAGAGCTTGACCGTACTATGTATTTACGTGGTGATTTTACTTTGTGGGATGCCGAGCCGCAGTATCAATTAGAGCAAGTTGCACCGGGCATATTCCAAACCGACGTTAAGTTTTCAACACCAGGTAAGGTTTATGAATTCAAAGTGGCGGATGCTGATTTTAGCGAAGGCTATAATTGTGGTTACAGTGATATGGACCCAGCAGGGCAATCATTGGTTCTAGGCCAAGCCGCCAATGCAGATTGTAATACCATCTACAATTATTTCAGCTTTAAACCCGCTGCAAAAGGCGTATATGTAGTGAGCTTTGATTACCGCAATAGTAATCAACCAAAAGTGACAGTAACTCGAAAGTAAAGCTCTGTGCTGGGTAGGTTGGGTAGAGCGAAGCGAAACCCAACGCATACACTCACCTTGAAGGTTAGCTGGGGTATCTAGCTCTGCAACGGATTAGCTATCGGGAGTGTTCGATATATCGCAGAAAATAAGTACCTCTAACACGTTGGGTTTCGTTGCTCTAAACTCAGCCTACACTGATTAGGTTAGATCAAAGCGAAACCCAAACTCTAATCAATCTTCATATAGATTAAATGCGATATCTAACTCATCATCTGACAAATTAAAAGCAGAAGACTTACTCAATTTCCTATAAGACGAAAATGGCCAGTCTTCAACTTGATTCACGTATTTATGTTTCACAGGGTTGAAGTAAATATAATTAATATGGTTCACTAGGTCTTGCTCGTCCTTTATATAATGCTCCCAATACCGTCTCTGCCAAATACCTCGTTCACATTTCTGAATGCGACTAGGCGATTTATGCTCGCAATTATTTAGTTGTCTAGAAAAATTAGACTTAATTAATCGCCACCGTTTTGCATAATCACAATCTCCAACAGGTAATTGCCAAATAGCGTGTAAGTGATCTGGAAGAATGACAATGGCAAGCGTTTTAAAAGGATGTGACTTAGCCACACTTTTATAAGCTGAACGTAGCAAAGTGATGTTTGAAGTTAAAAGTGCTGAGTTTCTTTGCGCAATCGCTAGAGTAAAGAAATAGGTGCCACCGGGGATTAATACTCTTCTGTATCGCATACATTCATCCTTGAATGTTAAATGATAAGAGTAGCTTAATTTCGATTAAAAGTTGAATTTCACGAACTTTAATTTGTTGCCATCATCTTGCGATAACGTTGGGTTTCGCTTCGCTCTAACCAACCTACGAGCTCGTTATAACCCTTTCTTCACCAAGTATCGATACGGTGCTTGTTCTACATCTTTAGCCACAAGTGTGTGATCCATAAAAGTACAAAAGCTTGGGATATCGCGGGTGGTTGATGGGTCGTCGGCGATGATAAGTAAGGTTTCGCCATCTTTCATTTTTCGTACTGCACCACGCACCATCATCACGGGTTCTGGACAACGAAGGCCAAGTGCATCTAATTGGTGATCGGGATTATCAAAACTCATGGCTGACCTTTTAGGTGAAAGAGACGATTAATAAGCGGCTATTTTAACTTTCTATTGCCGCCAGTTTCAATAAGTGAAAGCAAAGCAAATAAAAAAGGCGCACTGAGCAATTCAGTGCGCCTTTTTATCACCAAGATGTTTGGTGTGAGCTCGTTATTCTACGCGCTCAAATACAGTTGCAATACCTTGGCCTAAACCAATACACATAGTTGCTAGGCCGTATTTAGCGTTCTTGTCTTCCATTAGGTGAACAAGCGTTGTGCTAATACGTGAACCAGAACAACCAAGCGGGTGACCAAGTGCAATTGCACCACCATTTAGGTTAACTTTTTCATCTACCACATCCATCAGACCTAGGTCTTTTAATACTGGTAGAGATTGTGCTGCGAAGGCTTCGTTAAGCTCTGCAACATCGATATCGTCAATAGTGATACCTGCTTGTTGAAGTGCTTTTTGCGATGCAGGAACAGGGCCGTAACCCATGATTGATGGATCGCAACCTGCAACAGCCATTGATTTAATACGCGCACGAATTGGTAAACCAAGTTCTTTTGCTTTCTCTTCGCTCATTACAAGCATTGCTGATGCGCCGTCAGAAAGTGCAGAAGAAGTACCTGCGGTTACGCTACCTGATGCTGGATTGAATACAGGGCGAAGTTGCGATAAACCTTCAACAGTTGTCTCAGGACGGATTACTTCATCGTCTTCAACTAAGATTAAAGAACCATCTGCATCGTGACCTTCCATTGGCAGGATTTCACGACGGAAACGACCTTCAACAGTTGCCGCGTGTGCACGTTGGTGTGAACGGTAAGCAAATTCGTCTTGTTGCTCGCGGCTAATGCCGTGTAGCGTAGCAAGGTATTCTGCAGTTAAACCCATTACGCCAGCAGCTTGTGCTACAGACGTTGATAAACCTGGGTGAAAATCATTACCGTGAGTCATAGGTACGTGACCCATGTGCTCAACACCACCAATGATGTAGGTATCACCAGCGCCAGTCATAATAGCGCGTGCTGCATCGTGTAATGCTTGCATTGATGAACCACATAAACGGTTAACTGTGACAGCTGGTACTGAGTGAGGGATACCGGCTAGTAGTGCTGCGTTACGAGCAATGTTAAAACCTTGCTCTAAAGTTTGTTGTACACAGCCCCAGTAAATATCATCAATTGATGCTGGATCAACGGCTGGGTTACGGTCTAACAAACCTTTCATTAAGTGAGCACTTAAATCTTCCGCACGCTTGTTTTTGAATACGCCGTTCTTTGAACGACCCATTGGTGTGCGGATACAATCTACGATTACTGGATTATTCATGTTTCTTATCCTTCCACCTTATAGAATACACGGCCTTCTTCGGCCCACTTGCGAGTTTCATCTGATACTTGGTAAATCGCACCTAAGTGAGCGTATTTGTCTGCTGTTGCAACAAAGTTCGCTAAACCAGTTTGATCTAAGTAACGGAATGCACCGCCTCTAAATGGAGGGAAACCAATGCCGTAAATTAGCGCCATGTCAGCTTCTTGTGGTGACGCTACGATACCTTCTTGTAAACAAAGTAGTACTTCGTTGATCATCGGGATCATACAACGGTCAATGATTTCTTGTTTATCGAAATCTTTAGGTGCATCAGTAATAGCACTCAGTAACTCAGTTGCTGTAGCATCTTTTGCTTTTTTCAGGCGACCACGACGGTCTGGCGCATATTGGTAGAAACCAGCACCATTTTTCTGACCAAAGCGTTTTTCGTTTGCAAATACAGTAACAGGGTCTTTATCTTGGCGAGCCATACGCTCAGGGAAACCGTCAGCCATTACACCAGTACAGTGGTAAGCTGTATCGATACCTACAACATCAAGAAGATAGGCAGGACCCATTGGCCAACCAAATACATTTTCCATCACTTTATCAACTTTAGTGAAGTCAGCACCTTCAACAACAAGTTTGCTGAAACCTGCAAAGTAAGGGAATAGTACGCGGTTTACAAAGAAACCAGGGCAGTCGTTTACAACGATTGGTGATTTACCAAGTTTTAATGCGTAATCAACAACGGCATTAATTGTTGCTTCTGATGTTTTTTCACCACGAATGATTTCTACTAATGGCATTTTTGGCACTGGGTTAAAGAAGTGCATACCACAGAAATTTTCTGGTTTTTCAAGTGCCGATGCTAACTCGTCAATACGAATTGTTGAGGTATTTGAAGTTAGGATAGTGCCCGCTGGTAAGTCTTTTTCAAGGCCCGCAAGAACAGCTTGCTTCACTTTAGGGTTTTCAACCACAGCTTCAACAACGATGTCTGCGCTTTGTAAGTCTGCATCGTTTAGCGTTGGCTTGATCTTGCCTAAGGTAGCAACCATCTTATCCATCGTCATATGGCCACGTTGTACTTTTTTGCCAAGTAGCTTAGATGCTTCACCCATACCTAAATCAAGTGCATCTTGGTTGATGTCTTTCATGATAATAGGTGTGTCTTTATAAGCAGACTGGTATGCAATACCACCGCCCATAATACCTGCACCTAATACAGCAGCTTGTTTGATCTCAAGCTCACTGTGTTTAGCTTGCTTCTTCGCTTTACCTTTAATGTATTGGTCAGCTAAGAAAATACCTGTTTGCGCAGCAGCTTCGCTTGTTGCTGCTAATTTAGCAAAGTTAGCGTTTTCAATCGCCATTGCTTCAGCGCGTTCACAGTTTGCCGCAGCTTTGATTGTTTTTACAGCCATAACAGGTGCTGGGTAGTGACCTTTTGTCTGACCCATTACCATGCCTTCCGCCATCGCAAAGCTCATACCTTGCTCAACACGGTTCATTTTCAGTGGCTGTAATTTTACTTGTCGTTTTGCTTGCCAATCTAGCTTGCCAGCAATTGCTTGCTCAAGTGTTGCAATACTTGACTCTAAAAGTTTGTCAGCACTAACTACTGCGTCAAATGCACCTACCTTTAGGGCATCAGCGGCGCGGTTTTCTTTACCTGTAGTGATCCATGTCATCGCATTATCAGCGCCAATAAGGCGTGGAAGGCGAACAGTACCACCAAAACCAGGCATAATACCTAGTTTAACTTCAGGTAGGCCAATTTTAGCGTTAGAGCTAGCAACGCGGTAATCGGTAGCAAGTGCCCACTCACATCCACCACCAAGCGCCATGCCGTTTACAGCACTTAGCGTTGGGAAAGGTAAATCTTCAATTGCATCAAAAACGTCAGTTGCATTTTTGATCCATGCAACAAGTTCTTCTTGAGGCTTAGTGAAGGTAGGTAAAAATTCGAAAATGTCGGCACCGATAATGAAATGATCTTTATCGCTGGTGAACACCATGCCTTTGATATCTGAGTTTGTTGCCAATTCTTTTAATGCTAAAGCGCAATCTTGCAAGGTTTGCTGCGAAAGTTTATTTACTGAGCCGTCTGCACAGAACTTAAACTCGGCGATGTTGTCCTTGATGAAAGCAACTTCAAATGAATCGCTTTTATATAACATTATTATTCTCCCTAGTTTATTAACTAAGACTGGTACGATGAGTTTGCATTTCAATCAGTGTGCTTGCTTTAAAATGAAAATGCAACGAAAAATTTACTACGCTTTATCGCGATTGGTTAAAATATAGCTGGTTTGGTGCTAAGGTGTAGCAGAAGTTTTTTGTTATTAATTCTTTAATTTTTGTTAAAGGTCATCATGAAAAAACAACTCTTTGGTTGGACAGCTGCCGCATTACTTTTTCCTTTTTTTGCAGCTGAAGCCAACGATAAACATGACGCTTTTTTAAAAGCAGAAAAAAAGGCGCGTTACGGTGATTATCAAGACATGAAAGAGGCGGCAAATGGGCTTGATCACCCATTGAAACCTTATGTCGAAAAGGCTTATTGGCAACGAAACCCAAGCCTTAAACACCAGACCGAAATCGAGGACTACCTCAATGTTTACCAAAACACGCCATTAGAGTGGCCTGTGCGTAAGGCATGGCTTAATTATTTAAAAAAGTATAATAAAAAAGCGGCTTATATTCGTAACTACCGCGAAACAAGCAATAACGAATTAACTTGTCCTTATTTAAGTTTTCAATTGGACTTAGGTGCCCCTGAAAAAGCCATCATGAACCAAGTAACAGATTTATGGGTGGTAGGAAAATCTCAGCCAAAAGAATGTGATGAGTTGTTCTCACTTTGGAAGAAAAAAGGCTACCAGACCGAAGAGCGAGTTTGGCAGCGTATTAGCTTAGCTGCCGAAGGAGGCTCATCGAGTTTAATTCCATATTTAAAAACATTATTGCCTCGTGCTGATCAATATTTAGCTGATTTATATTTAAAGGTACGCAAAGACCCAAGTGCTTCGGCGGGTCTTTATCGTTATAAGAAAAAGTCTGCTAAAGAAGGGCAAATCGCGATTTATGGTGTGAAGCGCTTAGTATGGCGAGATAAAGACCTTGCATTACGTGCATGGGAAAAACTCGAAACCATGTTTAATTACACTGACGAGCAAAAAGCAGACGTTTACTACAGCTTTGCGTTATCGCTTGCCTCAAGCGGTCATCAACAAGCACGCTTTTGGTTAAATAAGGTGCCTAAAGAACGCCAAACTCAAAAGTTAATGCAATGGCAACTTGGTAATATGCTAGAGAGGCAAGATTGGTCTGGCATAGTGGCGTTTTTCACAGGTAAAGAAAACTTGAGCCTTGGTCAGCAATATTGGCTGGCGTATAGCTTAAATCAACGTGGTGAAGTCGAACGTGCTCGTGAGATTTGGCAAACAGTGGCTAAAGAGCGTGACTATTACGGCTTTTTAGCGTCTGCACGCTTAGGTGTTCCGGTTAGCTTAAATAATAAAGAAATTAATATAAGTAACAAGTTAAAGCTTGAGGTGGCCAATGCCCCTGGCTTTAAGCGCGCTCGCGCTTTGTATGAGCTTGAGCGTTTTACTTCTGCGCGTCGTGAATGGAATTATTTAACGGATACATCAACCAAAGAAGAAAAGCTCGCTGCGTCTTTGCTTGCTGCTGAACTTGATTGGTATGACAGTACCATCTACACCTTAGCGCAAATAAAAGAGTGGGACTATGTCGACTTACGTTTCCCATTTGCATTTAAGAATGTGTTTGCCACTTATAGTAGTCGTAGCCATATTGATGTCGCTTGGAGCATTGCAATTTCACGCCGTGAAAGCTCTTTTGCACCGGATGCGCGTTCTCATGCCAATGCCCATGGTTTAATGCAGTTGTTGCCAAGCACTGCTAAATACATGAATAAGAGCTCGGTATCACGAAAACAGTTATATCAGCCTCGTACTAATATTCGTCTTGGTAGTGAGTATTTGCAGTATTTGAAAAAGAAAAATCATGGCAACGAAATCCTAGCAACGGCTTCTTATAATGCGGGCTACCATCGTATTAAACGCTGGATCCCTGAGCAAGCTATGCCAGCAGAGCTGTGGATTGAGTTAATTCCTTATACAGAGACACGAAACTACGTTAAGAACGTGTTCGCTTACAGGCAGGTTTATCACACTCGATTAGGACGCGATGGCAATGTTCTAGCGCCAATCCTTGATATGTCGATGGGTGGTTAAACTCGATTTGCCACACTATTCTCCCTCAGTTGGGGGATAGTGCTGGCTATGATAGACTTCTAACAAGTTAAATTTACTAAAGATGGGTTTACTATGGATAAATTAGCGGTGCTATACGCCGAACATATTGCAACCTTGCAACAACGCACTCGTACAATTACAGAGCGTGAAGGTTTAGAAGGGTTAGTAATTCACTCAGGTCAGGCTAAACGTCAGTTTTTAGATGACATGTATTATCCGTTTAAGGTGAATCCGCAATTTAAAGCTTGGTTACCAGTGATCGACAATCCACATTGCTGGATTGTGGTTGATGGTGCATCTAAGCCGAAACTGATTTTTTATCGTCCTGTCGACTTTTGGCATAAAGTGCCTGACGAACCACGTGATTTTTGGGCTGAGTATTTTGATATTGAATTATTAGTACAGCCAGATCAGGTAGAAAAACTGCTTCCTTATGATAAAGCTAAATATGCTTATATCGGTGAATATTTAGAAGTAGCGCAAGCACTGGGCTTTAGCATTATGAATCCAGAGCCAGTGATGAACTACTTGCATTTTCATCGTGCTTATAAAACACAATACGAGCTTGAGTGTTTACGACAAGCTAACCGTATCGCGGTAGATGGCCATAAAGCAGCACGTGATACGTTTTTTGCTGGTGGTTCAGAGTTTGATATTCAGCAAGCTTACCTTATGGCTACCCGCCAGAGTGAAAACGAAATGCCTTACGGTAATATCGTTGCACTAAATGAGAACTGTGCAATTTTACATTACACGCATTTTGAACCTAAAGCGCCGCAAACGCATCATTCTTTCCTTATTGACGCTGGTGCAAACTTTAATGGTTATGCTGCTGATATCACACGTACTTATGACTTTAAAAAGTCAGGTGAATTTAGCGACTTAATTAAAGTAATGACTGAGCATCAAATCGCTTTAGGTAAAGCATTAAAGCCAGGTCTGTTATACGGTGAATTGCATTTAGATTGTCACCAGCGTGTAGCGCAAGTACTAAGCGACTTTAATATTGTGAAATTACCAGCCGCTGAAATTGTGGAACGTGGTATTACGTCGACGTTCTTCCCGCATGGTCTTGGTCACCACCTTGGTTTACAAGTTCACGATATGGGTGGCTTTATGGCTGATGATACAGGTGCGCACCAAGCACCACCAGAAGGTCATCCTTTCCTACGTTGCACTCGCTTAATCGAAAAGAACCAAGTATTTACTATTGAACCTGGTTTATACTTTATCGACTCGTTATTAGGTGACCTTGCGCAAACTGACAACAAACAGTTTATTAACTGGGAAAAAGTTGAAGCGCTTAAGCCATTTGGCGGTATCCGTATTGAAGATAATATTATCGTTCATGAAGATAGCCTAGAAAACATGACGCGTGATCTACACTTAGATTAACGATAAAGGTTCGTGAATATCGGGGCCAATAGGCCCCATTTTTTTAGATAAGCAATTATGTCTGAATACCAATATCCGGCTGAGCCGGTTTTTTACCAAGAAGAAATCAAAAAAAGCACCTTTATTGTGCATATTGCCCACACTCCTGATCTTGCGGCAGCAAAAGCCTTTATTAAAGAAATTCAAGATAAATACAGCGATGCTCGTCATAATTGCTGGGCACATGTTGCGGGTAACCCTGGTGGCAGTCATGTGTATGGTTTTTCTGATGATGGCGAGCCTAATGGCACGGCTGGTAAGCCAATGCTTAATGTATTAACAGGTTCTGGTATTGGTGAAATTACAGCGGTGGTAACCCGTTATTTCGGGGGCATCAAGCTTGGTACAGGTGGGCTAGTTCGCGCTTACGGCGGTAGTTTAAATAATGCCATGCGCGAGCTTAAAACCATTACCAAGGTACCGAGTGTTGAGCTGGTTGGCCAAAGTGATTACAGCGTACAAGGTGCAATCGAGCAGTTATTAAAAAATCAGTATCAGGTGCTTAATATCGAAAAACAATTTGCAGAGAACATCACTTGGCAAATTGAAATCGATAGCCGTCAGGCAGAGCAAGCGATTGCTGATATCCATGAATTGACTCATGGCGGAGTGAGCCTAAAAGTCAGAAAAGTTTGAAATGTAAAAATAATACATTCCGTTTACTTACAATTAAGGCTGTAAGACAATAAACTGTATTAGCTAAACATTTAATAAGAAAGCGATACGCCTAGATGCAATTTCGTACCATAATAAAAATTCTCGGCCAGCTGGTGGCGTTATTTAGTATCACTATGGTGCCACCGGCACTGGTGTCTTTGATCTACAAAGACGGTGGTGGTGTGCCATTCGTTCTCGCTTTTATCTTTAGTGTTGTAATTGGTTTAGCGGCTTATTATCCAAACCGTCATGAACATGGTGATCTTAAAGCCCGTGAAGGCTTCTTGATAGTGGTCTTGTTCTGGTTAGTACTAGGTACCTTCGCAGCGGTGCCTTTAGTGTTCTTACAAGAACCTAACCTCTCCCTAGCTGACTCCGTATTTGAGGCCTTTTCTGGGCTGACAACGACAGGGGCTACCGTACTTACGGGCATAGAATACCTACCTAAATCAGTGCTCTTTTATCGCCAGCAACTGCAATGGCTAGGTGGCATGGGGATCATCGTACTCGCGGTCGCGGTACTGCCTATGCTAGGGGTCGGTGGCATGCAGCTATACCGTGCAGAAACACCTGGTCCGGTTAAAGACTCAAAAATGACACCGCGTATTGCCGATACTGCAAAGCACCTTTGGTAT
Organism: Pseudoalteromonas simplex; assembly: GCF_015278155.1. Lineage (NCBI taxonomy): Bacteria > Pseudomonadati > Pseudomonadota > Gammaproteobacteria > Alteromonadales > Pseudoalteromonadaceae > Pseudoalteromonas > Pseudoalteromonas simplex. The sequence goes on from NZ_JADILN010000015.1 coordinate 44,866, forward strand.
ATCTATGTATCGCTGACGATTGCCTGTACGCTTGCATACTGGGCTGCAGGGATGGATTGGTTTGATGCAATATGTCATGCATTCTCTACGATTGCGATTGGTGGCTTCTCTACCTACGACGCATCAATGGGGCAGTTTGATAGCCCATTAATTAACTTTATCTGTGTCGTGTTTTTACTGATTGCAGCCATTAACTTTTCGCTGCACTATGCAGCTGTATCGTCACGCAATATTCGTGTTTATTTACGCGACCCTGAATTCAAAGTGTTTTTATTGATTCAATTAGCATTGGTCATTGTCTGCTTTACTGTGCTGTCATCAAATAATATTTATGCCGATGGTGATGAGACTCTCGACCAAGCCATGTTCCAAGCGGTTTCAATGAGTACAACCGCGGGATTTGCGACTGATAACTTCTCAGCATGGCCGCTGTTCCTACCTATTTTACTTATCTTTTCAAGTTTTATTGGCGGCTGTGCCGGATCTACCGGTGGTGGTATGAAGGTCGTGCGGGTGTTCTTACTTTACCTACAAGGTATTCGTGAACTTAATCGTCTAGTGCATCCGAGGGCTATTTATTCAATTAAATTAGGCCGAAAAGCACTCCCAGATAAAGTTGTAGAAGCCGTTTGGGGCTTTTTCTCAGCCTATGCGTTAGTGTTCGTCATTATTATGTTGGCGCTGATGGGCACCGGTATGGATAACATCAGTGCATTCTCAGCAACCGCTGCTTGCTTAAATAACTTAGGCCCTGGTTTAGGTGAAGTCGCCGCTCATTACGGCGCGATTTCTGATACGGCAAAATGGCTACTTACTATTGCGATGGTATTTGGTCGTTTAGAAATATTTACTTTATTAGTGTTATTTACCCCAACGTTTTGGCGAGGGTAAACGGCGGATAACTCTCTAGGAATGGAGATCAAAAAGTGCCAAAAACCCAAAAACAATTAAATTTAGAAAAGTTAACCTGTATTCCTGCTGGTAGCTTAGTTGATGTGGAAATTATCACACCAACAAATAGTAAGCGTGTGAAAACAGAGTTTATTGGCTTGATGAATGAGCAATACATCATCTTAAATTACCCTTCCTCAAAGCGATTGGCGAACGGCAGTGATTTCATCAAAGACGGTGTGATGGTGATTATACGGGCTGTGCTCGAAGCGGGTGGTGGGCAAGTGATTGCTTTTCGTCAGCAAATAAACGCCTTATCATCGCACCCTTATCGCTTAATTTTTCTCGACTTTCCTCAGCAAGTGCAGCTTTATAGCTTGCGTAGTGAAGCGCGTATTCCTACTTTATTCCCTGCAAACTTAGTGATTTCGGAGCAAAAATTGGCAGGGCTTATTAAAGATATTTCTGTGACAGGTGTGCAGTTTGATATTAATAGCAAGGAGGACTTAAGCGCTTTTAAAGGACAAAGCTGCCAAATCACCCTAAGTAAACGTGAGTTTAGTGGCAAGGTATGCAGCGTACGCAAGCGAGCGGGTGGCTTTATGTTTGGTGTGCAACTTGATACCAGTGAAGATGAAATGAAAAAATTCATGGAAGAGCACTTAATTGACCTTTCAGTGTTGGATAGTTAATGCCAATTCGCCATTTTGCAACAAAATGGCTATTTTCCTCAATTTAACCCTACAGATATTAAAATTATTTTATAAATAAATTTAAATAACCAATTAAATCAATGTATTACTAATTAAATTAATTTCGATTTTTTTCTTTAAGTTTTGTTGTTCAGATAGAGTTTATTTTCCAATCCCTAACTTTTCTGTTTTCTAATCCGAATTAATCGCTATTGTCTCCATTTTAATCTTTGTAACTTATTGATTTTAAAGGTGACAAAAAACCAACCACCGAGCTTGTTGCAAAACAGCAACAAATAAATCGCGTTATTTCCCCCTAATTCTCGGTATTTTAATTTAATACACTGATTTTATTGTTCTTTTTAACTTTGGCATCGAAGTTGAAATAGTCTTAGCGAACACAGAGAAAAACTGATTCAGGAACATATCCTTTATCACAGTTGAGACAACATTGAAGGAATAGTGATTATGAAAACGTTACACAAAACTTTAGCACTTGTAGCTCTTGCAACTTCATCTGCAGCATTTGCCGCTGACTTTGACACATTAGATGTTAATGGTGATGGCGCAATCAGCAAAAGCGAAGCATCTGTAAGCGAAGCATTAATGAGCCAATTTAAAGAGCTTGATACAGACGGCAACGGTGAGCTGTCAAAACAAGAGTACTCAAAAGCTTAATTTCATTGTAAGGACGCACTGAAAAGGATTTCTAACTCAAGACAACACATTTTGAAGGAATGACATTATGAACACAGTAAATAAAACACTAGCACTTATGGCACTTGTATCTTCATCTGCAGCATTTGCGATGAGTGACTTCGATACCTTAGATGTTGATGGCAATGGTGTTATCAGCCAAAGCGAAGCATCGGTAGATGCAGAGCTTATGAGCAAATTCAGTAAACTAGACACTGACGGTAACGGTGAGTTATCGAAACAAGAATTTTCAAAAGCTTAATGTGATTAAGCAAAACCAGTTTATTTAGCTGATTAGTTCTGAGCTGCCAAAGACAGCCTAAATGGATAAGGGAATCCATGACAAAGGACAACACTGGAAGTGTGATCAGCTAACACTTTTAATATTGAAGGAATATGATTATGAAAACAGTAAACAAAACATTAGCTTTAATCGCACTTGCATCATCATCAGCAGCTTTTGCAGCATCTGACTTTGACACTCTAGACGTTGACGGTAATGGCGTGGTTAGCAAAAGTGAAGCAGCCGTTGACGCAAAAATTATGTCGCAGTTTAAAACACTAGATGTGAATGGCGACGGCGTTCTTACTGAAGCTGAGTTCTCTGAAGCCGAATAACTGAATTAGTACGTAGTTATACCAGTTTCCACTAAGCAAGGATCTCAGAAACGGATTTCACTCTTTTAAAATTTAAGGTAGTTATTATGAAACAGTTAAGCACAACAATCGCAATTTTAGCACTAGCAACATCATCAGCAGCCTTTGCACAAGGCGTAAGCTTTGCAACGTTCGATACCGACGGTGATGGTGTGATCAGCAAAGAAGAAGCGTCTGCAAATATGCAGCTTGAAAAGTTATTTCCAGAGTTAGATAGCGATGGTAATGGCGAACTTTCAAAAGAAGAGTTTGCTCAAATTCAGTAGAATCTTTTAGAAAAGTTAGGTACTTTCACTTCAAGAGTCGTAAAGCAGCTGTCATGGCTGCTTTTTTCGTTTATAAGCGTTCGTTTACAAGAAGATAGCACTTACTTGGAATAGCTTTTCAACAACTGTAATGTGCTTTTTATCAATCAAGAACATGATAACGTGGTCGCCAGACTGAATAACGGTATCGTCATGGGCAATCAGCACATCATCGTTACGTACAATTGCACCAATGGTAGTTCCAGCTGGTAGCTTAATATCAGCAATTGCTCGGCCAACAACTTTAGATGTATGCTCATCACCATGAGCGACAGCTTCAATAGCTTCTGCTGCGCCTTTACGTAACGAATAAACATTAACAATGTCACCACGGCGAACGTGTGTTAGTAGTGCTGAAATAGTGGCTTGCTGAGGCGAAATAGCAATATCAATCTCACCACCTTGTACTAAGTCTACATAAGCGCCACGCTGAATAAGCACCATGGTTTTTTGTGCGCCCATACGCTTTGCCAGCATCGCAGACATAATGTTTGCTTCATCATCATTGGTAACAGCAATGAAAACATCTACTTGTTCAATATGTTCTTCAGATAACAGTTCTTGATCAGAGGCATCGCCACAAAATACGACGGTGTTATCAAGCATTTCAGAAAGCTGTGCTGCACGCTCTTTATTGCGCTCAAGCAGCTTAACGCTGTGGTTTTTCTCAAGTGAACGCGCAAGGCCCGCACCGATATTACCACCACCGGCGATCATGATCTTTTTGTATGAACGTTCGAGCTTTTGAAGTTCATTCATGACTGCGCGAATATGCTTTGTTGCAGCGATAAAGAACACTTCATCGTCCGCTTCGATAACGGTTGTGCCAAGTGGTTTAATCGCTTTACCTTGACGATAAATAGCCGCTACCCGGGTTTCGACATTCGGGATGTGCTCTTTCAAGGCTGAAAGTGCATAACCCACCAGCAAACCACCGTAATAGGCTTTCACCGCAACCAGCGATAACATGCCATCGGCAAATTGTAATACCTGTAAAGCACCCGGATAGTCGATTAAGCGACGAATATACTTAGTTACCAGCGCTTCAGGAGCAATGTAGTGATCAACAGGTAAGTCGTCATTATGAAATAGCTTTTCACGGTACTTTAAGTATTGCTCTGAGCGAATACGGGCAATTTTGGTTGGTGTGTTAAAAATACTATAAGCAACTTGGCAAGCAACCATGTTCACTTCATCTGAACTGGTTACGGCAATAATCATATCGGCGTCTTCTGCGCCTGCGCGACGCAATACATCGGGATGCGCACTGTGACCGGTAACACCTTGTAAGTCGTACTTATCTTGTAGCTCTCGCAAACGGTTACCGTCGATATCGACAACGGTGATCTCATTTTGCTCACCTACGAGGTTTTCTGCCAATGTGCCACCAACTTGTCCGGCACCGAGTATGATTATTTTCATAGCTTGTTCTTATTAGTGTTTTTTAACTAGCTTTGCGTAATAGAAACCGTCACTTTCACCAGGCAGTAATTGCAGACCAGGTAAAGTAGGGGTGTCGTTTTCATGCAAAGGTATGTGTTCAGCACTTTGATTATTGGCAAGGAACTTCGCAACTTGTTGTTGGTTCTCTTGCGGTAATACAGAGCAGGTCGCATAAACTAACGTACCACCAGGCTTAAGTAGAGGCCAAATGCTATTTAGGATATCGCCTTGTAAGTTAGCTAGATCTTCAATATCAGATGCACGACGTAACCACTTAATATCAGGGTGACGACGGATCACGCCAGTTGCTGAACAAGGCACATCAAGCAAAATACGGTCGAATTGCTGTTCATCCCACCAGATATGGGGTTGTGAAGCATCGGCACATTGTAGATCGGCAGCCAAGCCAATACGCACTAAGTTTTGTTTAACACGTTCTAGACGCTCGCTGTCGCTATCTAGTGCTAATACGTCAGCGTCGGCCAGTTCTAGGATATGGCACGTTTTACCACCTGGCGCTGCACACGCATCTAAAATGACATCATCATTTTGTGGATCTAAAAAGCGTGCTGCTAATTGTGCCGCTGCATCTTGAACTGAGCAGGCACCGGTATCAAACTCTGGTAATGCGTATACATCACACGGTTTAGCTAGTTTAATACCATCAGGAAAATCAGCATTAAGGGTATGCTCAATATCATTTGCTTTAAGCATCTCGCTGTATTCTTGGGTGCTGTACTGCGCTTGGTTTACACGTAACCACATAGGTGCTTGCAACTGATTCGCTTCAAGAATTTCTTGCCAGTTATCAGGATAAGCTGCAGTAACTTGTTTGATAAACCAACCTGGGTGGTTAAATTTGCAAACAGGAATTTGCTTTGCTTTTTCTTCAAGCTCAGCTTGCTCACGTTGGAAACTGCGTAAAATCGCGTTAATCAGACCTTTTAAACCCAGTGCGCGCATTTGCTGAAGCGCATTAACCGTTTCGCTGATTGCTGCATGAGGTGGTACACGCATATGTTGAAGTTGGTAAATACCCACATACAACAAGAACTGGAAAATACGGCGCTTACCTTTTAGTGGTTGATCTAAAAGTTGCTGGCAATAATTTTCTAGGCTAGGTAAATAGCGCAGCACACCGTAGCAAATTTGTTGTAGTAAGGCTTTATCTTTCGGCGATAAACCCTGGCTTGCAAAAGGTAGCTCTTGATTAAGCGACGCGCCTTTATCGACTACGTTGTAAAGGGTTTCAGCAGCAAGTGCTCTTACATTACTCATTGCTTTGACCTAATACTGAGCCAGGCTCGACCCAATCACTGCGACCATTTAAAAAGTCAGTAACAGCCATTGGTTTTTTACCTTGCGGTTGAAGAAGGGTGATTTTAAGTGCATCTTGCCCACAGCCAACAGTAATACCTTGCTTATCAGCAGCAATGATTTTACCGGCTTGTGCAGTTTGCGATACAACTTCGGCTTGCCAAATTTTTACTGTTTGTCCTGCCATTTCGGTAAAACAAACAGGCCATGGATTAAAAGCGCGGATATTACGCTCAATTTGCGCAGCATCCATTGACCAATCAATATTGGCTTCGTCTTTTGATAACTTTTTAGCGTAATTAGCTTGTGCGTCATCTTGCTTTTCTGGAGTGATTTCACATGCAGCAAGACGGTTGATTGTACTGATCAGTGCATCAGGACCCAATGCAGCTAATTTATCGTATAAAGAGCTACTGGTTTCTGTGCTATCAATTGGGCAACGGCTGATATGCAGCATGTCGCCTGTATCTAAGCCTTCATCCATTTGCATTATTGTTACACCGGTTTCGTTGTCACCAGCCCAAATAGCACGTTGGATCGGTGCAGCACCACGCCAGCGCGGTAAAATAGAGCCATGCACGTTTAAGCAGCCTAAGCGCGGTGCATCTAAAATCGCTTTTGGTAACAGTAAGCCGTACGCCACTACAATCATAATATCGGCGTTCAGGCTGGTAAGCTCTGCAAGCGCTTCATCTGATTTGAGTGATTGCGGTTGAAATACAGGTAAATCATGAGCAAGTGCCAGCTCTTTAACTTCACTGGCTTTTAGCTTTTTACCTCGGCCCGCTGGGCGATCTGGTTGGCTATATACACCAACAATGTCGTGCTCTGAGTCAATCAGTGCTTGTAAATGGCGCGCAGCGAAATCCGGCGTACCAGCAAAAATAATGCGTAATGGTTGTGTCACAGATATTCCTATTGATTAACTTATGATTTAGCAGCCAGCTTAGCTTCTTTCTCAAGCTTTTTACGGATACGTTGGCGCTTTAAAGGCGATAGATAATCAATAAATAGGGTGCCTTTAAGGTGATCAAGCTCATGCTGAATACAAATCGCTAATAGCTCGTCAGCGTCTAGGCTGAATTCTTCACCGTTTTCATTTAGCGCTTTAACAGTGACTGTTTCTGCGCGGTCAACTTTTGCATATGAATAAGGAACTGATAAACAGCCTTCTTCACTCACCGTTGAACCATCTTTTTTGGTGATTTCTGGGTTGATTAACACTAACGGTTGGTCGCGCTCTTCAGATACATCAATCACCACAATGCGCTGGTGGATATCTACTTGCGTTGCTGCTAAGCCGATACCGTTTTCGTCATACATAGTTTCAAGCATGTCTTTGACGATTTGACGAACTTCATCGTTTACTTCTGGCACTTCTTTCGCGATTGTACGTAAACGCTCATCCGGAAATCTTAAAACTTCTAACCTAGCCATAGTTACCTTTTACACTTGTGATTCATTTAGGGTATTGTATGCTCTTATTTTAGCCATTCGTGTTCACCTTTAACAGGTTTTGGTTGATAATAATCGAAAAACAACACAAGGAAGCCAAATGAGATACCCACTAGTTGCGGCTTTGCTAGCCTTTAGCAGTGCTTTTCCTGCAATTGCTGATGTGTTAACAATAAAAAAAGATGCGCCAAAACAATACGTTGTAAAAAAGGGCGACACACTTTGGGATATTTCTGGTGTGTATTTAGATGAGCCTTGGCAATGGCCTGACTTATGGCAAATGAATCCACAAATTGCGAATCCACATTTAATATACCCGGGTGATGCGCTCACTTTAATTTACGATAAAGACGGAAATCCTCGTTTAGTTAAAAATGCGCGTTATAAAAAACTCTCTCCAGAAGGGCGAATCACTCCAAAAGGCAAAAATGCAGTGCCTACCTTACCATTGGAATTATTACGCCCATATTTAAGCTATGAGCAAGCGATTAGTGCCGAAATTATTGCTGATAAACCCTATATTTTAGGCGCTAGTGTTAATACTAAAATGAACACCTTGGGGCATACACTCTATGTTAAAGGTGACCTGCATTTAAATGAAGCGTATGGGGTTTATCGAAAAGGAAATGACCTTGTTGATCCAAAGACCAATGAAGTATTGGCGAATAAAGCTGAGCTTGTGGCGATTGTTCGCTCATTTAGAAGCGGTGATGTAGCAAATGGCGTTCCTGCCTCAGTTAAGGTTGAGCTAGTAAAACAAGAAATTAAGCCGCATGACTTTTTAATGCCAGCAATGGAAGGGCAGATGTTGCCTGCCTATTTCACAATGAAACGTCCAGACACGGCTTTAGATGGCACGATAATCGCGTCAGCTAATGAAATGCGTGAATTTAGTACCATGGATATTGTTGTACTAAACTTAGGCTCGGACCAAGTGAAACCGGGTTTCGTCCTCGATATTCAACGTCAATCACCAGAAGTGTATGACGGCCGCAATGGTCCTCGCTACCGCGAAGACTCTAACAGCCTTGAGAAATTCATGACTGACGCAAATGAGCTGTTCGGTATCGAAAGTGACGAAGACAGTAGTGTATGGCATATGCCAAAGGAAAAAGTCGGTGAACTAATGGTGTTTAAGGTATATGACAACGTTAGCTACGCATTGATTGTGAAAAATCAGCACCCGATCCGAGTTGGAGATTATGCAGTTATAAACTAACTCACAATTTGGGCGCTCTAAGGAGGGAGCATGGCACAGGTTTCAGGCAAGCTATCCCATTGGCTTGCCTTTTATTTATGTAAAGGGCTTGGGATAAAAAGCCTTATTGCATTAAGTCAAAAGCAGCCACTGGATGAGCTATTTAAGTTATCTAGTTTAGAGCTTCAGCAGCTGGGCTTATCACAAAGCCAAGCCGATAACTTAGTTAATACCGATTGGCAATTAGTCGCCCACTATCAAGAGCAGATATCAACGCTTAAAATCAAAGTGATCAGTTATTTTGATAGCAACTATCCGCCCTTACTCAAACAAATAGCCAGTGCACCTATCTTATTATTTTGTTTAGGTAACACTGAGCTATTACGGTCACCACAAATAGCAATTGTCGGTAGCCGTAATGCCACACCAACAGGGCTTGAAATAGCCGCTGAATTTGCTCATCAATTATCTTCTGTTGGCATGACGGTGACATCTGGTATGGCTTTGGGCATTGATGGCGCAGCCCATAAAGGTGCATTAGCAGGAACAGGAAACACCATTGCTGTACTTGGTACGGGTATCGATATTGCCTATCCCAAACGCCATAGTTTGCTCATTAAACAAGTTGCAGAGCGGGGCTTATTGGTTTCTGAGTTCTTACCAGGCACTGCTGCTAATGCCGCTAATTTTCCGCGCCGAAACCGTATTATCTCTGGATTATCATTAGGTGTGTTGATTGTAGAAGCGCAGATTAAAAGTGGCTCTTTGGTTACCGTACGCTATGCACTTGAGCAGAATAAAGAAGTGTTTGCAGTGCCGGGTTCTATAAAAAGCCCACTTTCAGAGGCGAGTCATTTTTTAATTAAGCAAGGCGCTAAATTGACAGAAAATATTAGTGATATTCTTGATGAAGTGAGCTTTTTCTGTGAAAACAGTCTATATAGTATAGAACAGCCCATAGCAGATGAACCCGACTGCCCAGTGTTCAAAAGTATAGGGTATGAGGTAACAAGTGTTGATCAAATAACACAGCGCAGCCAATTACCTGTAGACGAAGTACAAGCTCGGTTACTCGACCTAGAGCTCGCAGATAAAATCGAACGAGTACTAGATGGTTATATAAGACTGGGAGGACATAAACATGTTTGACATCCTCATGTATCTTTTTGAAAACTATATCCATAGTGAAGCTGAAATCTTTACTGAAGAGAACGAACTTACCGATGAGTTAGTTCGTGCTGGCTTCAACAAACCTGAAATCTACAAAGCCCTTGATTGGCTAGAGCAACTTGCAGACTTACAACAAAGCGATATCTACCCGTACCTTAATGCCCAACCACAACATGCTATGCGTATTTACACAGATAGTGAATGCCAAATGTTAAGTGTTGAGTGTCGCGGCTTTTTAATGTTTATTGAGCAAATTGGTGTGATTAACACCGTAACCCGCGAAATGGTGATAGATAGGCTTTGCGCTTTAGATAAACCATTTATTTCTTTGGAAGATCTAAAGTGGGTAGTGCTGATGGTGTTATTTAATGTACCTGGATCAGAGCAAGCTTACGCACAAATGGAAGACTTAATATTTGACGAACCAACCGATGTATTACATTAATTCGACTTTGCTTGTATCTTTGTTGAGTTTGGGTATATTAGGCGAAAATTAGCCAACCCCACAGGAATCTTATGAGTAAAATCGACCATTCTCTTTTTTCTGCAGATAAACATGCACTCGAAAAAGAGTATGAGGTTTGCCCTAAATGCGGTTCTGAATTGGTTATGCGCAACTCAAAGTCAGGGCCATTTTTAGGCTGTGCCAGTTACCCTAAATGTGACTACATCCGCCCATTAGCTCATCACGATAGCCAACAAATAAAAGTACTCGAAGACAGTGCCTGCCCAGAATGTGGCAAGCCATTGGTAATTAAAAATGGCCGCTACGGCATGTTTATTGGGTGTACGGGCTATCCCGAGTGCCACTATATTGCACATGATGAAGAGCCTGACGGTGCCCCTCAATTACCTGCTTGCCCAAAATGCAAAAAAGGCCAGCTGGTTGCGCGTAGTAATAAGTTTGGCAAAACCTTTTATTCTTGTGATGGCTATCCGCGCTGTAAATATACGCTTAATCATAAACCTGTGGCGACCGAGTGTCCTGCCTGTCAGTGGCCAATTATGACCGAAAAGAAAACTGCTTCAGGTGTTGTGTTACAATGCCCGCAGAAGTCGTGTATGCATAAGTTAGTCGAATCTTAATGCACTTGTAATTTGTTTATTTAGGAGAGTTTCTTTGTCTGATCCTGTTGCACAACCAGCCAATGCAATTGACGCTTTGCAGCAAGGCGGTGTGATTGTTTACCCAACCGAAGCTGTTTTTGGTCTTGGTTGCGATCCTGATAACCAAGCTGCGGTTGAAAAGCTTTTAGCCATCAAACAACGCCCTGTAGAAAAAGGCTTAATTTTAATTGCTGACAATTATGGCCAGTTATTAAAGTATGTAGATGATGCCAAAATCCCCATGGATAAACGTGCTGATATCTTTTCACAATGGCCAGGTGCTATCACTTGGGTGATGCCGGCAGCAAAAGAAACGCCAAAGTGGTTAACGGGTCAATTTGATACTATTGCTGTGCGTGTAACTGATCACCCAACAGTAAAAGCCCTGTGTCAGCAATTTGGTAAGCCGTTAGTTTCAACAAGTGCAAACTTAACCGGTCAAGAAACGGTAATGACTATCGCACAAGCGAAAAGCGAATTTGCTGACACGGTAGATTTTTATGTTGATGAGCCGTTAGGTGGCAACAGCCAACCAAGTGTGATCAAAGACGCTGCGACCGGCAAAGTATTTAGAGGATAAACATGCAAAGCGAGCTACTCGAACAAGTTAAAACCTATTTAATGGCCTTACAAGATACAATTTGTCAGGGTCTTGAGAGTGCCGATGGCAAAGCAAAATTTGTTGAAGATAATTGGCAACGTGCAGAAGGCGGCGGTGGTCGTACTCGTGTTATCCAAGGTGGTAATGTCATCGAACAGGGGGGGGTAAACTACTCGCATGTTTTTGGCGCGTCAATGCCAGCATCTGCAACAGCGCATCGTCCAGAGCTCGCAGGTCGTAGTTTTCATGCATGTGGTGTGTCATTAGTGATCCATCCTAATAATCCACATATTCCAACGAGTCACGCCAATGTGCGTTTCTTCATTGCCGAAAAAGAAGGTGAAGATCCAATTTGGTGGTTTGGCGGTGGTTTTGATTTAACACCTTATTACCCTGTATTTGAAGATGTACAACATTGGCATCAGGTGGCAAGCAATTTATGTCAGCCATTCGGTGCAACAGTTTACGACAAATATAAAAACTGGTGTGATGATTACTTTTATCTAAAACACCGTAGCGAAACACGTGGTGTTGGTGGCTTATTCTTTGATGATTTAAATGAGCTCGGCTTTGAACAAAGCTTTGCCTTTATGCAGGCGGTAGGAAATGGCTATTTAGATGCTTACCTTCCTATTATTGAGCGCCGTAAAAACACGCCGACAACCGAACAGCAACGCGATTTCCAACTGTATCGTCGTGGTCGTTATGTTGAATTTAATCTTGTTTGGGACCGCGGTACATTATTTGGCTTACAAACAGGCGGACGTACTGAGTCAATTTTGATGTCGATGCCACCATTAGCACGTTGGGAGTATAACTATGTACCTGCTGCAGATAGCCCAGAAGCTAAGCTGTATCAGTACTATTTACGTCCGCAAGATTGGTTAAACAGCAAAGAATCAGATTTAGTTGCACGTCAGTGGCAGCTTTAATCAAGTATTGAAACCACTCGAACCAACATTGCGTTGTCACCCTCTACGAGGGTGGCGACACTGTCACTGTTAGTCAGCTCTGCCAACACACTAAATAGCACTTCTGCTTTTAATATCTCTAACTTATCAGATGGTGTATCAATGGGGGCACTAACCTGTGTTAAGCATTGACTAATATCACAGGCATAGAAATCAAGTTTCACCTCAAAATATTCAGGGTGCTGAATAAGCTTATCAAAACCATCAACAATGCTTTGTTCATGTTTATCGCTCTGTGAGGTTTTATCTTGACTGATAAGAGATTGAGCAATCTGTTGAATATCATCCTGATAAATATATTGATCAATAGTGCTTAGTTGATCAGCAGTATCATTCACGCTGTGCTGATAGGTAAATAATAGCGCTGCAATAATCCCAATGCAGACTAAAAGAGTTGTTATAAATTTCATTTAAACATCCTTATTTACTATGAAATGTATATAACAACTCTAGCAGTTGCACGAAAAGTGCGCAATTTAGCTTAATTTGAAGCGTCTTACTTGTTCATCCAGTGACCGTGCTAACGACAACAGCTCTTCACTGACTTTTTGGTTTTCATGGGCATCAACCAATGAGTGCTCGGCATTGTCACTAATTGCTATAACGCTTTGGTTAATTTCTTCAGCTGCTAGATTTTGCTGTTCAGTGGCATCAGCGATTTGCACGTTAAGTTGATTTATTTCGCTCATCTGCGAAGAAATATCACGTAGAGCTTTTGCAACTTGCTTAACTTGAACTGCTCTTTCGTCGGCTTCTTCGCAAGAGTTATTCATGGTATTAACGGTTTGTGCTGCTTCAGCTTGTAGTTTATCGATAGTGCGGCGAATTTCGTCGGTTGAGTCATGGGTACGGGTTGCTAAAGTACGTACTTCATCGGCTACCACAGCAAAGCCTCGGCCAGCTTCACCAGCACGAGCGGCCTCAATGGCAGCATTAAGTGCAAGTAAGTTAGTTTGCTCGGCAATGCTACTGATCACCTCGAGTACTTTACCAACGTCTAACGTTTGCGTTTGTAGTTGACTTACTTGCTCAGCTGCTGCTCTAACATCTGCCGCAAGTTGATTAATACTTTGCTCAGTGTGCTCAGCAACATGTAAGCTTTGCTGCGCAAGTTGATTACTGTGCTCAGACTTCTCAGATGCAAAATGGGTGGTGTTTTTTACTTCGCTTGATGAGCTTTCTAATTCGTTGATGGCGGCAGCGACCGAATCTGTCCCTTGCTTTTGCTTTAAGATCGCTTGCTCGGTGGTATCCGCTGAGGCATAAATGCTTTCGGCAGAGTGGATCAATACCTTAGAAGAATGGGATACTTGGGCAATATTATCTTTAAACGCGCCTATCATGTGATTAAAGCTGGTGGCGAGAGAGCTAAGCTCGTCATTATTATTGTCATTTACCGTGAGGCTTAAATCTTTATTGGTGGTTGCCAAGTGCATGGTGTGGCTAATGACTTTTAAGCGTTTGATGAATATTTTTCTAAACATCACGGCCAGTAGTGAAAATGCAGTAATGAAAATAGTCGTTAGTAGTAGCGTATTCGTTAAGGTGTTTTGCGATACTTCTTGCTCAATATCAGCCAACGAATAACTAATTTTTACTACACCTAACACATCGCCTTCTTGTGCTTGATGGCAGCCTAAGCAGTTTGTTCCTTTATAATCACTGCGAGCAAACATAGGCTTTAGATAAGTCATCGTACTTTTTTGATTATCAATAAATAGTGCTTCAGTGCCTGTCAGTGCTTTTCGTTCAGCATCGTTAGTCGCAACTTGGTTGGCATTTCCTGGCCCATAAATTTTATTAACGATTGGACTACGAATGATATGGGCGTCTGCAATATTAGGATGGCTTCTTAATTTAGTACTCAGAATTTCGCGATTAGCCATAGTGCCAGTTAGCATCATGGTGTTAATAGAATCAAAATAATTATCGGCAAGCAGTTTTATGTTACTTTCAACGGTATCTTGCGCTAATTCATGCTGTTGCTGAGCGCTGCTGAATATACTGGCAAATAATACCAATACGCCTGTTAGTGCTAACAAGGCATAAATTTTAAATTGGATAGACTTCATTCGACGACGCTTTTTCTAAATTAAGGAAAATTTATTATCTTTATTTAGAAAAAGCGTACATTGATATAGCGCAAAGCTTCGTTAGTTTTGATTGATCATATGGCTGGCGAGTTGCGATAACGATTGTCTTAACCCTTCGCGCAGGAGTGGGTTATCAATCTCGATATCAAGCGTTTTATTCATACAATGCATCCATTGGTCACGTAGGTCTTGATCAATAGGGAAAGGCATGTGACGCTTTCTTAGCATTGGGTGACCATATTTTTCAACGAATAGGTCAGGGCCGCCCAGCCAGCCAGATAAAAACTCAAAGAATACTTGGCGAATTCTATCTAAAGGCTGAGGATGCATATCATATAATGGTTTGGCGTATTCATCTGTGGCCATTATGTCGTAAAATCGATTTGCAATTGCTCGAGCTCCTGCTTCACCGCCAATAATTTCGTAAGGTGTTTTTTCTGGGGTAGGTGTTTCAGGCGTTGGTTTCGATTTAGAAAAAAGTCGTTTAATCATAATATTAATAAAGCTCTACAGGGCGAAGAGGTTGCTTCACTATGGACAAATACGCGGTTTTTGGAAATCCAATAAAACATTCGAAATCACCCGCAATACACGCACAATTTGCTGCATCATTAAACGAGCAAATACAATACAGCGCCATTTTAGCACCAACAGATGCATTTGAAAAAACTGTCGCTGAGTTTTTCGCTGCGGGTGGTAAAGGGGCTAATGTCACTTTGCCATTTAAAGAGCAAGCGTTTGCCATGGTCGATGAACTTACAGAGCAAGCGAAAATAGCCGGAGCCGTAAACACGATTAAACAACTCGAAGATGGTAGCCTACTTGGCGATAACACCGATGGTGTAGGGCTTGTTAAAGATCTTTTAGCCAATAAAGTCACCTTAAAAAGGCAGCGAGTACTTCTTATTGGCGCTGGTGGTGCGGCGCGCGGTGTTATTCAGCCATTATTGAATGAGCAAATCGAAAGCTTAACAATAGCCAACCGTACCGCCGAAAAAGCAAAGGCGCTAGCGAGTCATTTTAATGGTGAAATTGATGTGCAGGGCTTTGCTTTGAATGATATCCCAGCAAACAACTATGATGTGGTGATTAATTCAACCTCAAGTAGCGTAACGGGAGAACTGCCTGGTATAGCAAAAGAGTGCGTTGCTAAGTGTCAGTGCGCTTACGATATGTTTTACGCGAATGATGATACGACATTTACATGTTGGGTTAAGTCGATTAACCCAACATGTTTAACTCTCGATGGTTGTGGCATGCTTGTTGGTCAAGCGGCACAGGCTTATTTTGTATGGCGCAATAAAATGCCAGAAATCATCCCCGTTGTTAGCGCGCTTAAAGCAGGAGAAATTGCGTGAATCAAGCTATCCAATTTATAGACAGACTCGAATTTAAGCCTGAAGAAAAGCAGTTGGTGTTTTTTGCCCAAGTTAGTGGCTTTATGGTGGAGTGTGTTATTGATACCAGCAAGTATGATTTTGCAGATCAAAGCAGTGCAGTTAATTACTTTGAATCTTATCGTTTCGATTACGAAGAGCTCGCCGAGCAGCTGATCGAAGATGAGCAGTATAACTCGGCAGGACAAATCGAATTAACCGAGGTGTTTTAGCCCTTAGCTAAGTATTCATCTTTAAGCTGAACATAATTATCAGCAGAGATATTTAAAAAGGCGCGCTCTTGCTCTGTTAAAGGGCGAGCCTGTTTAACAGGGCTACCGACATAAAGGTAACCAGACTCTAAACGCTTGTTAGGTGGTACTAATGAACCACCACCAATGATCACATCATCTTCAACAATTGCGTTGTCCATCACAATTGCGCCCATCCCAACAAGTATACGATTACCAAGTTGGCAGCCGTGTAGCATAACTTTATGACCAACAGTGACATCATCACCAATAATAAGAGGGTAGCCATCGGGGTTTGACTGAGAGGCACGTGTTAAATGTAAAACACTGCCGTCTTGAATATTCGTACGTTCACCAATACGTATATAGTTAACATCACCTCGCGCAGCAACAAGAGGCCATACACTTGAATCTTTACCAAGCGTAATATCACCCACTAAAACCGATGACTCATCAATATAAACACTATTATCGTATGTCGGAGTGATCCCTTTATAAGAACGGATAGTCATAAATTCACCTTTTAATTTTAAAATGCGCTCAGTCTAGTGTAACAGCGAAGCAAATAAATACACCAAAACAGAGCTAAATTGACTGCTAAACAGCCAGTTTTAGGGTGTTTAGTTCAAAAGCTGAGCGAACAGTACGTTTTTTTAAATTTTATTGAAAAAAGTGCTTGCGTAAAAAATCCATCTCCCTATAATGCGACCCCACTGACACGGCGGGCAGCAACGAAAGGCGCTGAACAAAGTGACACAGAGTTAAGTGAAACTTCGGTTTCAAATAATCGAAAGAAAGTTTGAAATTAAGTATTGACTCGAAAAATTAAGGATGTATTA
>NZ_JADILN010000016.1:0-54997 GCF_015278155.1 Pseudoalteromonas simplex
AACTCTTCAATTAAAAGTTTTTTGTTTGAAGTAAACTTCAAACCATGCTCAATGAATTCTGATTTTGATATCTTTCGATATCGAATTGACTATGAAGTCACTCAGTTACATTTGAGACTCTAAATTTGTTTGCGTCATCTAGCGAACTAGAATCTGCTGTTAGAACTCAATCTGTACGAGTGCCCACACAGATGATTGCTTTATATTGTTAAAGAACGTTTGAGATACTTTTGCGTCTCAAGGGCTGTGCATTCTACGCAAGCCGTTATTTTTGTCAACACTTAATTTTGAGAAAAGTTTATCTTTTCAAAACTCAGTCTTACTTGACTCAACCAACTCGTCGTTTTGCTTTTTTGTAAGCAGTCCGCCGTGTCGGTGGATGCGCATTATAGGGATGCAGCGAATTAACGCAAGCACTTTTTTGAGAAAACTTTAAAAAAACTGCCTTTTGTATCCTTTTTAGTCTAAACACCACAAAAGAGAAACTTTATTAACGCTTCAGTAACTTTTTAACCGTATTTAAGGCCATAAAAGTACAAGACTCTAAAAACAAAAAGGCCCAGCAATATAGCTAGGCCTTTAAATTGTTCGCGTTTTTAGGTGTTAAGCAATGCCGTATTGATCACGGTATGCTTTTACTGCAGCTAAATGCTCATCCATTGTACCTTTGGCTTCTAGGTAACTAATTAAGTCAGCTAGTTTTACAATAGAGATAACTTTAGTGCCAAAGTCACGCTCGACTTCTTGAATAGCAGATAACTCAGCTTTGCCTTTCTCTTGTCGATCAAGTGCAATTAAAACACCACTTAAGTCTGCACCATTATCTGCAATGATTTCCATAGACTCACGAATAGCTGTACCTGCAGTGATCACGTCATCAACTAACATGATCTTACCTTTAAGTTCAGAACCTACTAATGTACCACCTTCACCGTGTGCTTTTTTCTCTTTACGGTTAAAACAATATGGTACATCTTTGTCGTGATGATCTGCTAAAGCAACCGCTGTTGTTGTTGCGATTGGAATACCTTTATAAGCAGGGCCGAATAATACATCGTAATCAATGCCCGCATCTTCAAGTGCTGCAGCGTAAAAGCGACCCAAGCGTGCAAGGTCACGACCGGTATTGAATAAACCAGCATTGAAAAAGTAAGGACTAGTGCGGCCAGACTTTAAAGTAAACTCACCAAATTTAAGCACCTGCTTTTCAAGTGCGAATTCAATAAACTCTTTTTGATAATCTTTCATAACTAATAAACCTACTTCTTTATCAAGCTAATGCTTGCTTTTGAACGTCGATAATTTCACGAATTGAGTGCTTAGCTAATGTAAGTAGCTCATCAAGTTCGTCGAATGAGAAAGGTTCGCCTTCAGCTGTGCCTTGGATTTCGATGATTTTGCCAGTTTCGGTCAAGATCACGTTCATATCTGTTTCGGCTTCAGAATCTTCTAGGTACTCAAGGTCACTAATTGGTTGACCTTTATATACACCAACTGAAATTGCCGCAATCATATGCTTAAGTGGGTTTGAATTGATCATACCTTTACTACGCATGTAAGTAAGTGCATCAACTAATGCAACACATGCACCACTGATTGATGCCGTACGTGTACCGCCATCTGCTTGAATTACATCACAATCGATAGTAATGGTGTTTTCACCTAACGCCTTCAAGTCAACCGCAGCACGAAGTGCACGTGCGATTAAGCGTTGAATTTCCATAGTACGACCGCCTTGCTTACCGCGCGATGCTTCACGACCATTACGAGTATGTGTTGAACGAGGTAACATACCGTATTCAGCCGTAACCCAACCTTTACCTTGGCCTTTCATAAAGCGTGGTACACCAGCTTCAACAGTTGCTGTACACAAAACTTTAGTATTTCCAAACTCTACTAATACTGACCCTTCAGCATGCATAGTGTAATTACGTGTGAATGTAACCGGTCTAATTTGGTTAGGTGTTCTTTCGCTTGGACGCATTAACGATCCCCTTAATTCTGAATTTGCCACATTATAAGTCGATGTGGTGCTAGATGCCATGTTCATTTACATAATTAACTGCATCAGAAAAGCACATTTCAGAAAATTTACGCTAGAGGTTAAAAGCTGATTCGGTATAATCAGTCAACTTTGTAAATTTAATAACACTAGGAAATCATCCATGATCCACAGCATGACAGCTTATGCGCGCCGCGAAATTAAAGGCGAATGGGGCACTGGCACTTGGGAAATTCGTTCAGTAAACCAACGTTACCTTGAAACTTTTATCCGCGCACCTGAGCAATTTCGTGGCATGGAACCGGTTATTCGTGAGCGTTTACGTAAACATTTACAACGCGGTAAAGTTGAAGTTTTCTTAAAGTTTGCTGCAAATCCAGCGCATGTTGGTGAGTTAACGATTAACGAATCACTCGCTGAACAATTAATTAAAAGCGCACAATGGGTGCAAAACCAAAGCAATGGTGACATCAACCCAGTTGATATTTTACGTTGGCCTGGCGTGATGGAAGCTGAAGAGCTCGATATGGATAGCGTAAACACTGCGCTAATTGCAGGCTTCGATGAAGTGATTGAAGATTTTAAACAAGCTCGCGGCGATGAAGGCGCAAACTTACAAGAAATGATCGCAACTCGCCTTGATGCTATTTTAGAGCAAGTAACTATTGTTGAAGGCCACTTACCAGAAATCGCTAAATGGCAGCGCGAAAAACTAAACCAAAAGCTAGAAGAACTAAAAACAGACATCGATGAGTCTCGCCTTGAGCAAGAGCTTATTTACCTTGCACAAAAGCAAGATGTTGCTGAAGAACTAGATCGCTTAAAGTCACATGTTAAAGAAACCAAAAAAATCTTAACTAAAGGCGGCGCATGTGGCCGACGCCTAGACTTTATGATGCAAGAGTTTAACCGTGAAGCAAACACATTAGCATCAAAGTCTATCAACAGTGATATCACAAACGCTGCGGTAGAACTAAAAGTGTTAATCGAGCAAATGCGCGAACAAATTCAGAATATTGAATAAGCACGCTTTACAGTTTTTTATAAGACCCAGCACCTGCTGGGTCTTTTGTTTTTGAAAAGTCTAAAAGCAGGCAAACTTGAGCACTTTTAGCGAAATAAAGTACAATAGTTCAATTAAAGGCTTGGATTAGCGATAGTCCGAGCCTGTTTATTTTTTATTAGAGACAGATCATGGCGCAAACTCGCGGAAATTTATTTATCTTGTCAGCTCCATCAGGGGCTGGTAAATCAAGCTTAATTGGTGCTTTACTAAAGAAACACAGCGATATGAAAGTATCGGTTTCGCACACTACTCGCTCACCTCGTCCGGGTGAAGAAAACGGTGTGCACTATCACTTTGTTTCTGTGGATGAGTTCAAAGCGCTAATTGAGAAAAATGACTTTTTTGAATGGGCGCAAGTGTTTGATAACTACTATGGTACGTCTAAGCAAGCAATCGAAAGCCAACTTGCAGCAGGTATTGACGTATTTTTAGATATCGATTGGCAAGGTGCTCAGCAAATACGCAAATTAGTTGATGATGTTGAGACTATCTTTATTCTTCCACCATCAAAAGAAGAACTTGAATCACGCTTAAATAACCGTGGTCAAGACTCTGCTGAGGTAATCGCAGGAAGAATGGCAAAAGCACAATCAGAAACATCACACTATAATGAGTATGATTATGTTGTTGTTAACGATGACTTTGATACTGCACTTACAGAAATCGAAACTATCGTTATGGCTAAACGTTTATCGTTAAAAAGCCAAACTGTGCGCCATCAGGCGTTATTAGAGAACTTACTTAAGTAATACTTTTTTAAGAATAAGATAAAAATTAACCACAAGCTATTGGCGAATTTAACTTGGTACAGTAAACTACGCCTTTGCTTAAGAATTTATTTGGAGTGCTAAGATGGCTCGCGTAACTGTTGAAGATGCAGTAGATGCAATTGGTAATCGTTTTGACTTAATTTTAGTTGCGGCTCGTCGTGCCCGCCAAATCGCGGTTGGTGGTAAAGATCCACTCGTTGATGCTGAAAATGACAAACCAACGGTTATTGCTTTACGTGAAATTGAGAAAGGGTTAGTAGATAGCTCTTCTATGGACTTAATTGATCGTGAAGAACAACAACATCAAGAAGCAGCAGAGATGGCTGCTGTGGCTGCTATCGTAGGTGGCAACCAGTAATCGAGCTCCCCGCTTTGATTTAGCTATACGGCTAGTATTTCTACACTAGCCGTTGGCAAGCCCTTCTTTTCATCGTATATTCTATTCATACCGTTACCGATTTACTTCATTTGCGCATTGGAGTGTGACTTTGTATCTATTCGAAGGCCTCAAAAAGAAAATATCCGAATACTTACCACCCGCTGAGATTGAGCTGGTACAAAAAGCATACGTGGTCGCTCGCGAAGCCCACGAAGGCCAAACACGCTCAAGTGGCGAGCCTTATATCACCCACCCTGTCGAAGTGACACAAATACTTGCCGGCATGCACTTAGACCACGAAACGCTGATGGCTGCCCTGATGCATGACGTGATTGAAGACACTGACTTTAGCCAACAAGACTTAGCTGAAATTTTTGGCGACACCGTTGCCGAGCTTGTTGAAGGGGTGAGTAAGCTAGATAAACTCAGCTTTAAAGATAAAAAAGAATTCCAAGCCGAAAACTACCGCAAAATGATCATGGCGATGACGCAAGATATTCGCGTGATCTTAATTAAATTGGCTGACCGTACTCACAACATGCGTACTTTAGGCGCACTGCGCCCTGACAAACGCCGTCGCATTGCCCGTGAAACCCTAGAGATTTACGCACCAATTGCGAACCGCCTTGGTATTCACGATATTAAAAATGAATTAGAAGATTTAGGCTTTCAAGCGTTATACCCGATGCGTCATCGCGCATTAAGATCAGAAGTAGTCAAAGCACGTGGTAACCGTAAAGAAGTTATCAGTAATATTAAAACTGAAATTGAAGCACGTTTAGAAGAGTCTGGCATCGAAGCAACTATATCTGGCCGCGAAAAACACCTTTATAGCATTTACAAAAAAATGCTTAATAAAGAGCTTTCGTTTAACGAAGTGATGGATATCTACGCGTTTCGTATCAATGTTGATAATATGGATACCTGTTATCGCGTATTAGGTGTTGCGCATAACCTTTACAAGCCAATCGAAACTCGCTTTAAAGATTATATTGCTGTACCAAAAACCAATGGTTATCAGTCGCTTCATACCTCATTAGTTGGCCCTCATGGTATTCCTGTTGAGATTCAAATTCGTACCCACGATATGGATCATATGGCAGATAAAGGGGTCGCTGCTCACTGGATGTATAAAAAAGCCGGTGATAATGCAGGCCACACAGCACAACAACGTGCTCGCCAATGGATGCAAAGCTTACTGGAACTTCAGCAAAGCGCTGGTTCGTCTTTTGAGTTTGTTGAAAACGTTAAAACAGAGCTATTCCCTGAAGAGATCTATGTTTTCACGCCAGATGGCCGTATCGTTGAGCTACCCATGGGTGCGACAGCAGTCGACTTTGCTTATGCAGTTCATACTGATGTAGGTAATACCTGTGTGGGGGCACGCGTTAACCGTAAACCTCACCCACTCAGCAAAGCGCTTGATACAGGGCAAACGGTCGAAATCATCACCAGCTCTGGAGCACACCCTAATGCAACTTGGTTAAACTTCGTTGTAACAGGTAAAGCACGTTTAGGTATTCGCAATTACCTGAAGAGCCAACAGCATGAAGAAGCCATGCTGCTCGGTCGACGTTTACTAGACTCAGCACTTGGTGAAACCAAACTGGATGATATTCCAGATGAAAACATTCGCCGTGTACTTCAAGAGCATGAACTAAATACCGTCCTTGAGCTACTAGTCGAAATAGGCTCAGGTAATCTCATGAGTGTGCTTATTGCAAAACGCTTGATGCAAGTTGATGCAGACGACCTAGACGACCTAGCACAAAAAGCAAAAGCGACCATCATAGGTACTGAAGGCATGTTAGTTAATTACTCTAAATGCTGCCGCCCAGTCCCGGGGGATGCTATTACAGCTTATATCAGCCAAGGTAAAGGCCTTACGGTTCACCGCCAAGAATGTAAAAATATTCGTGGTTGGGAAAAAGAGCGCTCAAAATACCTCGTTGTAAAATGGGACGATAACCCAGAGAAAGAATATATTGCGGCCCTTCGTATTGAGATTATTAATCACCAAGGTGCGCTGGCTAAATTAACCAATGTTGTTGCCTCAACCCAAGCCAATATTGTTGAAATAGCGACTGACGAAAAAGAAAGTAATTTATACATGATAGATTTAGGCATCACGGTTAAAAATCGCGTTCATGTTGCTAACATTATGCGCCGCATTCGCGTTATGCCTGATGTGCAAAGAGTCTATCGTAAAAAGTAACAAGGATAATCATGAACAAATCTTTTATTTCTACTGATAATGCGCCTGCAGCTATCGGTACTTACAGCCAAGCAGTTAAAGTAGGCACGGCTGTTTATTTATCAGGTCAAATTCCACTTGTACCAGAAACAATGGAAGTGATCTCTGAAGACTTCACTGAGCAAACTCACCAAGTATTCAAAAACCTAACAGCTGTTTGCCAAGCTGCCGGCGGCCAAATTCAAGACATGGTGAAAGTAAATATCTTTCTAACTGACTTATCTAACTTTGCGATTGTCAACGAAGTAATGAGTCAGTACTTTAAGCAGCCATACCCTGCACGTGCCGCAATTGGCGTACGTGCGTTACCAAAAGGTGTGCAAGTTGAGATTGACGGTATCATGGAGCTACCTTCAACAAACTAGTCAGCCCTGCCAGCAACACAAAGTTGCTGGCACTTTTTTAGAAAAAGTTATTACTTCCCTCACCCGAAATTCTTGACTCATTAGCAAATCTCTAGCACTCTGTTGTTATAACAAATAAAACCTTTAGCTAATGTAGTAAAAAAGGATCTCCACGTGTTTAAGCTCGCTCACAACGGCAACGTTTTATTAGATGTTCATGAAAACTCGCCTCCTAGTGCTGCGTTTATTATCGAAGCATTAGAAAAGTCACCATTTTGCGAATGCAGAGTGGATCATGAAGCTATCAATAAATTCTTCAAAAGTGACTCTAACGAGCGCATGCTTGTTGTTGCCTCTAAACATGATGCGAGCCTAGTTGTAACCCTAAGCGATGATAAAATGCTTGCTACAGGCGAACTTACTCTTGCTGAAGGCGGCAAAGTTATGACGCTTGATGAAGCTAAAAAGGAGCTTATCAGAGCGGGCGTTGCTCGCGGGTACAAACAAGCTTTCTTAGAAAAGTTATTACAACAACAGTTTGAGTTACCTGCGGGTGAAGTTTCTAAAGGTGTGCTCGCAAAAGGCCGGTTACCGATTGATGGCCAACCATCTAAGTTCGTACCACAGGTTGAAACATTAAAAGACCGCTTAAAAAAACCTAAACTACGTGAAGACGGCACAGCCGATATGCGTGACTTTGGCAAACTCGCCAGTGTCGAACCCGGTGTATTACTTATAAAACAGATTCCTGCAACTCCTGGCAAAGAAGGTTTTACCGTTACTGGTGATGTACTTCCTGCAAAACCGGGGGAGAACAGCAAACTAGTCGCAGGTGAAGGCACCGAAATATCAAAAAACAACCCGCTAGAGCTAATTTCTGTGATCGCTGGTGTACCCGTTGATATTGCAAATGGTATGCGTGTTGATGATATTTTTACTATTGCCGATGTAAACGTAAAAAGTGGCCACGTAGATTTTGAAGGTAGCGTAATTGTGACTCATAACGTTGAACCTGGCATGCGTATTAATGCCAAAGGCGATATCACAGTTATGGGTACAGTGGAGTCTGGCCATTTATCAGCAGCTGGTGATATCACTATAAAACAAGGCGTAATTGGCCACCAGCTCGAAGATAAAAAGTTATCATGTAATATTATCAGCCAAGGTGACATTCACTTATCACATGGTCAGTACTGCTATCTTGAAGCCAATAATATTCTCATAGAACGCCAAGCCAGCCATTGCACAATGAAAGCCACTAAGCTGTTGCAAATAGGCCAAGAAGATAATCCGCAAGGCAAGCTATTTGGTGGAGAGGTCCTAGATGCACAAATATTAATTGCTGGCGAAATCGGCAATGAATCGGGTGCTAAAATGATCATTCACTTAGCAGCTTCAGGTGCTGATGTCACCGCACAAACAGATCAGTGTTTAAAAGACTTAGCACAAACAGATTCACAGCTAGATACTTTGCAAGCGGCTATCGAAAAAGCTGACCAAGTTAAAGACGCCGAAAAGAAAAAACAATTACTCGCAAAGATAGGTGCCACACAAATGCACTATTGCGAGCAAGCAGAAATTCTTGAGAAAAAGCTCTCTAGCTTAGAGCATCACCTGCATGATTTACTGGAAGATGCGCAATTAGTCGTTAATAAAAAACTGCATTCAGGGGTAGAAATACATATTTTTGAAAAAGTGCTACGTACAAACCGTAAGTACCCCCCTTGCAAGGTTAAGCTTGAAGAGAACAAGGTTGAGGTGGAGTTTAAAACCAGTTAATAAAAAAGAGGCTTTAAGCCTCTTTTTACCAGGGTCATTAATCTTAACTTAGAGAATTCCCTCCACTTGCTGTTTTAGCTGTTCAGGCCAAACACCAACTTGTACTTGCCCGATATGCTGTTTTTGTAACAGCAACATAGCGAGTCGTGATTGACCAATCCCACCACCAATTGTTTGCGGAAACTGCTTCGCCAGTAGCTGTTTATGCCAATCAAACTCTAAACGAGCTTGGTCGCCTGTAATCGCTAATTGAGTAGCTAAGGCATCTGGGCTAACACGAATGCCCATTGAAGAGATTTCAAATGCATCTTCAAGCACAGGGTTCCAAACTAAAATATCACCGTTTAAGCCTGCAAATTTACTACAGGTTTGTGTTGACCAATCGTCATAATCCGGTGCTCGTATGTCATGAATTTTGCCATCTGCAAGTGTGCCACCTATACCAATTAAAAATACCGCACCGTACTCTTGTGCTACCGCTTTTTCACGTTGTTTTGCAGTAAAGTCAGGATACATCTGACGTAACTGTTCACTGTGTACAAAGGTGATTTTCTCTGGCAAAAATGGCGTTAAATCAAACTCGCTTGATACAAAGCGTTCGGTTGCTTTAATAGCCTGATAAAGTGATGTTACGGTTTCTTTAAGCTTGTCTAAGGTACGCTCTGTACTCTCGCAAATTACTTTTTCCCAATCCCATTGGTCAACATACACCGAGTGAATTGGGCTTAAAGATTCTTCATCTGGGCGAAGGGCCTTCATGTGCGTATAGAGCCCCTCACCTACCGAAAAATCGTAATCGGCTAAAGTTTTGCGTTTCCATTTAGCTAAAGAGTGCACGACTTCAAATTGGCTACCCGGAATTGTTTTCACTGCTACCGATACAGCATTTTCAGTACCGCTTAAGTTATCTTGAATACCATCGCCTACTTTTGCCAAGATCGGCGCTTGTACTTCAACTAACCCTAATTGTTGTTCTAATTGGCTTGAAAAAAACTGTTTTACTTTACTAATTTGCTGCTGTTGCTGCAGGTAGTGTGAACTCATAATAATTGGCCTCATTCCCAGTTATTGTTACTTGCTTAATTAGAGAAACCCGCTGCTTGGCCCCTCCTGTTAAAACAATCCTCAACCAAACAAAGATAATTTTCAATAACCC
The DNA here is from genome assembly GCF_015278155.1 of Pseudoalteromonas simplex. Lineage (NCBI taxonomy): Bacteria > Pseudomonadati > Pseudomonadota > Gammaproteobacteria > Alteromonadales > Pseudoalteromonadaceae > Pseudoalteromonas > Pseudoalteromonas simplex. The sequence goes on from NZ_JADILN010000016.1 coordinate 9,751, forward strand.
GCAATAAAAAGAACTTAACATTGAAATTTTCATAAAAATAATGCTATAAAATTTATTGATTCAATAATTAACACTACGAAATACCATGGAAAATTATCAAATCGATAATCTCGATAAAAACATCCTTAATGCGTTAATGGAAAATGCGCGAACAGCGTATGCAGAACTCGCTAAACGCTTTGCAGTCAGTGCCGGGACTATTCATGTTCGGGTCGAAAAGATGAAACAAGCGGGAATTATTACAGGCACCCAAGTCAGTATTGATGCCAAACAGCTTGGTTACGATGTTTGCTGTTTTATTGGTATTAACCTCAACAATGCACGTGATTACCCACAAACTTTACTGCATTTAAAAGAGCTAGAAGAAGTCGTAGAAGCCTATTACACCACAGGTAATTACAGTATATTTATCAAGGTGATGGCGCGCTCAATTGATCATCTACAAGATGTGTTAATTAACAAAATACAAGCCATCGAAGCAATTCAATCAACAGAAACGCTGATCTCATTACAAAACCCTATTAGCCGTGCTGTTGTTCCCTAGGGTATAATCAGCGCCAATTAGAATCCGTCAACGAGCACACAACTATGGATACAACTCGCTTTGAGCGTGTTAAGCGCGTGTTAGATCGCCGCCAAACGGACCTAACGGTTTGTTTAGAAGAAGTACATAAGCATCATAATTTATCGGCCATTGCCCGCACAGCTGACGCGACAGGCTGCCATCATGTTCATGCTGTATGGCCAGAGAATCAAAAATGGTTAACTAACAATACTTCAGGTGGTAGTAAAAACTGGCTCGAAACTCACTTACATCGCAATATCGATGAAGCCGTAGCCATGATGCGTGCGCAAAATCCTGATGTACAAATTTTAGCAACTCACCTCAGCGACGACGCAGTCGACTTTCGTGAAATTGATTACACCAAACCGACAGCTGTTATTGTTGGTCAAGAACGTGATGGTATTTCGCCGCGTGCCCTCGCTCATGCTGATAAAAACATCATCATCCCAATGCAAGGAATGGTGCAATCTCTTAATGTATCTGTTGCAGCAGCACTTATTTTATTTGAAGCACAGCGCCAACGTGAAGAAGCAGGTCTTTATAACCGCGATATGCTTGATGCGAAAGTTAAGCATCGTATTTTGTTTGAAGGCTGCCACCCTATCATCGCTGAACAATGCCGCGAAAAAGAGCTGCCGTACCCTGAGCTGGATGAAAGTGGTGAAATTGTTGCTGATGAAACGTTCTGGAACATTTTAAAACACACGCAACCGCTTGAAGCCACTAACGAGTGCAAGTAAACTGAAAAAAGTCTACTAATTAATAATTTGAGTCACCTTTGAGTCATCCAAGCTTAGCGTTATACCCAATTACAGAATTAAAAGGCGTCGGCCCAAAAATGGCCGAGCGCCTTGCTAAGCTAAATATTCATACGGTACAAGACATGCTGTTTCATTTGCCTCATCGCTATGAAGACCGCACCCGCATTCACCCAATTTGCGAACTCCAACCGCATAGCCATGTTAGTGTTGAAGCCACCATTGAAACCAGCCAAATTACTTTTGGAAAAAGGCGCATGCTGGTTTGCCAAGTAAATGATGGCACGGGCCGTTTAACGCTCAGGTTTTTTAACTTTAGCGCGGCTCAAAAAAATGCCTTAAGTGCAGGTAAAATCATTCGTTGCTTTGGTGAGATCCGCCGTGGCAGAGTTGGCTTTGAAATGACACATCCGGAATACAGCTTATCGGATACCCTTTCTGAGCAACCAACGAACACCACGCTTACGCCGGTTTATCCTGTTACCGAAGGACTTAAACAATTATCTATTCGTGCGCTTAGCGATCAAGCACTTGCGCTATTAACTAAGTACCCTGTAGAAGAGTTGCTACCAGAACAGTTTCAGCCGACCGGAATGCGTTTAGCCGATGCACTTATGACCTTACATCGTCCACAAAACGATATTGATTTAACTGCCCTTGAACAAGGTATGCACCCTGCCCAGCAACGGCTAGTGTTTGAAGAGCTGCTTGCGCAAAACTTAAGCCTTTTAAAGCTACGCCAAAAAGGGCAAACGGTAAAAGCGGTTGCTTTAAAGCCGCATAACCAACTTGAGCAACAGTTTTTAGCTAATTTAGCCTTTAGCCCAACCAACGCACAAAGTCGTGTTGTGGCAGAAATCAAAGGTGACTTACAACACCCGTTTCCGATGATGCGCCTAGTACAAGGCGATGTCGGCTCTGGTAAAACCTTAGTCGCAGCGCTCAGTGCGCTCAGTGCTATCAGCGAAGGCTATCAAGTAGCGCTAATGGCACCAACAGAGATTTTATCAGAGCAACATGGCATCAACTTTAGCCAATGGTTTAATCAACTCGGTGTTGAAGTTGCCTGGTTAGGTGGCAAAAGTAAAGGTAAAGAGCGAGCAGCGACTTTGGAAAAAATCGCCTCTGGGGAAGCACAAATGATTGTTGGCACCCATGCATTATTCCAAGAACAGGTTGAGTTTAATAATCTCGTTTTAATTATCATAGATGAGCAACACCGCTTTGGTGTTCATCAGCGCTTATCACTACGCGAAAAAGGCCGCTTCGGTGACTGTTACCCACACCAATTAGTGATGACTGCAACCCCTATCCCGCGAACCTTAGCAATGACAGCCTACGCTGATTTAGAAACCTCAGTGATTGATGAGTTACCACCCGGTAGAACGCCTATTACAACGGTGGCGATTCCTGATGCACGCCGAGACGAAATTATTCAACGTGTGAGAACAGCATGCTCAGAGCAAGGTCGTCAAGTGTATTGGGTTTGCACCCTGATTGATGAATCTGAAGTGCTGCAATGCCAAGCCGCCGAGGATAGCGCCGAGCAATTAAAAGCAGCACTGCCAGAGCTAAACGTTGGCTTGGTGCATGGCCGGATGAAAGCCGCCGAAAAGCAAGCCATTATGAGTGAGTTTAAGGCAGGTATTATTCATGTACTGGTTGCCACAACCGTGATTGAAGTGGGTGTTGATGTGCCTAATGCGAGCCTTATTATTATTGAAAACCCTGAACGGTTAGGGCTTGCGCAACTCCACCAGCTACGCGGCCGTGTTGGTCGTGGGGCAACGGCATCACACTGTGTTTTACTTTATCACGCGCCATTATCAGCTACAGCGCAAAAGCGCTTAGGTGTGCTGCGTGAAAGTAATGATGGCTTTGTGATTGCTGAGCGAGATCTCGAAATCCGTGGCCCAGGTGAAGTACTTGGCACCAAACAAACAGGCTTAGCTGAATTCAAAATCGCCGACCTAAACCGCGATAAACAAACACTTAATCATGTCAGACCCATCGCTTTCAAAATATTGAATGACTACCCAGAACTTACCGATAAATTGATTCAACGCTGGCTTGCAGGCAAATCAAACTACGCACAAGCTTAAAGCTAACTTCAGTATAATTTTGTTCAACAAAAAAAGCCCAGCTAATTAGCTGGGCTCACAAGTAAGGGAGTGTTCACTTAGAATTTGTATTCAATACCAACACCTAGGTAATCTTGGTCAACTTGATTGTCTGTATCAAACGTTGAGTAGAAACCAAATACTTTGGTGTTTTTGTTTAGCTTGTGATCAACACCTGCAGAAATAGCTGTTTTCTTATCGCCTTCATCAAAGTCAATTACTTGGTACTGTACTTTGAATGTGTTGCTATTCATTTGGTAAGCAGCATTTACTAAGTAGCCATCAGCTTCTGCGCTACCATCCACTTTTTCTTGTGTTTGGTACATAGCACCTAGTTTGAAGTCACCTAGTTTACCTTGTACTGTTGCACGAACAATGTCGTAACCTTTTACTTCGCTGTCAGCTGCAACTGATGCATAAAGTTTGCTTTCTTTAAGTTTTGCATCGCCGTAAGTTAACGCTACTGAGTACCCGTTATCAGCATCTACATCATCTTCAGCTACATAAGTTGCTAATACTTTGAAGCCACTGAAGTCTTTAGAAGCATAAGAAATAGTGTCGCCTAAACGGTTTTCACCTTTAAATGCGTTTTTGATATCGCCTTCAAGGTCATTGAATAAATCAACTTTACCTTGAGATTGCTTCATTGCTGTATCGTTACGACCGATAACAACTTGACCAAAGCTACCTTTCACACCCACGTATTGATTACGCGCAGTGATGTTATCGTCATTGTCGCCTTTTGAATCAGCGTCAGATACGTCTACACCAAACTCAAATTTATAAACCGCTTCTAAGCCTTCAGAAATTTTTTCTGAACCTTTTAAGCCAAAACGTGAGTTATTGCTTTTAATTTCAGTGAAAGACCCTTCGCCATCATCTGATGATTGAACAGTCACGTTTGCTTTACCATATACATCTACATCAGCTAGTGCAGAAAAAGATAAACCACCAAATAAAGCTAGGAATAAGCTAGACTTTGCAAATTTCATGTCGTTTCCTCAATAATCGCAACAAAAAACACATGTTGTGTTTCAATGCGCGCAGTGTGACAGTAAAAAATGACAGAAAGATGACAGTTGAAATAAAAGCGTCAATTTAGCTTCATAAAATGTAATTAATTTTGAAATAAAAACGTAACTCACTGTTGTAAAATTAAATTTTTATGAAAGCTAAATTAAATTAATTTTAAGCTTTTATTTGTAGCTCAGTTAATAAAGTGACTAACTTCTCTAACAGAGGGGTTTGCTCGTTGTCTCTGTGGTAAGCAACAAACACATCACGCGATGTATGCGCAACATCTTCAACATGATAAAGCTCACCAGATTTAAGCTGCTCTTCAACTAATAACTGAGGAATAAAGGCACTGCCGCCGCACTTCAAAATTAAATCAAGCGCAATACGGCCCGTACTGGTTCTAAAATATGGAGGGGCGTGGCCGTTAAACTCACGAGCATGCCATAAAGAAAAGGTGGTACCCCAATCAACATAGACATATTGATTATCGAAAAAGTTTTCACTATTTGCTGTTTCAAACGCGCTCACTGGAATAATAGGTAGCTCACAAATTCGCTGTACAACCAGTTCATCTACTTTAGGGGGATCGAATAACACAGCTAAATCTAAAGTACGCTCCAATAATAAGCGAGTACTCTCTTGTTGTGCTTTGACTTCAGCAACTAACGACACACCCGGCATAGCAGAAACAATATTAGTAATACCAAACTGTAAAAATGCATCCCAAATATTAGGTGTTCCTGCTAAGCTAATTTGCTTATGCATATTATCTGCAAGTGCCACATCAACTTTTGCGCGCTGCATACCCGTAATGATCATTTGTGCATGTGGCAGTAATCGCTCACCAGGCGCCGTTAACTGTATGTTGTTACGTTGGCGAATAAATAAGTTAACGCCTAAACCTTGCTCTAATTGTCGGATCCGAAAACTCACCGCAGACTGTGTAATATATAAATTTTCAGCTGCCTTACCGAAATGGCGCGTACGGACCACTTCAACAAAAGTCTTCAATAAATCGATATCCATTTTTTACCCTTACGATAAAAATAATTTGTTTAATAAAATCGACAACTTGATCCATACTCCAGCAAGAAATTAGGGCATGAGGATAAAGCCATGAGCAATGACATTTCATCACTTCGTCAGGCATTTGCAAGCCAACGTCAATTCTATGATGATCAAAATTTCCCACGCGGTTTTGGTCGTAGTGGTCACTTCACTTTGCTAGAAGCCGACATTCTCGAGCAGCATGGTGTTGTTCTAAAGGGTTTATACAACAAAACCCTAGAACCACAAAATGAATTTCAAACTCAATTTGTACAAGTTGTCACCGGCAATCTTGACGCGACCAATGCAATTGAACGTGCTTGGGTCAAATACCTAAAGCAAACCACTTGCAAAACGAAATTTCATACATTGTTTGGACGTTCCCGTATTGCAAACCCAACAACACAAAGCGTTGAATATTATTCTGAGTCAGACAGCTTATAACGATTTGCTTTTTTAGGCTTTTAAGGTTAAAACTTGTAGTAACTATTGCTTCGCCAAAAAGTTATAACAAGGCAAACCGTGACTAGAAGAATATTAATAATTGAAGATACGCCAACGATTGCGCGAGTGCAAAAGCATATCGCGCAAAAAGTTGGTTATGAAGCCGATATTGCAGGCTCGTTGGCTGAAGCAAAAAAGTTAGTTGAAGAGCACTCTTATTTTTGCTCGGTAGTAGACTTTATTCTACCTGATGCACCAAAAGGCGAAGCAATTCCTTTTACTATCGCCTCTGATATTCCCACAATTGTCATGACGGGAAACCTAGATGAGACAACGCGGAATATTGTCGAAAAGCACCCAATAATTGACTACATTACTAAAGAAAATAAACAAGCTTATCAGTATCTGGAAAAACAACTCGCTCGCTTGCCTCGAAATGAACAAGTGCAAGTTCTTGTCGTTGATGATTCAGCGGCAACTCGCCACCACATTTGTAACTTATTAACTCGTCACAAATACCAAACCATTGAAGCTGTTGATGGTGTCGACGCTTTAAAAGTACTGGCTGAAAACCCAAAAATATCGGTGATCATTACCGATAACGAAATGCCAAATATGAATGGGGATGAGCTTTGTGTTGAAATTCGTCGTTTATATTCCAATGATGAAAAAGCCATAATCGGCATTTCTGCACTCGATACTCTGCACTTATCAACGCGCTTTTTAAAATCTGGTGCAGACGATTACCTTCGCAAGCCATTTAATAATGAAGAATTCTATTGCCGGCTAAGTCAAAACGTCGACATGCTTGAAAACATTAAAACGATTCGTTTACAAGCAAACACTGATTACCTCACTAAGCTGCCTAATCGCCGCTATTTCTTTGGTGAAGCAAACAGCCACCTCAAAGCTGCAAAACTGGCAGAAAACTCTGTCTCTTTAGCTATGATCGATATTGACCACTTTAAATCAATAAATGATAACTATGGTCATGATGCCGGTGATGAAGTGCTTAAAGGCCTATCGCAATGTATGGCAAAGTATTTTAAAAATAATTTAGTTGGCCGCTTTGGTGGTGAAGAGTTTGCAGTATATTTTGCTGATCAAGACCGACATGAATCGTTACAGCGTTTAGAAAAATTCCGCTTATTTGTTGAAAAGCACAGCCCTGAATTTAGCAAAGACCGTATCAAGTTTACGCTGTCGATTGGTTTTCATAATGGGCCTATTTATAGTTTAGATGAACTAATAAAACAGGCCGATCTAAAGCTTTATCAAGCAAAAGAGTCTGGGCGCAACAAACTAATAAGCTAAGCCTATACAGGCTTAGTCACTGCCTCTAATTTCGCTTTGCGTTGCTTACGACTTTGGCGGTACGAATCCCAACTGAATAACGCCAAAGCGCTCCAAATACAAGCAAAGGTCACCACACGCTCAGCATCAAATACCTCACCATAAAAAGCCACAGCAAGCATAAACATTAAACTTGGACCAATGTACTGAAAAAAGCCTAATGTGCTGTACTGAAGGCGTTTTGCTGCACCGGTAAAACACAACAGTGGTAAAGTTGTCACCACTCCTGCACTTATCAGTAACACGTTAATATGCCAATCATTTGCAGTTAAATCAGAGCTTGGCGAAGGCGCCATAAACCACCAGTAAATAAGTGCAACAGGTAATAAAATAAGTGCTTCGAGCAATAACCCTGGTAATGATTCAATCGGCAGCTTTTTGCGTAAAAGACCATAAATAGCAAACGAGCCAGCTAGCGAAAAAGCAACCACAGGAAATGATCCAAAGCTCACTAATTGAAGCAGCACACCACAAAGCGCGAGGCCTACAGCAACGCCTTGCCATTTACGCAGCCGCTCACCTAAAAACAACATACCAAGCAACACATTTAGTAGTGGGTTGATGTAATAACCTAAACTAGCATCGAGCATGTGATTATTGTTCACCGCCCAAATAAATAACCCCCAATTAAAGCCAAGTAAACTTGCTGTTATTACCAACATCAAAAGTAATTTAGGTTGCCCAAGCACAATTCGAATACGCTGCCATTGATGACGAGCTGCAATAATAAGAAGTAAAAATAACACCGACCAAATAACACGGTGCATTAAGATCTCAAAAGCAGAAACCTGCTGAAGAAATTTAAAATAAATGGGTGCAAGACCCCACATAAAAAAGGCTAAACAAGCGAAAATGACACCTTTTCGCTGCTCAATGTTGGTAGGCATAAGTTTGGCTTTATAGTTTAAAAGCGCTATTTTACGCCCCCTAAACAGTGACGCAACCAAAACACGCTAAATAAGCCCATGTATTTACTTCTTAAAAGGGACTGCCATTGTTGCAAAGTAACGCCGTGACATTAAGCTCCTGTGAAACGCTGAATTCTGCATTTTGAGATAGTTTGGGTATATTGCTAAAGACATCGCTATAAAAAACCACTAAAATGCTCGGCGATGAATACCAATACCGCAATGTCCAACACACCCGTTCGATCACCACAAGCCGTACTCAAACAAGTGTTTGGTTACAAGGACTTTCGTGATGGCCAAGAAGCGATTATAGCCGCAGCGCTAGACGGCCAAGACTCGCTTGTACTTCTACCAACGGGTGGAGGCAAATCATTATGCTATCAAGTACCCGCTTTGATCCTCGATGGTGTTACTGTGGTTATCTCGCCGCTTATATCCTTGATGCAAGACCAAGTTGCCCAACTAAGAGCGCTCGGCGTGCAAGCGGCCTACATCAATAACAGCCTGCCTTTTGAAGAGCAACAAGCTGTCTATCAACAATTACACTACGGCCAAATTAAGCTGTTATATGTTGCACCAGAAAAAGTATTACAACACGAATTTTTAGAGCGCTTGAGTCATCTTAAACTCGCACTTTTTGCTATTGATGAAGCTCACTGTGTGTCGCATTGGGGGCATGACTTTAGGCCGCATTACTGTCGGCTCAACGAGTTAAAGCAACGCTTTATGCACGTGCCCATGATGGCCCTTACAGCAACGGCAGATAAAGCAACTCGTTACGATATTATTGAACAGCTTCAGCTTAACCACCCTTACGTGCACACTGGTAGCTTCGATAGACCTAACATTCGTTACACCATAGAAGAAAAATTCAAACCTATGGTACAGCTGCTTCGATATTTAAAAGAGCAGCAAAATCAAAGCGGCATTATTTATTGCACCAGCCGAAAACGGGTTGATGATGTAGCCGAAAAACTTGCTGACGCAGGGTTTAATGCCGCCGCCTACCATGCAGGTATGAGCAATGAACAACGCCAATTTGTGCAATCGGGCTTTGCCCGTGACGATATTCAAATTGTGGTTGCGACCGTTGCCTTTGGCATGGGGATTAATAAACCAAACGTACGTTTTGTGGTGCATTACGATATTCCAAAAAGCATTGAGGCTTACTACCAAGAGACCGGTCGTGCAGGTCGTGATGGTCTGGCTGCAGAAGCGATAATGTATTTTGATCCGGCCGATATTGGTCGCGTACGCCGCTTTTTTGAAGATATTGAAGACGAGCAACGGCGTCGTGTTGAAGAGCAACGCTTTAATGCTATGGCCAGCTTTGCCGAAGCACAAACATGCCGCAGACAAATTTTGCTAAATTACTTTAGTGAATATAAGCGCGAAACCTGTGGTAACTGTGATATTTGCTTAAACCCACCGACTAGCTTTGATGGCACACTTGTCGCACAACAAGCTCTCTCGTGTGTGTATCGTGCAGAACAACGTTTTGGTATTGGCTATATTGTTGAGTTACTGCGCGGCGCAAACACTAGCCGTATTCGTGATAACAATCACCATCAGCTAAGCACCTATGGCATAGGAAAAGAGCATAGTGTGGAGTTCTGGCTAAGTATTTTAAGGCAGCTTATCCATCAAGGGTTATTAAGCCAAGATATTACCCAAGGCTCTTCATTACGCTTAACCGAAGCCGCCCGTGCGGTGCTTAAAAGTGAGTATGCACTGCAACTTGCTGAACCTCGCCTACAAGCTAAGCACGTTTACCAAGATAAACTTGCTCAGTTTAATTACGATAAAAAGCTGTTTGCAAAATTACGTGCCTTACGTAAAGAGTTGGCAGATGCTGATGACGTACCACCTTATGTGGTATTCAATGATAAAACTCTCGCTGAAATGGCGCAGCTCATGCCAACCAATGACAGTGAGTTTTTGAAGGTATCAGGTGTTGGTTTCACTAAGCTCAATAAGTACGGCGAACCGTTTTTAAATACCATTCGCGACTATCTTGCCGCTAATTAGGACTGCTATGACTGAACTAAGCTATGATGCTGAGCATGAAATCATTCTCATAACGTCAAGTGAGCTTCCACACGACGAAGACTTTGAACTTTGGGCAACCCTTTTCTTACACGCTCCAGCAATAACAACCGCCGACTTTGATGCTGGCGCTGATCGTCATCAATTACGCTTTCACTTTACAGATCATAGTTTTAATCTAAACTTTGAACATTACAGTGAAAGTATTTGGATTAATGCTGAAGGCATTGAGGCCAGTGCAGTTTTACCGCAACTTTATCAATATTTAGTCATGCAATTACAATAATAAGCTAGACTTTTTTCCACGCTTAGTATGTAGTAGTTGCACAGGACATACTCAACTAAGGGTGTAAATGGGATTTAAGCAGTCGCACTTTGTTGCTAGGCTAATAACACTATTACCAATCTGCATAGCAGCCAATGTTCATGCAGAGCAGCTATTAACTGACGATAATAATTATTGTCAAAACCAGCGCACGCTTAAATCGCAAGATAATAACTTACGCCGCCAACTCGATGCAGATAATCCACTTCCCGATGCTGCTAATAACCGTAAAATAGTCGCCATTGAACTTGAACAGCTAAACGTCTTTAACACTGAGCTAGAAGAAGAAAATAATTTTTTATTCCGGTTTGCCAATCGCGCTCACATGACGACTGAGCCAGAAGTAATACACAGCGTTTTATTGTTCGAAGAAGGTGATGTTTACAATCCACGTAAATTACTAGAGTCAGAGCGGTTACTGCGTAAACAAGGCTATTTATATGATGCACGTATCAACGCAAAGCTCGATTGTGATGGCAACGTCCATGTAAAAGTAATTACGCGCGATCTGTGGACTTTATTACCAGAAATAAGCTTTAGCCGTAGCGGCGGTGAGAATGAGTCGAGTATTGGCTTTCGCGAGTCAAACTTTTTAGGCTGGGGTAAACGTGTGTCGTTTAGTCGCACCCGTGATGCTGATCGCACTGGTTACCTATTTGTGTATGACGATCCACATATATTCTCTAGCCGTTATCAAGGCCGTTTAGAATACTCAGACAATGATGACGGTAAACGTCATTACCTCGATGTCAGCTACCCGTTTTTCTCAATCGATACGCCCTACAGTTACGGTGTTACAAGTTACTCTGACCAGCGCAGAGAATCTCTTTACTACCGTGGTGATGTAGTTAGCGAATTTGAGCAAAAGACCATATTAAACCGTGCTTACTTTGGTCACTCATCACAACTTGGCAATAGCTGGACTCAGCGTATCAAACTCGGGGTAGAAAATCGTAAGGATACTTTCAAGGCCATATCATTAACGAATTTACCTATCGCTGAAGATAGAACGCTGAGTTACCCTTACGTTAGTGGTCAATGGTTTGAAGATCACTACGTTAAGGTTAGAAATTTCGATAGCATCTACCGAACAGAAGATTTAAACCTCGGTTGGAATATCCGCGCTTTACTCGGTTATTCGAGTAAAGACTTTAGCGACGATGCCAGCCGTACTATTTATTCGTTATCTTTATCAAAGGCGCATTACTCTGGAGACAACCAATTGTGGCGCTTTAAAGCAGACCTAGATGGCTACTGGAATGAAGAAACCGATGACGTCGAAAACCTGTTTGCCAGCACGCAGTTACAGTATTACCTCAATACCACACTAAGACAAAGCTGGTATGCCAAAGCCCGCCTACAATATGCAGAAAATCTCACTGCTGATAAGCAACTCACGATTGGTGGGGAGAATGGCCTGCGTGGATACCCGCTTGACTACCAAGTTGGCGACCGCAGCTTTTTAGTGACTTTAGAGAAGCGCTACTACTGGGAATATGACTTACTGCAATTGTTTAAAGTGGGTGGTGCCGCGTTTTATGATATTGGTAGAGCTTGGTATAACAACAAAGATAATGGCGATAACGGTAACGTGCTGCAAAATGTGGGAGTGGGCCTTCGCTTAGCGCCAAGCCGTGCCAATGCCGGTACGGTAATTCACCTAGATATTGCCGCACCAATTAACAAACAAGATGATGATATCGACTCTGTGCAGTGGCTAGTAACGGTTAAAAATACCTTTTAAAGTAGTGTTATTGTTTAGCTAAAAAGCTAAAATCGAAACGTAAAATATTAACTTAGGAACCCTTTTGGACTTCGTCGAATTCTTTAACGAGCAATATCATTTAATCGTGACTGTTATCGCGGTTTTGCTTTACCCGCTGCTTCGTAAAACCACCAAAAAACTGCTGTTAAAAGCAATTAAAGGCAAAGCTGATCCGCATCGTGAATACCGTGCTGAGCTGTTGCTCAATATCATTCTTGCCATTGTCATGCTGTGTTTAGTATTGGTTTTTTGGGGTATAGAGCTACGCGGCTTACTAGTACTTGGCTCATCCATTTTTGCCATGCTAGGTGTCGCGCTTTTTGCAGCCTGGTCGTTACTAAGTAACCTAACAGCCTTCTTGTTGATGTTTATTCAAAACGACTGCCGCGTTGGCTTTTGGGTGAGAGTAATTGATGGTGCAAACTTCTTAGAAGGCCGCATTATCGAAATGGGACTAATGAACGTGGTACTTGAACACGTTGATGGTCACAAAGTGATTTACCCAAACAACATCTTTGTTACCCGCCCTGTGATGGTCCTAAAAAACCCACCTACGGCAACCAAAGCGCCAACCATAAAACGTATTTTAGGTCCAAAAAAATAAAGCCGCGGCTGCGGCTTTTAAATCACACTAAAACTGTCTGGTTCGACTAAAATAGGCGGTTAGCGACCTTGCTCCTTATTTGTTTTAGCTATAAAGGCCTTTAGTTCATCAAGTTGAGGCTCAATACCTTGCTCATTATGCCACTCAAACCACTCTTTAACATCTGGCACAACATAATGATGAACTTTCAAACAAAGCTCACTATTTTTTAGCCATACATCTGGTGAGCGTGTCGGGGAAAATTTATACCAAGAGCAGTAAGTGTAGCCATGGTTTTTTAAGTTTGCTTCAATGTAAAAACTCAACGCAATCGACGAAATAAAGTATAAAACTATGCCAGCTAACGTTGACTTTATCATCAGCAAAAATGTTTTTTCATTTTTATAATTAAAGAGCTTTTGAATTATCCCAATCATCATTAATAATGGGAACGGTAATAAAAAGAAAGCAGGAGCCTGAATGCCAACCTCACTTACATAATAACTATCTGTACTAAAAAATACATGCTCATTCATTCCTTTATTTGCCCCATAAAGCAATAAAATCGCAATACAAGTCATAAATATCAAGCCAAAAAATAGCCAGCATTTAGTAGTGAAATTAAGATCAGAAAATTTTTCATTAGACTTTTCCCCCTCTAGAATCGACATAAATTATCTCTATAACTTTTAATGTTTACATTTGGAATAGCGAATAATGAATAAAAATAATCTTCAAAATTACAGTTTACTTTTTCAAGGGGGGGCATTTTTGGGGTTAGCTTAATAGCACCAGTGATTACTTTTTCTTCTAACAATCTGAGTTCGTCAGCTAAAGAAGAAGCTAATTTATTGATTTCTTCACCAAAGATTGATGTTACAACGGTTGTAAGTATACCGACTACAACAACTACTATTAGGGGCACAGCAGCAGCCGTTACCACAGCGACTCCCGCTGCAGTAGCAATACCAATTGCCATTGCACTTACAGCTATACTTGCAGCAACAATTGCCATATCGACAGCAACACCAGCAACAAAATCATGCCATGTTTTTTCGTCCCTAAGAACCTGATCTAAGGCATGAAAAGTAACTGATATAATCAAAGTAACAATAAACCCGCCCTTCATTGACTTTGCCGCTTCTAACCTACCTACACCAACTGTAAATAGCTTTGGATTACTTGCTAAGTATCGGGTCCCTGTTAAGTGTTCACGGATTCGTGGGTATGAGTCTATAATTATGGCTGGCGAGCCGTTATACACTTTGATTTTAAACTTCCCGAACACATTTCCCTGATTTTTAAGTGCCATAGCTAGTACAGTAAGAGCTCTTACATCATCAAATAAAGGATATAAGCCAGCACCGAACTTTAAATCACCTTTAATTCTTTCCCATTTATTAGATACAGAGTTATATTCTTTTAACTGTGTATCAATCCAATCAACAGCTTGTGCACGAGAATATCCCTGTTTCATTTTTACAGAAATAATGTAGTCAACAAACTCCGCTGAGTTCATGATTAACATTGTATGATTATTACTGGCGAGTATATTTTGAATTTGTTTTTGGCGTTGCCTTTGTGCAATTGCACGGCGAGCATATGCTGACATGGTAATTTCCTTATTAATTTACCGACTCCATTTGTCTCTATTTTAAACACTAGAAAAGTTAATTCAACATTTGTTTAGTCAGAAATATCTGCAATTAACATCCAGCAAAAATAAAAGCCGCGATTGCGGCTTTTTTCTAGAAATATTTATCTGCTAGTTATTTAATTCTGCGGTTTTTAACTCGTCTTCAATATCACTTATTTCATCAATAAAGTTTTCGAGCTGTTGTTCAACTAAGCTGTTTGCGTGAGCAAAGTAAGCAAGATGGAACACGGCATCCCCCTCGTTTACCAGCGGCATGGTTTGTTGACCAATGACAATACCGCTGCGCGGCGCTAGTAACTCAAGCTCAGCATCACCAAGAGGGCTGCTAATATAAGCTAGAGCCTGCCCTTTCATTACTCGCTCACCGAGTGACACTTGTGCACGAACAATACCGTCAACTTCAGCGCGTACCCAACTCGTCGAGCTTGCAATAATCGGCTCTGGTAACTTTTTAGCACGCTTGCCACGCACCATTTTTAAATGGCGCATGACATAGTCAACACCTTGCACACCAGCTGCAATGGCTATTGGATCAAAGCGTAGCGCTTCGCCAGCTTCATAGGTAATAACGGGTATTCCTAAATTGGCCGCTTCACTGCGCAATGAGCCATTACGAAGTGACGCGTCAATCACCGCTGGAGTACCAAACGCTTTTGCCATAGCCGCCGTTGCAGGGTCGCTCAAATTGGCACGAATTTGTGGCAAGTTAGTTCGGTGAATTGCACCTGTGTGCAAATCAATAATATGCGTACAATGCATTGCCACCTGAGTAAAAAACGCATTCGCCATTCGCCCTGCTAACGAGCCTCGTGTTGAGCCCGGAAAACTGCGGTTCATGTCACGGCGGTCTGGTAAATAGCGTGACTTGTGAATAAAGCCAAACACATTCACAATCGGTACCGCAATAATAGTACCGCGCAATTGCTCCGGATCGATTTTAGCAAGCAACTGCCTAACAACCTCAACACCATTGAGCTCATCACCGTGAATTGCAGCACATACCATTAATACAGGCCCTTGCTGCACACCATTGACGACTTCAATTGGAATATTTAACGGCGAGTGGGTGTAAAGCTTGGCAGCTTCAATCGCAAATGTTTTACGTTCGCCAACACCAACCGTATCGCCTAAAATTGAAAACGGTGTATTTTTCTTAACCTTAGCCACGCACTTTTCCTTTTAATAGAGCGCTAATACCCAAACCTCCTCAAGGTGCAGAATTCAGCGTTTCACAGGTGCTTAATATCAAGGCGTTACTTTGCAAGAATGGCAGTCCCTTTTAAGAAGTAACAACGATGAGAGTTAGTACCTGTGAAGCGCCCAAAGGGTTGGTTTAAAAGCGATTTATACTGCGTTATTGATTTTAACAATAGAACCACTATTACTTACAATCAATGCCTTGCCTAAATCGCTTTTAATTCCAACTGAAACTCGCACCTTGAGGTGGTTTGGGTATACATAATTATGGGTAAAGGCTTAACCTTTACCACGCGTTGCAGTTCTTTTTGATGCCGCTGTTTTTTCAATAAACTCAACAATCATGCCTGCAATGTCTTTGCCGGTTGCAACTTCAATACCTTCAAGACCAGGTGATGAGTTAACCTCCATTACCAATGGACCACGTGCAGAGCGAAGTAAATCAACACCCGCTACGTTTAAACCCATCGCTTTAGCAGCTGCAACCGCTGTTCTTCTTTCTTCTGGAGTAATACGAACCAATGTCGCACTACCACCTCGGTGTAAATTAGAGCGGAATTCACCTTCTTGCGCTTGACGCTTCATCGCAGCAATTACTTTATCGCCTAATACAAAACAGCGAATGTCCGCACCGCCCGCTTCTTTGATGTACTCTTGCACCATAATATTGGCTTTTAAGCCCATAAACGCTTCAATTACGCTTTCTGCTGCTTTACGTGTTTCAGCTAATACCACACCAATACCTTGGGTACCTTCAAGTAGCTTAATAACCACTGGTGTGCCACCCACCATGCTTAATAAATCTTTTACATCATCAGGTTTACTTGCAAAGCCTGTTACTGGCATACCCACACCTTTACGTGAAAGTAGCTGTAATGAACGTAACTTATCGCGCGAGCGAGTGATCGCCACTGATTCATTGACAGGGAATACCCCCATCATTTCAAACTGACGTAATACCGCACAGCCATAAAAGGTCACTGATGAACCAATACGCGGTACGATAGCGTCAAAATCTTTTAAATTTTCACCGCGGTAATGGATTTCAGGCTGCTCTGAATTGATGTTCATATAACAACGAAGTGCATCAATTACTTTCACTTCGTGACCACGTTGCTCTGCTGCTTCAATTAAGCGACGTGTTGAATATAAATTTTGGTTGCGAGATAAAATACCAAGTTTCATAGTTAAAAACCTTAACTGATAAACTCATACACGTAACAACGTGTGATAAGTCCTTTTCCTATAATAAATGAGATAAAGCCGGATCAACGACTATGCGATTTTCCATTGCTGTACGCCCTAACAACATTCTAAACTTCATTGTTGAACGGTTACTTAAAGTCACCCTTATAGGCCAGCTTTGGGTTCCTGCGACTAATTTTGTTTCAATAAAGTAGCGTAGCTCACGCTGACCGCTTGAACTGGTCACATACTTACGCTCAACTACTTTGGCGCGACACTCTACCGTTGTTTCTACATCGTCTTGTAGAGGATGGGTAGTAAATTTCACCCATGCTTCGCCATTTTCTGAAAATTCCTCAATGTCAAAAGCATGAATACATGAAGTTCTCGCTCCGGTATCAACTTTTGCTTTGATTTTTTCTATTCCCAGTTCAGGCAGGCCAAGCCACTCTCGCCAGCCAACAATAATTTTTGCGCTCATTAATGTGCCCTCTATAAAAAAGTGTCTTATACGCTACAGAGCTAGAAACACCAACGAAATATATTTATCCCCTCGATAAATCGATTTCATTAATATAGTCTTGACTATACTAATGTATATACTCAACTATATCGCACTATTTGTAAAACGAGAGTTCAATATGATCAATGGGTTACTTCATGTCTTAATCTTAGACGAACAAGGCGGTGCACGTGCTATTGAAAATAGTACTGAGCTGCAAAATTGGCAACCCGAACACGGAAAACTTTGGGTGCACATGGACTACAGTCAAGCTGAAGCCGTTGAATGGCTTGAGCAAAGTAATTTATTAACTGATTACGAACTTGAGTCGCTGATTGCCGATGAAACACGCCCGCGTTTA
Organism: Pseudoalteromonas simplex; assembly: GCF_015278155.1. Classification (NCBI taxonomy): domain Bacteria; kingdom Pseudomonadati; phylum Pseudomonadota; class Gammaproteobacteria; order Alteromonadales; family Pseudoalteromonadaceae; genus Pseudoalteromonas; species Pseudoalteromonas simplex. The sequence goes on from NZ_JADILN010000016.1 coordinate 27,584, forward strand.
AGTAAAGTCACTAATGGTAATATGCTGTTTTTACGTGGAGTTAACTTAAACCCAGCGCAAAGTCCAGAAGACATGGTCTCGCTACGCTTGTTTATTAACGAAAACATTGTGGTCACAACACGTAAGCGCCGTTTATTATCGGTGCAAGATATTGTTGAATCGTTCGATGGCAGCAATGGTCCTTGCACAATTTCTGAGTTAGTGTGCCAATTAGCGCAAAACCTAACCTCGCGTATGCAAGCTGTTATCGACAATTTAGATGACACACTCGATGGATTTGAAGATGAAATTGATGAACCAAACAAAGGCTTTGATCATCAATCATTAGCACAAATTCGCCGCCAGACAATCGCGTTAAAACGTTATCTACGGCCACAAAAAGAAGCACTTATTACTTTGTTAAACAACAAGTATAAGTGGTTAGATGAAGACGATAAGGCACGCTTAAACGAAACAACTAATATGTTGATCCGTTATTTAGAAGAGCTAGATAGCTCAATTGAACGCGCGCAAATTATTCAACAAGCAATTACTAGCCAAGTATCTGAGCAACTAAATCAGCGCATGTATGTGATGTCGGTGGTTGCTGCATTGTTTTTACCACTTGGCTTCTTAACAGGCTTATTAGGTGTAAACGTAGGCGGTATTCCGGGCACTGAAAGCCCTTACGCATTTAGCTTGTTTATTATTTTCTTGGTGGTGCTAACCGTTGGGATTGGCATTTACTTTAAAAATAAAAAATGGCTATAGCTCGACAACCTTTTTAATTAAATCAAGGCGGACGGCATGTTCGCCTTTTTTTGTTGCCAAAATCAGGTGCTCGCCACCGGAGTTGAGTATCTTCAAGGTCTTTGCCTTACCTTCTAACTGCTCACCAGATTCTAAGGTAATGCGTAATAAAGAGTTATGCATGCACCATAATTCATATTTATCGTAGTCGCCACAGGCGATAGGTTGATAAGTCATTAGCTTTTTGAGATTGCTGAAGGAATAAATCGAGCTTAGAAGATATTAAAGTGAAGAGCAAATGGCGCTCTCGGCAGGGATCGAACCTGCAACTTAGCCTCCGGAGGGCCACGTGATATCCATTTCACCACGAGAGCACATTTGTCGTTATCAATACTGACTCGCGATATCAGCATGACAACCCGGCAATGATAATGGCATCTTGCGCTAAATGCTAGCATCAAGGCCTTTATATGCACACAAATTCAGCAATTTGCATTAAAACACTTCACTTTCGTGCAGAACCAAGGTATTAACGTATACTTAATAAAATTAATAACAAGGTGGCAGTATTGCCATGTAAGGGGAATTTGATCATGAGTTTAATGTCTACAGAGCAAGTCGCGGAATTTTTGGGTGTAAAAGTTGAACGCGTAAAGCGCCTTGCTCGCGAACATTTACTGATCTCGAAATCACAAGATGACAAAGGGGAGCCTTTGTTTGAACAAGAAGATGTAAAAAAATATAAAGAACTTGCTGAGCGAATTGGCGGTCTTTAATTTTTAGCTTTTTCTATGAAGTGGTTAAGCTGTGTTAGCAGTGGCGCCACTTTATCCATCGCACCACGTTGTTCATACCAACAAATACATAAAAGTAAAAACAGCGCATGAAATGCCGCGAGCTTTTCAACTGATAAGTAAAACTCGTGATGTTCGCACACTAACGCTTGGTAATGTTTAAGTAACGCCAGTTGCTGCTCATCATTTAACGCAAAGCTCACCACCAGCGCAGCTAAGTCAAAGTAAACATCGTTGCTTTTGGCATATTCAAAGTCGATTAAAAACATACCCGTCTCATTCACAATGATATTTTCTTTCACTAAATCATTATGACAAAAGCCCATGTCTTTAGGTGCACTATCAATATAAGCCAGTGACTGCTTAATTAGCTCTGCGTGTTGCTGGTATCGCGCTGTTTGCTGGTAGTAGTTAATTTCATAAGCAATATTCATCGGCTCGGTTAGCACAGGGTAACGGTGTAAATTAACTAAGTCGGGCAATAAGCTACTACAGAATTCACCGCTGGCAATACTACCTGCCACGTATTCGAAAATAGCCGTGTCGGTTGCTTGTTCTAACCAAAGTGGGGCTGGGCAGCAGCTTTGCTTTGCAAAATGCGCTTGCGCTGCAAGACCAATCGCCGGCCAGTGGTCGCGATAGTGCTTAACCAAAAAATCTTGGCTTGCTGTTTTTACTAGGTAGTTATCATTGCTTAACCCCTCAACCAGTGGACTGATTGAGGTGATAACTAAACGTGAGTTGAAGCGCGTAAAAAGCGCGTGAATTTGTTGCTCAGTTTTCATCTATAGCTGTGCAAGCGGCTTAGCCTGATGCTGCTCGTATTCTTCATACCAAGTTTTAAAGCCCCATGCGGCCATAATGGTGTAAAACACGAAAAGTACTAAGGTTGGGTAATACCCTTTTTCAAAGTACAGATACATAGATGCTGCATCAATTACAATCCAGTACAACCAGTTTTCCAGCACCTTCTTGGCAACAAGGTAGGTTGTCACCACCGCAAAACAGGTGGTAAAGCTGTCTAGATAAGCAAAATCAGCGTGAGTGTAATTGGTCATCACAAAACCAATGGCAACTGAGGCCAGTGAGGTGGCAAGCAAAATCACCGCATGGCGCTTTAACGACCATGAAATAATGGGCAGATGATCTTTATTGTCCACGCCCCTGCGCCAAACGACCCAACCATATACCGCCATATACATGTAGTAAAAATTCAGGAGCGACTCCATCAACAGTGCGCCATTCCAGTACATTACGGTATAAATAAAGGTGCTTACAAACGCGGCAGGCCAACACCATAAGCTTTCTTTAATCGCTAACAGCAAATACGCCACCGATAAAGCAACGGCAATATATTCCCAATGCGACATGGCAGTAAAGCCTGAGAAGGTTTCGTTTAAAAATTCCATAACACGCGCTACTGTAGGCTTTAGTCTTCGCTAGGCGACAAGTCACCATGTAAGAATTTACAGACGAAAATAGCTTTACCAAACTCTTCATAAGAACGTTTGATTTCAGTATTAAGTACAGACATCACTAAATCATAGTCACCAAAAATCTGAGTAGATAGGGTGTTGGTGATCACTTTAAGCCCTTCATAACTGTTTACACGGTCAATAAAACCTTTGATAAACGGAATGTAGTCTTGATGTAGTGGGTACTTACTGATCTCTACTGAAAGTTTCATTATGAGTTACCGAGTCTTTAAAAAGTATTGCATTGTAACCCGCTTGTACTAACAAGTCATGGCTATGGTTATTTTTTAGTGTAAAATCAGCCCCGATAAACATTGAGGATTCATTATGGCACGCCGCATCACTTACAAATTTAAAAACCAGCCTCGCGAAATCAATTTTGCAAAAGATAAATACCGCGATATGTACCATGCCATTGCTGCGGCTGAAGGCATTGATTTAACCAATTATTTAAAGATGGAACAGCAAGTCGAAATGACTTCAAAAGGCTCTGCAGCAGTACGTAACTTTCGTGACCAAGAATTCGCACGAATGGGTTTCAGTGACGTGTATTTTATTAAAGAGTAACAAAGTTACTCTTGATACTCGTAGCTTACACGTGGGGTGATATTACACAGTAACTCGTAAGGTATGGTTGTTGCGCACTGGGCAATCTCTTCAACGGGAAGCTCTGGCCCCCACATGATCACCTCATCACCCACTTTTATGTTGTCGCGGTTATCACCAATATCCACCGTGATCATGTCCATCGCCACACTGCCAACAATACCATAGCGTTGTGATTTGATAACCACAGGTGTGCCCTGCTCGGCATGGCGTGGATAACCATCCCCATAGCCCATCGCAACCACCGCAAGCTTAGTCGGTTTATCGCTATGCCAGCGTCCGCCATAGCCAACACACTGATCGGCATCAACATCGCGTATCGCGATAACTCGCGTAGTCAAACGCATAACAGGCTCCAGTCCGTGCTGCTGCCCTACACCATTAAGCATTGGCGATACGCCATAAAGCATCAAGCCAGGACGCACCCACTCACCATGACCTTTTGGCCAAGCAATAATACCAGCAGAGTTTGCAAGGCAATGCTGCTCACTTTTGCCATCTGCCAGTGAATCAAATAAGGCAATTTGCTGAGCGGTCTTTTCATCATTGATGTCATCGGCGCACGAGAAATGCGTCATTAACTTAATGTCATCACGGGCATTCTGGCTTGCTTTTAAGCGACTGTAGAAAGACTCAAATTGCGATGGTGCAATACCCAGTCGATGCATCCCAGTATTCACCTTTAACCAGCATGCAATTGGTGCATCAAGGCTTGTTTTTTCAAGCGTTGCGAGCTGATTTTCATCATGAATAATGGTTTGAAAGTTATTGGCAAGCAAGATAGGTAAATCATCTTTATGAAAAAAACCTTCAAGCAATACAATCGGTTTTGTCAGTCCACCTGCACGTAGCGCTAACGCTTCGTCTATTCGCGCAACCGCAAAAGCATCCGCATCATTAAGGTATTGGGCAATTTTTACTAAGCCATGACCATAAGCATTGGCTTTAAGCACCGCCATTACTTTGCAACCAGGCGCAAAGCGCTTCACTTGCGCTAAATTATGAGCAAGTGCTTGTAGGTTGATTTCGGCAATGGCTAAGCGCATTAGTATTCGTCATCCATGGCTGGACCCGCGTAGTTATCAAAACGCGAGAATTGACCTTGGAAGGTTAAACGTACTTTACCGATTGGGCCGTTACGTTGCTTACCTATGATGATTTCGGCCACGCCTTTTTCTGCACTGTCTTCGTTATACACTTCATCACGGTAAATAAACATGATTAAGTCGGCATCCTGCTCGATTGAGCCTGATTCACGTAAGTCGGAGTTGATTGGGCGTTTATCGGCACGTTGCTCTAGGGTACGGTTAAGCTGCGATAGTGCAATAACCGGACACTGCAGTTCTTTTGCCAGTGCTTTTAATGAACGAGAGATTTCAGCGATCTCTAAGGTACGGTTATCCGACAAGCTTGGCACACGCATTAGCTGCAAGTAATCGACCATGATCATACTAATACCGCCATGGTCACGGGCAATACGACGTGCACGTGAACGCACATCTGTTGGTGTTAGGCCCGATGCATCATCAACATACATCTTACCTTTTTCCATCAACAAGCCCATGGTTGACGACAGGCGCGCCCAATCGTCATCATCTAGCTGGCCGGTACGCACCTTAGTTTGGTTAATACGACCTAGCGATGCTAGCATCCTCATCATGATTTGCTCTGAAGGCATCTCTAATGAGTAAATAAGTACAGGCTTGTCTTGGGTCATAGCGGCGTGTTCGGCTAAGTTCATCGCAAAGGTTGTTTTACCCATCGATGGACGTGCCGCCACAATGATAAGGTCAGAAGGCTGCATACCCGCCGTCATTTTATCCAGATCGGTATAGCCGGTACTTACACCCGTCACACCATCTTGTGGCGACTGATAAAGCTCTTCAATCTTATCAACGGTTTTTTCTAAGATACTGTGTAAGTTTTGTGGGCCTTCGGTGCTTTTACTACGCTGCTCAGCAATTTTGAATACTTTACTTTCAGCAAAATCAAGCAGGTCATGACTAGTTCGCCCCTCGGGGCTAAAACCAGCTTCTGCAATTTCGTTCGCAACACCAATCATTTCACGAATAACAGCGCGCTCTCGCACGATATTCGCGTAAGCATCAATGTTCGCCGCACTTGGCGTGTTCTTGGCAATTTCAGCAAGGTAGGCGAAACCACCAACACTACTTAACTGATTGTTTTTCTCTAAGCTCTCAGAAATAGTGATCAAATCGATTGGATCACCACCTTCAGCAAGATTCACCATTGCTTCAAAAATGAGCTTATGGGTGCGGGTATAAAAATCCTGTGCAACCACTAACTCAGCAACACGGTCAAACGCTTGATTATCAAGCATTAAACCACCTAAAACAGATTGCTCAGCTTCTATTGAATGGGGAGGGACTTTTAACGTATCGACTTGCTTATCTGGTTTGGCCATAACATCACAAAACTAAAATTGAATGGCTCTATTCTATCTACTTGCTAAGGCTCTGCAAATAGTAAAGCGGGAAAACTTCCCGCTTTATTGTAATTGAGTGAACTGTAATCTTTATTTCTGTTTACGAAGTTCAATGCGTCCGCTAATCGTATCCATTTCTATATCAGCATCCCCACCGTTAATACTAAATTCTAAGTCGCTAGATGGGCCGTATTTCGCCTTCGTTGCTCTGTCATCACTAAGTTCATTAACGATTTTACCGTTAGCGTGAGCTTCAATCTCAAACGTTGCCGATACATCAGCTGGGAAATAAAATTCTGCATCACCACTGACTGATTCAAAACGAATATTGGCATCTGCTAGCAGCTTGTTGATGTGAACCTCAGCTTCACCATTTACGGTATTAATGCGCAGCTTTTTAATTGCATCAAAAGCAAAGTCGATATCACCGTTTACGTTTTCAAGACGCACATCTTGTGCTTTGGTTTTTGACTTAATGTCGCCATTCACCGCAGTAAAGCGTAAAGCACCTTGTGAGTTTTTATCGTTAATTTCACCATTAACGGTTTCAAAGCGAATATCACCGCTTAAATCATGAGCATTCACATCACCATTAACCGTTTCAAAGCTCATGTTGCCGCGAATATCTTGCACTGTGATATCACCGTTGACGGTATCAATCTCTGCGCCCGCTTCAAGCTCTTTAGCACTAACTGTGACATTCACCCCAGCAAATTCAAGCTCACTGCTTTTTGGCATGTAAATGGTTAAACGAGAACCGTCACCACTATTCCAGCCACCTAAGTTACGCGGCATTTTTACGATAAATTCAACACGGCTGCCTTCAACCTCTAAACGATAGCCTTGTGCTTTATCGTCAAGCTCACCTTCGATTTTAAGTTGTGGTTTATCCCACCCTTCAATGCGTACATCACCACGTTGGTTTTCAATAAAAATGCGTTTATTTGCAGGTACATCAATTTGTTCATTAATGGTTTGTCCTGCCATTGCCATCAGTGGCAGTAATCCTAAAGTTAAGGCTAGTAATTTCATAATTGTCACTCCTAAATCGTTTGCCACTTCGGTGCATGCACCTTGTTAATTAAGTCCAGTTGTTGCTGATAAACCTGCGACAGCATTTGTAATAAAGCTGGGTTTTCAGGTTCATTCTCAAGTGCTTGCTTAATGGCACTTTCGGCTTCTTCTAACTCTTTTAGTTGTTGCTGCCAGTTATCGGTTAATGCAGGTTGATTTTGATACTGCACCAACAAACCTTGCTTTTGCTTAGTAAAATAATCGCTCATTGCCATCATGCTATTTGGCTCACCTTGGCCAACAAAAAGCTGTACGGTCAATAGTGCGGCAATACAACAAGCGGCAACTGCAGCGAGTTTATTCCAGCCATGGTTTGGCTTCTCAGTTTGCTCTGGTTGCCCTGTTGCAATTGCTCGCTCAACACCGGGCCAGAGATCTTTGTCTGGGCTAATATCTTGCTTATGGTTAAGCGAGTCATTTAAAAATTGTTCAAATTCTGGCTTACTCATTTTCATACCACTCTTTTAATAACTGCCTTGCACGGTGAAATTGCGATTTACTTGAACCGACTGCCATATCAAGCATGCTTGCTATCTCTTCATGGCGATAGCCTTCAATTGCATGAAGTACAAACACCATACGTGCTCGCTCAGGTAGTCTCAGTACTAATTTGTCAAGGCCGTTAAAGCCGTCGCAATCTGCTGCGCTTTGCTCATCCATACCGCTTTGTTCAAAACTCACTACTTTTTGAAACCAGCTTTTATGTTTGCGAATGTAGCTAATCGCAATATTGCTGGTAACACTATGTAACCAAGTCGAAAATTGTGAGCGTCCATCAAAGTTCGCGATTTTGTGCCACAACTGTACAAACACTTCTTGTGTTGCATCTTCGGCGTGCTCTTTGTCTGCAAGCAATCGCAAACATAGGCTATAAACCCGCTTCACATGCAACTCATAAAGTGTTGCATAGGCTGCTTGATCACCGCTTTTTACGCGCTCTATCAAGGCATGCTCACTTTGCTGGGCGAACGCTTGTTCTGCATCTATCAACATCCTGGATGTTGTCCTTTATGATTATTGTTGTGAATTTAGTGTATTAGACGTAAGGAGGGATTCAAAAGGTTTAAATGAAATTAAATTTTTTTGTGTAAGCTACAAATAATTGAGCTTACACAATTTTATTTGGGGATTTGCGTTATTCGGCAGGTGATGCTTCGCTTTCTTCTTCAGTTGTTTCTGCGGTTTTGTAGCTCCAACCTAAAAATACGATACGTGCCGAAGAAGCAGGCGTGCCGCCATTTTGTACTTGTAATAAACCCGCATCATAGTGAGCACCACTGCCCCCTGTTGCGGTAATTGTAGAGCCGCGTACACTACCAAACAGCTCACCACTTCCCGATAGCTTCACCGTTGTCAAAGGGGCATAAATAGCCGCATATAAATTCGCAGCACCGCTAAATTGCACGCCATTTACACCATTAAATGATGAGTAGAATGATAACGACGGATGACCACTAGTAGTTAATCCTTCTTGCTCAGTAATAACTTTTGCGCCTGCGCCAATATTGACTTTTCCGGTTAATAACACAGTTAAACTACTGTCTTTTTTAATAGTCAGTGTTGTGCTCCCCGCCATCGAAAAGTCACCATCAATCAGTAAAATAACATCACCACCAGAAACTTCCATTTTGCCGTCACTGGTCATTTTGAGTCTATCAACTGCAAAAATATACTCTTTGCTATTGCTACCATTAGCTTGGTTTTGCGCTTTAGAATTAAACAAGAAAACATCAGCAAGGCTTGGCATAATAACTTGGCTACCACCGCTACTAAAATAGCCCTTTTCAGTATTAAGCTTAAATTGTTGCGTAGGACCTACAGAAATAGAGCTGTAACTGCTTACTTGGTCTGTGATGCCTGTCATTTTCTCTGGCAAAATTAACGGGTCGCAACTGGTATCTGGGTTTGTAGGGTCATAATCAGGTGCAGCTGGATCGGCTACAGTTACCGGTTCAACATTCGGGTTCACGTTAAATTTACGATCACTATAATGCACACCATCTTGCTGGTTATTGCTGGTATCTTTAAAATCGCCTGAACCGCCATACATAATATCCAACGCTTCGCCTTGGCTATTCGTGATGAATGTTGACCACTGCATTTTTGCATCACCATTGGCTCGCACAACCCCCGAAACAGTCCCGCCACGATGGGTATAATAACCACGGGTATAGACATTACCGTCTACACGTAAACCACTGCCAGGAGAGATATAAACACCGGAGTTCGAATGGATATTACCAATAATTGGTGATGAGCCATTTAAGTAAATAACTCCGGTCGCTTTTACATCGCCCTTTATCGGTGAATGACCCGATAGCACTACATCTGAATCGCCAGCAATGGTTGAAACATCACCATCATTCGACTTTGTTTCTTCGTAGCTGCCTTTACTCGAATCATAGCTGTCGATACTACCACTGCCCGATAAATCGACTCCCTTACAGCCCACCATCGCATTAGTGAAAACAGAACTACCTTTCGCACCTTGTACTGCAAAACGGGCGACTAAGTTACTTTGCGCGTCACCATCAAATCGTTGCCCCAAGCTTGCAATTTCAAGCTCACCAGCAGCGTTTTGACTTAAACTGGCATTAAAAATGGCATCATCAGCAATAACACCAGAGCCCGATGCGTTACTGGTTTTACTGATCAAATCTTCAACCGCTAATACACCTGCATCATTCAAGGTTTGTTGCAGTAACTTAGCTTGTTCAAACACACCTTTTTCAGCCATTAAGCGGCTGTTTAATTTCTTTTGAAAGTTGCCACTTAAACGTTCTTGAACAACGTTTTCACGTAGCGAACTAAGCACCACTATGCTAGCCATACTGGTCAAGATCAACACTGTAATTAGGGTAAAACCATTTTGCTTGTTATACACTGCCAGCTCCGTATGCTTTGACTAATATTGCATTAGTTAAGGCAATATCAATGTTAATACCATTACCGAACTGAGCTGGTAAATCATTTGGCTTTACAGTGACTGTGACAAGCTCACCGGCGATATCAAATGACAAAGCTTCGATTCCTGTCAGTAATCGCTCTGAGGCAGCACCATCGAGTGAACACATTAAGTTGCTACCATTTAAGCTATATACTTCAACCACCTGCGCAGTTGTCGCAGAGCCATCACAAGCAATCACTCCGCTAGGTTGAGTAATGGTAATCGTGCTTTTATCTGCACTGATGGTCGGTGTTAGTTGTGTCTGCTTTATGCTGCGGGTGAATACTTTACTGGTATAGCGAATCACTTCTTGAGCGTTTTCCAGCTCTTTACTTACTTCAATCGTGCTTTTTATCGCCGAGTAAGACAAGCTCACTCCCGCTAATAAAAAAGCGCCGGCAGCCAATGCCACCATCAGTTCAACTAAGGTAAAACCCTGAACGTGTTTATTCATGAGCACACCGCCGTTAAATCAGGAAAACTGGCATTTAGACTAATTTGATTTTCTGCATTATCTGTCATGCGTTTATCAACCCAAGCCACATTAATTTGCATGTCATCACTGTAAGTAGCTGGGATCGTCAGCTGATAATCACTCACTTGTGGCGCGAGCGAAGCTCTAAATGTCGCGTCTTGAAAAAGTGCGGTATTAGTTTTTTGTATTTCACAAATGCGTGGCCACAAACGCTCAATGGTGTTTTGCCCTTGAATAAGTGACACGGTGTAATTAAAGCTATTGGTTGCATATTGCAGCGATTTTAGCTGCGCTGCCGCCAAGCCTAATAATGCGATGCCAGCGATCACCACTGAAATCATCACTTCTAATAATGAAAAGCCTGCCTGCTTATTCATGCACATCCTCGCTGTGAATTTTCTACTAACCAGTTTTGGCCACTTTTAAGCACACACATCACGTAATCAGTGGTATTTGTGTGCTCATCTTTCACTAAAATTTCAGCTTGTTTATCAACTTCGCCACTGGCACTAATGGCCAATGCGACTAAATTGACGGCAACGCCGCTTTTTGTGACCGAAAATTCTTTTAAAACCGTGTCTACGCCGCCCTCGTTGAGGGTCACTTGCCAACTATTATTACTAACAACTAGGTTAATAGGTTTGTCGCGTTTGACCGCTTCACTGCGTGCAAATTTATAAGCACTATTTAATTGATTTGCAGTAGTTACGACGCGATCTTGCAAAATTTGCTGACTAAAAGACGGGAAAGCAAGGGCTGCCATAATGCCAATAACACTCAGCACAACCATTAACTCAATTAAGGTAAACCCTGCAATTCGACGCAATTGTGTTACTCCCAGCAATCACTAAATGAAGCGCTATAACTACCATCATGTTTAACGGTTAAGTCACCACAGCGATCACTCGCTTGCGCCGAACCCGATTTAGGAGCGGCTTTTAAACTGTAGCCACGATTTTTAAAATCGCTTACAGCACCTGATACTTTATCTGTTGCTGTGTAAGTAAGGGTGTAATAGTCAGTATTTTGAGTTGCAAATGCATTGGGATAGCCGCCATTTCGTGAATAAATTCGTTCAAGACTGGCGCTGTATTGCAGTAACTCTTGTTGAATATCAGCACGGCGACTACGTTGCATGTGCTCAGTGTAAGCAGGCAGTGCTACGCTATACAGAATCCCTAAAATAGCGATCACGATAAGAATTTCTACTAATGTAAATCCTGTTTGTTTACCTATTCCATGTGGTACTAATGCACTTTTCAACCTCAACCCCTTAATACTTTTTAACCAGCACAATATAAATGACAGCGTTGTCAGTGTCAATTTTAACCAATTTACTTTTACTCATTCGATTATACTAATAAGAAAAATAAAATTAAGAAAAAAGAACGTATGTTTGTGAAATAGGTAAGATTATAGGATTGGTATTTGTCTGTTTAAAATATAGAAACCAATACTATTGGATGATAACTGAAGAAGCAATAGCGGTACAAAATGCTACAATTTATAAATTTCAGGCACAAAAAAGCCGCACCTAAGTGCGGCTTTTTTTACTTAATATTGCTATTAAGCTTCAGCGATAACGATTACTTTGATAGTAGCCGATACGTCTGAGTGTACTGCGATTGCTACGTCAAATTCGCCAGTCTCACGGATAGTACCTAGAGGTAAACGAACTTCTGATTTAGCAACTTCAACGCCAACAGCTGAAATAGCTTCAGCGATGTCGCGAGTACCGATAGAACCGAATAACTTGCCTTCGTCACCAGCTTTAGAAACTAGTGTAACTTCAGCTAATGCTTCTAACTTGTCAGCGCGAGCTTGAGCAGCAGCTAGATCTTCAGCGATCTTAGCTTCTAAATCAGCACGACGTGCTTCGAAAGTTTCGATGTTAGCTTTAGTTGCAGGAACTGCCTTACCTTGTGGGAAAAGGAAGTTACGTGCGAAGCCAGATTTAACTACAACCTGGTCACCTAGGCCACCTAGGTTTGCGATCTTGTCTAGTAGAATAACTTGCATGTCTCTACACCTTTTAAAAACTGTTAATCCGCTGCTTACTTATGTAAGTCAGTGTATGGAAGAAGGGCTAAGTAGCGAGCACGCTTGATAGCAGTTGCTAGCTGACGCTGATATTTAGCGCTAGTACCTGTGATACGGCTAGGTACGATTTTGCCACTTTCTGTAACATAGTTTCTAAGAGTAGCTAGATCTTTATAATCGATTTGTTGTACGCCTTCCGCTTTGAAGCGGCAGAACTTACGACGTCTGAAATAACGTGCCATGAGTAAAATTCCTCAAAAAATTCTTTCTATATGTTGAGCATGCAAGACCAATTGGCTTAAGCCGTTTCGGCCCTCGTGACGGTTTAAAAACCCCGTCACTTGCACTTGTTGCCCAACGTGCAATTGTTGAGTTTGTTGTTGCATTGGCGTGCCGCTGGCAACAACTTGAAGCCTGACATAACTATTACGGTTAAGGTCTGCTTCAACTTGCATCGATTTATGTTCAAGAACAAAAATACAATGCGGTATACCAGCAGGGCTTTGACTATATTTAGGTGTTTTACAAACAACCCCAGATAGTGTCAGCTGATTCATATAAGGATTAAGCGGTTGGCTCATCTTTTTGTCTCAACTGCAAGCGCCATGCTTGAACTCAAAACGATTAAGCAGCTGGTGCTTCTTTCTTCTCTTCTTTCGCAAGAGGAGATGCTTCAGTTACAGCGTCTTTAGTACGCATAACTAAGTTACGAAGCACTGCATCGTTGTAGCGGAAAGTAGTTTCTAGCTCGCTGATTACTTCAGTAGGTGCTTCAACGTTCATAAGAACATAATGAGCTTTGTGAAGCTTGTCGATTGGGTAAGCCAATTGACGACGGCCCCAGTCTTCAAGACGGTGGATAGTACCACCAGCTTCAGTGATAGAACCAGTATAACGTTCGATCATACCAGGTACTTGCTCACTCTGATCAGGGTGAACCATGAATACGATTTCGTAATGACGCATGGATATTCCTTACGGTTAATAGAGCCTTCTACCGTTTCGGCCAGTCGGTTTAAGGCAAGGAATTAAATTTAATAAGCCGAAATGAGCGCGCATTTTACGCTTAGATTGATAATTAAGCAAGATAAAACAGCAAGCCAAGCTAGATTATTGTGCCCTATTAAGATTTTCTAAACGCTAAAAACAAAAAACCCAGCCGAGGCTGGGTTTTTGATATTCTGAAAACTAAAATTACTTGATTTTAGCTTCTTTGAAAATCACGTGTTTACGAGCTTTAGGATCGTATTTTTTGATTTCCATTTTTTCAGGCATGTTACGCTTGTTCTTGTCGGTAGTGTAGAAAAAACCAGTACCAGCAGTTGAAACTAAACGGATCTTATCGCGCATGATTCAGTTCCTTAAACTTTTTCGCCACGAGCACGGATTTCTGTAAGAACCGCGTCGATGCCTTTTTTATCGATAATACGCATACCTTTAGTAGTAGTGCGTAGTGTTACAAAACGTTTTTCACTTTCAACCCAAAAACGGTGAGTTTGTAGGTTAGGTAGGAAACGACGTTTAGTCGCGTTTCTCGCGTGTGAACGGTGATTACCAACCGCTGGACGCTTACCTGTAACTTGACATACTTTAGACATGTCTATATATCTCCAATAACTTCGCTCGAGCTTAATTTTCCCTTAGGCCAGTATTTGTGCCCCGGGATAAATCGAAGGGCGCTCTTTATACAGCTTATACAGGCAAAGATCAAGTAACAGATCTTATCCAATCAGCTCATGTGTAAATTTGATAGCGGCTAATTATAAAGATCGAATGCCCTTAGGGAAAGTAAAAACTGCATTTAAATTAAACTAATTTCTAAAATCGCCCTAAACTGCTCATTTTTAACACACTCTCTAATACAGTTGGCTCTATATAAGCCCTCTTTCGGCAAACGAAACACAATTTTCACCACCCACTATGATGTGATCCAGCACATTTATATCGACTAAGGCTAAAGCTTGCTGCAATTTAGTGGTGATCAATTTATCGGCCTGACTAGGCTCAGCCACCCCACTTGGGTGGTTATGAGCAAGTATTAGTGCCGCCGCATTATTACGCAGCGCTGCTTTAACCACTTCACGGGGGTACACAGACGCGGCATTAATAGTGCCGTAAAAAAGTACTTCGTCTTTAATCAACTGGTTTTGACTATCTAAGTACAGCACCATAAATACTTCCTGCTGTAAGCCACGTAACTGAATAGTTAAATAGTCATACACGGCTTGTGGCGAAGTAAATAACGCCTCGCGCTTACATTGCTCAAGCATATAGCGCCGGCTTAATTCAAGCACTGCTTGAAGCTGCACATACTTAGCAGCCCCTAAACCCTTTTGAGCGCAAAACTCTTGTTCAGATGCATTAAATAAGTCATGCAGCGTACTATTAATATCGAGCAGATGCTCAGCCAGTTCAATGGCATTCATGCCCGGCACACCGGTTCGTAGGAATATTGCTAATAACTCTGCATCTGAGAGTGCTTTGGCACCTTGGGCAAGTAACTTCTCCCGCGGCCTTGCTGATAAAGGTAAATCGGTTAATGGCATTGCTTCATCCTTAAAACAACTATTCCATATATTAAACTGTACTATAAAATTTAGTTTTTTCCTGTCTGTAGAAAAGAAAACTTCATGCTATCGGTAAAGATTTGCTATCGTTAGCCCATATCGACAAAGGTTAAATTTCACGTAATGACAAAATCAGTAAATAAAAAAATCCTGTTAGGTATGAGTGGTGGTATTGCAGCCTATAAATGCGCAGAACTTGTTCGCCGTTTAAAAGATCAAGGCTGTGAAGTAAAAGTCGTCATGACCGACTCAGCCAAACACTTTATTACTCCTTTGACTATGCAAGCGGTAAGCGGTGAGATTGTTTCTGATTCATTACTCGACCCAGCAGCAGAAGCCGCAATGGGTCATATCGAATTTGCCAAATGGGCAGACCTTATTTTAGTCGCCCCTGCAACCAGTAATATTTTAGCGAAAATGGCCATGGGTATTGCAGATGACTTACTGACGACCCTACTACTGGCTACCCCTGCAAAAGTGGCGGTTGCACCTGCCATGAATCAACAAATGTATGCCCACCCTGCTACACAAGCAAACCTTGCCATACTTAACGAGCGTGGCGTGGCTATTTGGGGCCCAGGTAAAGGCGAGCAAGCCTGTGGTGATGTAGGCGCAGGACGCATGTTAGAGCCTCATGAGTTAGTCGCGCTTTGTACACAACCTGAAGTAGAGCCACTACTTGCAGGCAAAACTATCACGATTACTGCAGGACCAACCCGAGAAGCCCTCGACCCAGTTCGTTATATCTCTAACCACAGCTCAGGCAAAATGGGTTATGCCCTTGCTGAAGCTGCGCTTGCGTTAGGTGCAAAGGTAAATCTGATTTCAGGCCCTGTAACAATTAAAGCACCTGCTAATGCCCTGCTTACTAACATAGAAAGTGCTGAGCAATTACTCACCGCCTCAATGGAACTGGCCGCGCAATCGGATGCTTTTATCGGCTGTGCAGCAGTGGCTGATTACCGTGCAGCTGCAATTCATGAGCAAAAGATGAAAAAGCAAGGTGATGAACTGACCCTCACTTTAGTTAAGAACCCAGATGTCATCGCTAATGTCGCTGCGCTTAGCGAAAACCGCCCTTATACCGTTGGCTTTGCGGCAGAAACTCAAGATGTTGCAAGCTATGCTCAAGGTAAATTAAAGAACAAAAACCTCGATATGATCTGCGCAAATGACGTATCAAAAGAAGGCCTTGGCTTTAATTCTGATCATAATGCTTTAACACTCTTCTGGCACAATGAGCAGCTAGATTTAGCAATGGGAAGTAAAAAAGATTTAGCCATGAGCGTAATGACTGAGCTTGCCAAGCGTTTGTAAAAATGCTGGAAAGAAACTGAATAAAACATTAACATAAGCCACTCATTTGCACAAAAAATGGCTTGTCTGACTCCCAACAGCGCAAGTAATAAATTATAAGAAAGGAATGGTCATGCCTGCGACAAAAAGAAGTAATCGCAAAGAGCAGATTCTGCAAGCACTCGCACAAATGTTAGAAACCAGCCCAGGTCAACGTATCACCACCGCAAAACTCGCGGCTGAGGTCGGTGTGTCTGAAGCTGCGTTATATCGTCATTTTCCGAGTAAAGCACGGATGTTTGAGGGCCTAATCGAGTTTATTGAAGATACCCTGTTATCACGCATTAACCTCATTTTAGAAAATGAGAAAGAAAGCCAAACACGTGTCTACAATATTTTGCTGTTATTGTTAGCCTTCGCCGAGAAAAACCCGGGCATTACCCGCATTTTGACCGGTGATGCCTTACAAGGTGAACAAGAGCGTTTACGTGAACGTGTACAAGGCTTATTTGAAAAGCTAGAAACTCAGTTCAAGCAAGTGCTACGCGAGCGCAAACTGCGCGAAGGTAAAGCATTCCAGTCAGACGAAAGCACCCTAGCCAACTTCTTACTCGCCTATGTAGAAGGTAAGATGAACCAATTCGTGCGCAGCGACTTTAAAGCAAAACCCAGTACACAATTTGAAAAGCAATGGCCAGAGTTACAAAAGATTTGGTTGTAGTTCAAGTTTTATTAGCTGGTAGTTAAACTACCAGCTTAATACCTACCTTATATACACTTGATTTGAAAAATATTTCTTTTTTGAGTTAGTTAATTGAATTTCGGCCTGGTTACCAACAAGCTGCAATAGTAAGCCCTGAGCAATTTCCCTTTCACCCAATTTCGATTTCACAACAACTTCTTTTCCTATTGCTCCTTGCAACCTCGGTTTAGGGAAACTCGCTTTAGTAACTGGTTTTAGCCCTTCATTTTCAACAAACAAATTTAGACAATGCTGCTTAGCGGCACTGATCCAGTCATCATGGGATTTAACAATATCAACGTTATTTAAAAAGTGTATCAACGCACTATTTCGACTACTAAATTCACTCGAAACATCGGCCATATTTTTAACTTGCGCCCATTTACGAATAACAACGTACTTGCCTTGCGTGAGTCTCGCTAAACTCGTCGATGCGCCCGTCATCCGGCTATACCATTCGATTCTATAACAAGAAGAACCCAAGCTATGAAGTAGAATAGTCGTATTGCCAAATTCCTTAGTACTGCCCTCAATAACACTCACTTTAAATCCTTTAAGCAAAAGTAAATCAGACTTAAAGGATATGAAGAACAAGCCGTTATGGTAATGAGTGACTTTCTTAGTAAGCCTAAGAAATATTCCTAGATTGCAGAGAATGGTTAAACAACTTAAAGGGGTAATCGAGATTAAAGAGCAAAGAATGATGATTCATTTTGAATGTTGAGCGGAGTGGTTTTTATAAGCCCTAAAAATCTAAAAGCCCCGCATCGCCGCGAGGCTTTTTATATGATTTGGTGAGTCAGCCAATAAGCCGCTGTTTTGTATGCGCGGAGTGGGTTTTCTTTTAGAAAGTAAAAAGCCCCGCATTGCTGCGAGGCTTTTTATGTAATTTGGTGAGTCAGTCAGTAAGCCGCTGTTTTGTATGAGCGGAGTGGATTTTCTAAGCCCTAAAAAACAAAAAGCCCGTAGCATTCACTACGGGCTTTAATATGATTTGGTGAGTCAGCCAATAAGCCGGGTTCTGTCGTGGATAATCATTCGTCTAGGCCATAAATTGCTCTATGGCTCAAGCAACCTACCCGGTTCTCACGTGGGCCACGCGTTCATTATTTAAAATGATAGAACCCTATTTGGTCTTGCTCCGGGTGGAGTTTACCTTGCAACCAACTGTTACCAGTGGCCCGGTGCGCTCTTACCGCACCCTTTCACCCTTACCAACCGAAGTTGGCGGTCTCCTCTCTGCTGCACTTGTCGTAGGCTCGCGCCCCCCAGCCGTTAGCTGGCACCCTGCCCTGTGGAGCCCGGACTTTCCTCCCCCTGCGCATTTTCGTTGCAGGCAGCGATTATCTCGGCTGACTCGGCGCGCAGTATACCTGAGCGCGCACGTCTATGCAGTAAAGAATTAGTCTTTTTCGTCAATAATTGCTTTATAAAGTGCATTTTTCTTCAAACCAAAATACTCAGCCACAACACCACAGGCTTTTTTCAGTGGCATTTCGGCTTCGAGTAAACCTAGCATGCGGCGCGCATCTTCTGGAATATCGTCACTTTGCTTTGCTTTACCCGGTAGCATCAGTACGATTTCACCACGCTGCTTAGTGGGATCATCCGTTAAGAACTGTTTTAGCTCGGCAACTGTGCCATTGAAAAAGGTTTCGAAAGTTTTGGTAAGTTCTTTGGCAAACACTACTGGCTGCTCTGCACCGAGAGCTGCTTCTAAATCATCAAGGCTCGCCATTATACGGTGGGTACTTTCATACATGATGCTAGTAATACCTGAGTTTACCGCTTCGATAAAAAAGCTCTGCCTTGCTTTACTCTTTGCAGGTGTAAAACCAATAAACTGAAAACGATCTGTTGGTAAACCAGAACAACACACCGCGGTAATTGCAGCACATGCCCCCGGCACCGGCGTGACGTGCGCGCCTTGTTCACGGCATAAATTAACCACCGCATAACCTGGGTCGCTAATAAGTGGCGTGCCGGCGTCAGATACCAGCGCAATATTCATTCCTTGCTCTAACCAATCTACAATTTGTTGCGCTTTTTGTTTCTCGTTATGGTCATGTAAAGCAAAGGTTTTTGCTTTGATATTAAAATGGCTTAACAACTTTCCTGTGTGACGAGTATCTTCAGCGGCTATTAAGTCAACCTCAGATAGGGTTTGGATGGCACGCTGGCTGATGTCATCAAAGTTACCAATAGGCGTGGCAACAATGTAAAGAGTGCCGATTTTATCTGAATTGTCCTCATTTAACATTGAGGTCTCCTGCGTCAGTCAGTAATATAAGCAAATCGCGTTAACGTATCGGGAAATCATTGTGCGACTTAAACTTGTTAGTCTATTAATTGTATTGTCAGGGTTATCGGCTTGTAGCACAACCGAAAAACCTCGAAATAGTGCAGAAAATCAATCGGGCCAATCGAGTATTGCCCTATCACAGCTAACCGACGCACAATCTATGTACCAAGCAGCGCTAAATCGTCAAGGCGCAGATAAAATACAGCTTTTATACACTGCGCGTGATGCTGCTATCAGTGAGGAGCGCTGGGCACTACTAGAAAAAGTCTGCCTTGAACTAGAAGCGACCCCAAGTGTAGACCAAATTCAAAACAAACTTTACATTGCTCTTGCACAAGAGCATCAAGGCAAAAGTGATTTAGCTTTAGCTCAGTTACAGCAGCTCGAGCCACAGTTAAGCCAGCCTGAACATCAAGCATGGCACCAATATTTAACTGCGCGTGTTTATGCATCGCAAGGCATGCCAAAACGAGCAATGCCTTTCTTTTTTAAAGCATCAACACTTAGCAGCGAAAACAATTTTATCGTTGCCAATCTAAACAAAGATTTATGGCAAAGCCTAACCCAGCTTTCATCGTACGCACTTGAGCGTTTTAATCGTGGCTCTGTGGTGCAACAAGGTTGGGTCAATTTAGCGCTTTATCATCAAGTGTATTTAGGTGCGCCTGTTGAGCTTCATCAAGCAATGAACAACTGGCTGCGTCGCTACCCGGGTCACCCAGCAGCTGAGGTGCTGCCTAAAAAGGTAACAGAGCTAGTACAAATTGAACCTTTAAATGTAAACCGCCTCGCAGTACTACTCCCTCAATCAGGCGCCAATGAGCGATTAGGTGATGCACTAAAAGCAGGTGTGCTTGCTGCCTTAGATGGAAAATCATTAGAACAAACATTATTTATTGATGAGTCGCTATCAGCCGCTGAAATTACACTTAAACTCAGCGAATTTAATGCTGATTTTGTTATCGGCCCTTTATTAAAAACTAATATCGAAAAGCTAACCAACGCTCAAACACTAGTTGATTACCCAGTGATGCATTTAAACACCTTTGATGGTGAGCGAATTTCACAGCAGCACTTTTTCTTTGCTTTAAGTCCTGAACATGAAGTTCAGCAAGCACTGGAGCGATTTTTAACAGCTGGCTATCAAAAGCCGATGCTGCTAGCACCAAATAATAGTAACGGCCAACGCCTAGTTGAATACTTCAATACGCAGTGGCAACGCTACAGCGAAGTTAAACCTCAAATTGGGCTTTACTCTGGTAAAGACGACATGCCAAAAACCATCACTGGCTTACTTGAAGTAGACCAAAGCAAAGAGCGTATTAAAGTTGCCAAATCGTTATTCAAGCAAGAAGTTGAAAGTGAAACTCGCTCGCGCAGCGACATTGATGTGATTTATATTTTAGGTGATGCTACTGAAACGCGTTTAATCAAGCCCTATTTAGACGTAAACGTAAGTACTTTTGCTGAGCGTATTCCGCTTTATGCCAGCTCAAAAAGCCACAGTAAGCAAATCGATAGAACCGACAAAGGCGATTTAGATGGCCTTTATTTTACGGAACTACCTTGGATGCTTGATGGTCAAATTCAACAACACAATTTACGCCAGCAATACGAAAGTTTATGGCCAGAAAACGCAGATATAAGCCAGCGCTTATTTGCCATGGCATTCGATGCAGCCAGTATGCTAGGTGATGTGAAGCAATTAAGCATGGTGCAAGGTAAACGCTTTAGTGGTATCAGTGGTCAACTGAGCATTGCCAGCAATGGCTATGTTACGCGCACTTTAGATTGGGCACAGTACAAGAATAAACAAATTATTGCGGTTGATTTAGCGACTGAGCAACCAATTCCATTATTTATGCAATCTGCCTTTGGAATTAACGCTGCTGAATAATCTTTTTAAAACGTAGTAATAGCTCAAGGATGAAGCTATGTCTTGGTTTAAGCAATTATGGCAAAATAGCCGCGAAAAAGGCCTGTATTACGAAAAGCAGGCTGAACAATATTTAATACAACATGGTTTAAAAGCCATTGAACGCAATTACTTATGTAAATACGGTGAGCTAGACCTAATAATGCGTGACGGGCAAACGCTGGTATTTGTAGAAGTAAAATTTAGAAAAAACGCCTTGCGTGGTGGCGCAAACTATGCGCTCAGCAAACAAAAGCAGCAACGATTAAGGCGCACGATTAGCCATTATCTTGCCGAGAAAAAGATCTCAAACCAGTCTATGCGGATAGATTATGTCGCTATAACAGGTGAGCTTAACAGCACCCTAAACTGGTTTAAAAATGTTTACTAACGCCGTTTGGCGTCGGCTTAATTTGGTAGGTTATGCAAGAAACGATAAAAAAAATCTTTACTGAAAATATTCAAGTTCAAATAGCGGCAGGTGAAGTACTGCCAAGCGCACTTGAATCAGCAGCATTCACCATTGCACAAAGCCTCATTAACGGCAATAAGCTGTTATGTTGTGGCACTCCTAGCTGTCATATGTTGGCACAGCACATGGCAGGGCTATTAATTAACTTTTATGAAACCGAGCGCCCTTGCCTACCCGCAGTTGCGCTTGCACAAGATCAAGTTAACTTAGGCGCTGCAGCCAATAACGATGAGCACGAAACCTTTGCACGACAAATTCGTGCATTTGCTCAGCAAGGCGACCTTTTATTAGCAATTGCAGTTAATGGTAATGAAAAGCAAATTATCTCAGCAGTTGAAGCGGCACTGACTCGTGATATGAAAGTGATTGTGCTTGTTGGTGATGACGGCGGTGAATTAGTTGGCTTACTTGGCCCAAATGACGTTGAAATTCGTGTGCCATCAAAGCGCCCAAGCCGTATCGTTGAGTCGCATTTAGTGAATTTGCACTGCCTCAGTGAACTTATCGATTTAACCTTATTCCCACAGGAAGAAAATTAATGTTTAAACAGTCTTTAATTGTTATTAGTACCGTTTTATTGCTGCAAGGCTGTGCAGCTGCCGTTGTCGCCGGTACAGCGGGCGCTGTAACTGCCGCGAATGATCGCCGCACGATTGGTTCACAAATCGACGATAACAACATCGAAATTAAAAGTTCTATTGCTATCAGCGAAAATGAGCGCCTACATAAATTTGCTAACGTTAACGTCATTAGCGTTAATGGCATTGTGCTAATGATTGGCCAAGTTGCTAACGCAGAAATGAAAGACGAAGCACAACGCGCTATTGAAGGCGTTGATGGCATTCGTAAAATCCACAACCAAATTCGCATTGGTTCAAATATTGGTATGAGTACGCAAACGCACGACTCTTGGTTAACTTCTAAAGTGAAAACGCAATTGCTCACCACAGAAAGCATCAGCAGCAATAACATCAAAGTAGTAACAGAGAATGGCGAAGTCTTTTTAATGGGCTTAGTGAGCGATTCTGAAGCGAATTTGGCGGTTGATGTAGCACGTAACGTATCAGGCGTTGAACGTGTTATTAAAGTGTTTGAATATCTGTAACGCTAAATAGTTAATTAATAATAAAAAACCCGCTAAATAGCGGGTTTTCTTTTGTCTGACTAAGGTTACTTAATCACTCGTAAGTGAGCACCTTTTTTCTTCTCTGGTTTAGCAGGTGGTTCATCATCTGGCGTAATATCGTCAGGTGTTTCAACACTTTCTAATACCGGAGCAAAATCGTCTTCGTCCTCGATGAATTCTTCTGCAGTAAATACAGTCCCTTCACCATTCTCACGTGCATAAATTGCGAGCACAGCACCCATAGGTACGTACACTTGCATTGGTTGGCCACCAAAGCGCGCATTAAAGCTAAGCTGTTGGTTGTCCATTGCAAATTGTGTTACCGCTGATGGGCTAATGTTCAAAACGATCTGACCGTCTTGCACAAACTGTGTTGGTACTTGTACAGCAGGAAAATCAGCGTTAACCACTAAGTGTGGTGTGCACTGATTATCAACAATCCAATCAAAGAAAGCGCGTAGTAAATAAGGACGATTAGGCGTCATTATAAACGGATCTCACGCTCTGCTTCAGTTAGTGAAGCTTGGAATGATTCACGCTCAAATAAACGCAACATGTATTCTTTAAGCTCTTTCGCGCCTGCACCATTAAGCTCAATGCCAAGCTCAGGTAAACGCCAAAGTAATGGTGCTAAGTAACAATCAACTAAGCTGAACTCTTCACTCATGAAGTAAGGTGCTTCAGAGAAGATTGGTGCAATTGCAAGTAACGCTTCTGTCAGCTCTTTACGTGCTTGCGCTGCTTCGCTGCTACCGCTAGTGATTTTGTTAGCTAGGCTATACCAATCCGTGTCGATACGATGCATCATCAGACGACTACGGCCACGCATAACCGGATAAACTGGCATTAGTGGAGGATGAGGGAAACGTTCATCAAGGTATTCCATGATGATGTTTGCCTGATATAAACCAAGCTCACGATCGATCAGTGTTGGTACTGTACCGTAAGGGTTAATCTCATGAAGTGCTTCTGGCAGGTTATCCTTTTCAGCCAGGTGAATGTCAACACTTACACCTTTTTCAGCAAGTACGATACGTACTTGATGGCTATACATACAGTTAGCACCAGAAAACAGGGTCATTACAGGGCGCTTATTGGCAGCTACGGCCATGCCTACCTCCATTATATTACAAAAACAGCAATAGGGGCTTAAGCCCCTATCACAAAACTACCTTTCAAAATGCCCAGGATTAGTGAACATCTCTCCAGTATTCTTTCTTCAGCATGAATGCCAAGATAAATAGAATCACTAGGAAACCAATTACCTTTAGACCTAACGCTTCTGACTCTAAACGTGACGGCTCGCCAACGTAAGCTAAGAAGTTAGTTAAGTCACGAGCAGCACGATCGTACTCGTCAACACTCATTTCACCAGAACCATCTGTCTCAACGCCAACAACTTTAGTCACTGTGTGACCATGTTCTTCCACTTCTTCAGTGATTGGTGTTGGTAAGCCTTGTAGTTCTTGAAGAACGTGTGGCATACCTACCGATGGGAAAACAACGTTGTTTACGCCAAACGGACGAGATTCATCTTTATAGAATGACTTCAGGTAAGTATAGATCCAGTCAGTACCACGAACTCGCGCTACAAGCGTAAGATCCGGTGGCGCTGCGCCAAACCATTTAGCTGCGTCATCTTTATCAATCGCATTTTTGATGTGGCTACCTACTTTTGAGCCATCAAAAATTAGTTGCTCTTGACCAATCTCAGTAGGAATACCGATATCGCGGAACGTACGCTCATAACGTTGATACTGCATTTGGTGACAACCAAGACAGTAGTTCATGAACAATTTAGCACCGCGCTGTAAAGATGCGTTATCTTTAAGGTCAATGTTCGCATCCATTAAAGGAACCGAAGGACCTGCTGCCATTGTCAACGATGGCAACAATGCGAATAAACCGATAATTAGCTTTTTCATCATTTCGTCAACCTCGTTGGTAATGGCTTAGTTTTCTCATTCTTGCTGTAAACAAATAACAATACGAAGAACATGAAGTATGTCACAGTCGTGATTTGCGATAACAGCGTTTTGAAATCAGTTTGTGGTGTAGCACCAACCCAACCCAAGATAACGAAAGTTACCACGAATTGTGCGATGTTTAACTTGTGTAAGCCACAACGATAACGAATAGAGCGAACCGAACCACGGTCAATCCAAGGAAGTAACGCAAGCACTACGATAGATGCACCCATCGCCACAACACCCATTAACTTGTTAGGTATTGCACGTAGGATTGCGTAGAATGGCGTAAAGTACCAAACTGGGAAAATGTGCTCTGGTGTTTTCAGCGGGTTAGCTGCTTCGAAGTTTGGCGCTTCTAAGAAGAAACCATTCATCGCAGGCATAAAGAATACAACCCAACAGAATAAGATTAAGAAACCAACCACACCCACAATATCTTTTACTGTGTAGTAAGGGTGGAAAGGGATTGCATCAACAATGTCTTTCTTGTTGGTGTAATACTCGTGGAATTTGAATTTAGGCTTATCTTCTTCAGCTACAGTGCCTTTCTTACGCTTGATTTCAACACCATCTGGGTTGTTTGAACCCACTTCGTGTAGTGCAACAATGTGTAAGAATACTAAGATAACGATTACTAAAGGTAATGCAATTACGTGTAGTGCAAAGAAGCGGTTAAGCGTAGCACCAGAAATTACGTAGTCACCACGGATCCAAAGCGTTAAATCATCACCAATAACCGGAATCGCACCGAATAGTGAAATGATTACCTGTGCACCCCAGAAAGACATTTGTCCCCAAGGAAGTAAGTAACCCATGAAAGCTTCAGCCATAAGCGCTAAGAAGATGAACATACCGAATAACCACAGTAATTCACGTGGTTTTTGGTAAGAACCGTAGATCATGCCACGGAACATGTGCAGGTATACAACGATAAAGAACGCTGATGCACCTGTTGAGTGAAGGTAACGAAGTAACCAACCGTATTCAACATCACGCATGATGTATTCTACCGATGCGAAAGCACCTTCAGCAGATGGTACGAAGTTCATTGTTAACCAGATACCAGTTACGATTTGGTTAACAAGTACTAACATGGCTAGAGAGCCAAAGAAGTACCAGAAGTTAAAGTTTTTTGGTGCTGGATACTGTGCAATATGCATGTTCCAAACACGTGTCATTGGAATACGATCGTCGATCCAACCAATAATTTTACCAAACATTACGCCACTCCTTTTTCTTCACCGACTAGAATAGTCGTGTCATCAAGGAAGGTATACGGAGGAATTTCTAGATTTAATGGTGCAGGTACAGATTGGAATACACGACCAGCCATATCAAATTTAGAACCGTGACACGGACAGAAGAAACCGTCATCTGTGCCCTCTACTTTCTCACCAAAGCCACCTTGTAGGAAGCTAGGAGAACAACCTAAGTGCGTACAAATACCAACAGCAACGAAGATCTCAGGACGTTGCGAACGATATTCATTGGTTGATGATTCAGGTTGTTGAGGCTCTTCAGACGCAGGATCACGAAGTTGACCTTCATGTTCTTTCATCTGTTCAAGCATTCTTGGTGTACGATTAATAACCCAAACAGGTTTTCCTCGCCACTCAACACGTATTAATTGTCCTGGCTCAAGCTTGCTGATATCTACTTCTACAGGCGCACCCGCAGATTTAGCTCGCTCACTTGGATTCCAAGACGCAATAAAAGGAACAGCAGCCCCAGCCGCACCAACACCACCAACAACAGAGGTAGCTATGGTTAAAAAGCGACGTCGGCCATTGTCTACAGGCGCATTGCTCATCCACTTATCTCCACTATGATTCCCAACACTTGCCATATTGAGAACATCAGTTACAGCAGGTTAATTTTTAGAAATTTCAAAATAGACGCGATCATAATTAAAACCCTTGATTAAAACAAGGTTATTCACAGTCTCATGCTCGAATAAACCCTATTTAATGAATTATTAATTTAGGTTAGCTCGAGTATGAAGCCGCTGGTTATGATAACGCATATAAAAAAACAATATACTGACCAAGATCAACCTCACTAAGAGGAAACAGAATTCTGCATTAGCTGTTGTTGAACTCACTCACATTACTTGCCCCCCAATTGTAGCAAAAAATTTCATCAATTAACTGATGGATTTAAGCTAATTTTGCTAAATCTTGAAGTTTTTTTACTGTAATACGTACTAATTATTAACAGCGGTTAAATATCGAACGAAAAAAGGTAGGTTTTTGTACTTCAGCTATCAGCTATCAGCTATCAGCTATCAGCTATCTGATCTGACCCCGATAAAGTAGACACGGGGTTTAATTAACTTGTTCGTACTGCATGGGACTTTTATACCCTAGGGTGCCATGCCTTCTTACTGAGTTGTAGTATTTTTCAATATAAAAATACGTTTGTGTTGTCATTTCACTACG